>NZ_JAJDNA010000097.1 GCF_022340925.1 Thiocapsa sp.
TGTCAACTCCGATGCCCACAGCACACGTGACTTCGCGAATCTGCGCCACGGAATCGGCCAGGCCCGACGGGGATGGCTCGAGCGCCGGGACGTGCTCAATACCCGCCCTCTCGATCAGCTGCTCCCGTTGCTCCGCAGGACGCGCTAGCGAAGGCCGTTCCACCGCTTGCAGGCACTTCAGTGCCGGAGAATGAAGCGACCGGGCCAGCGCGTCTTCCGACCCCGCGCACCGCCGCGCCGGCTCACGACAAAGGATTGACGGGGTGATGACGAATGGCGGAGAGAGAGGGATTCGAACCCTCGATGGGCTATTAACCCATACTCCCTTAGCAGGGGAGCGCCTTCAGCCACTCGGCCATCTCTCCGGAAGGAAGTGTCCCGGTTCTTGGAGATCTTGATCCGGGAGTTGGGAGCAGACACGCAGCGCTGATCAGAGATGCCCAAAGGCTGCGAACAAGCAGCCAGGGCGGTCTTGGTCGGCGAGTCGACCGTCTCGAGGCAGGTTGATCAAGTGCCGCAGGCGGGCGCTAGTGTAGCCCGCAAGCGACCCCCTGGCTACCTAGTCAAGCCGATTACCCTGAGACACGACACCAGGGATCGATGCACCCTCGGCCTGCTCACGTTTGATCCGTTCGTAGATCTCCTCACGGTGCACGGCAACATCTCGAGGCGCGTTCACACCGATCCGAACCTGATTCCCCTTGACACCCAGCACGGTCACGGTGACCTCGTCACCGATCATGAGGGTCTCTCCAACACGGCGCGTCAAAATCAACATTGTTTTTCTCCCTTTCTTTCCTTTTCCGACCAAGTGAGCTGCCCCGAAGGACAGCAGGGTCTGCCCTGGCGACGTAGCCCGCGGGCCCGACGGAAACCAACGCGGGGACCGGAAAACTGAGTCGCATCTTCGACATTCTAGCAACTGCCGGAGCGAATACCCAAGGATTTAGTCAAACTGCAAGGAGATTTGTTCACGAACCCCCGTTCGATGCCACCTGCGACCGTGCAATCCGAGCGATGTCGACTGCGGGGCGGGCCGAGCACACCGGTCACGCGACGCCAGCGGTCGCTCGGAGTCCGTCCAGGCCGAACGCCTCGTGGAGCGACCGAACGCCGAGCTCGAGGTACTTCTCGTCGACGACCACCGAGATCTTGATCTCCGACGTCGAGATCATTCGAATGTTGATGCCCTCTTTGGCCAAAGTGGCGAACATCCGACTCGCGATCCCGGCATGGCTGCGCATGCCGACCCCCACCAGCGAAATCTTCACGATCTCCCGATCACCCAGCACCTGGCGCGCGCCCAAGGCCTTCGCCGTGGCATCCAGGATCTCGAGGGCTCGGGGGAAGTCGTTGCGGTGCACGGTGAACGTGAAATCGGTGGTCGCCTCCTGGGCGGCGATGTTCTGGATGATCATATCCACTTCGATATTGGCATCCGCGATCGGTCCGAGGATCCGGTAGGCGACGCCGGGTTGGTCCGGTACCCCCAGCACAGTCAGCTTGGCCTCATCGCGACTGAAGGCTATCCCAGAGATCTTGGCATCTTCCACGGCGTCTTCCTCGAAGGTAATGAGTGTGCCCTCGCCCTCTTCGAAGCTCGATAGCACGCGCAGGGGCACCTTGTACTTGCCGGCAAACTCGACCGAGCGGATCTGCAGCACCTTGGAACCGAGGCTGGCCATCTCAAGCATCTCCTCGAAGGTGATCCGATCGAGCTTGCGCGCCTTCGGCTCGACCCGCGGGTCGGTGGTATAGACACCGTCGACATCCGTATAGATCTGGCATTCATCGGCCTTCAGGGCCGCTGCGATGGCGACTGCGGAGGTGTCGGAGCCACCCCGTCCGAGGGTGGTGATGTCGCCTTGCTCATCGATGCCCTGGAATCCGGCAATCACGACCACGCGTCCGGCTTCGAGATCCGCCCCCACTCGGGCGGCGTCGATGTCACGGATCCGGGCCTTGTTGTGGGCACTATCGGTCAGGATGTGCACCTGCGCTCCCGTATAGGAGCGCGCCGGACAGCCCTTGGCGTTCAGCGCCATGCTCAGCAGGGCGATGGTGACCTGCTCGCCGGTCGAGAGAAGGACATCGAGCTCGCGCGGCATCGGATGCTCCTGGATCTGTCTTGCAAGCACAAGCAAGCGATCCGTCTCGCCGGCCATGGCCGAGACCACGACCACAACCCGATGACCCTGATCACGCCAACGCGCCACCCGATCCGCCACGAGCCGGATGCGCTCGAGGCTCCCGACGGATGTGCCCCCGTACTTCTGGACGATCAGCGCCATCGCCTTTCCTCGCCTTGCACGTCTGGATCCCCTTGATGTTCCGTCGACTCGAAAACGGCAGTTGAACCGCAAGGGCATGAAGCCGGCCAAGAGATACGCCTCACGGAAGCCAAAACATCCAGCGCCTCCCGTGCCGGCCAGGAGGTCCCACCATGCTCCAGCGCTTAAGCAGCGAAACATGAAGGAATCGGGAAACCACGCCTTCCCGCTCCATGCTCATTCTTCCGCCGGGATGGGCAATCAATGGACCCTGGAAGCTGGTCGGACTTGAGGCCGATCTACTGCGCCGTCGGGACAGCGGCCCGTATCCGCCCGATTTCTGATTGCATAGGCCCACGGGCCCCAAGCTCCCTTGAATCTGTCCGCGCGCTCTCCCACCCGACTCGCGACGCTCGCACAAGTCCGACAGGCCCTTGACAGAGATCTTGCGCGCCGCAGAGCGCCTCAAGCGGCGACGCGCTGTCGCACCCAGTCGTCCACCAGTGCAAGGGCCGCCGGCAGCCCCGCCGGGTCGTTGCCGCCTGCCTGCGCCATATCCGGGCGACCGCCGCCTTTGCCGCCGACCTTCTCGGCGACCTCGCGAATGAGCTCGCCAGCCTTCAGGCGATCGGTGAGATCCCTGGTCACACCGGCGATCAGGCTGACCTTGCCCTCTGACTCGGTAGCCAGCACCACGACGGCCGAGCCGAGCTTGTCCTTGAGCTGGTCGAGGGTGACTCGCAGCCCCCTGGGGTCAACCCCGTCCAGTCTCGCTGCGAGGACCTTGATGCCATCCACGACGACGGCCTGGGAAGCCAGATCCTGACCGGCCGAGCTCGCCAATTTGGCCTTGAGCTGCTCGACCTCTTTCTCCAGACGGCGGCCGCGCTCAAGCAATTGGGCGACCCGTTGGTCGACATCGTCGCGCCCCCCCTTCAGGAGCCCGACCACACGGAGCAGCCGGTCCTCGTCGGCCTCCACCCAGTCGAGCGCCGTCGCACCCGTCACGGCCTCGATCCGGCGCACGCCGGCGGCGATCCCGCCCTCGGCGACGATCTTCACCAGACCAATGTCGCCGAGCGCCTTGACATGAGTGCCGCCGCAGAGCTCGGTCGAGAAGTCCCCCATACGCAGCACACGGACCTGCTCGGCATACTTCTCGCCGAAGAGTGCCACGGCGCCGGACGCCTTCGCGTCATCGAGGTTCATGATGCGGGTCTCGACCAGATGGTTCTCCCGAACCTCACGATTGACCAGCCGCTCGATGGCGACGAGCTGGTCTCTGGAGACGGCCTCGTAGTGGGAGAAGTCGAAGCGGAGGCGATCGGGACCGACGAGTGAGCCCTTCTGCTGGACATGCTCGCCCAGCACCTGACGGAGTGCCGCGTGCAGCAGATGAGTCGCGGAATGGTTCAGGGCAGTCGCCTGCCGGCGTTCACCGTCGACCGCCGCCTCGACCCGGTCGCCGACAGCCAGGGTGCCACCGACCACGCGTCCGACGTGGCACACAACATCCTCGCCCTTTTTCTGCGTGTCGCGCACCTCGAAACGGGCGGTCTCGCTGGTCAGCCATCCGCGGTCGCCGACCTGGCCGCCCGATTCGGCATAGAAAGGCGTGAGATCCAGGATCGCCAGGCCGTCCTCGCCCTCCGCGAGCTGGTCGCGGGAGCCGTCAGCGGAATACAGGGCGACCACCGTCGCCTCCCCGCGAAGTCGCTCGTACCCGCAGAATTCGGTCTCGCCCTGAACCTCGATCTCCAGGGTCTCGGTGCTGCCGAACTGGCTTGCGGCGCGCGCACGCGCTCTTTGCCGCTGCATCGCCTGCTCAAATTCGGCCATGTCCAGCGTGAGACCGCGCTCACGCGCGATGTCGGCCGTCAGGTCGGTCGGGAAACCATAGGTATCGTAGAGCTTGAAGACCGTCTCGCCTGGGATCCGTCCATCCGTCAGCCCCGAAATCGCCTCGTCCAGGATACGCATCCCATGCTCCAGGGTCTCGGCGAAGCGCTCCTCCTCGAGCAAGATGACGCGCTGAACGTGATCCCGGGCGGCCGTCAGCTCCGGATAGGCCGCCCCCATCTCCGACACCAATGCCGGCACCAGCTGATGGAAAAACGGCGTCGTGCAGCCAAGCTGGTAGCCGTGGCGGATGGCGCGCCGGATGATGCGCCTAAGAACGTAGCCGCGGCCTTCGTTGCCTGGTGTCACCCCGTCGGTGATCAGGAAGGCCGCCGAGCGGATGTGGTCGGCGATGACACGCAGCGATTTGCTCTCCCGGTCCCTGCAATCCGTGAGCCTCGCGGCCGCGTCGATCAGGCGCACGAAGAGATCGATCTCGTAGTTGCTGTGGACACCCTGCATGACGGCGGCGAGCCGCTCCAACCCCATACCGGTATCCACCGACGGGCGGGGCAACGGGGTCAGATTTGCTTCACCATCGCGGTTGTATTGCATGAACACCAGGTTCCAGATCTCGACGTACCGATCGCCGTCTTCATCGGCTGAGCCCGGCGGCCCCCCGGGGATCGCCGGTCCGTGGTCGTAGAAGATCTCCGAGCAGGGACCGCAGGGTCCGGTCTCGCCCATGGACCAGAAGTTGTCTTTCGGCCCGCAGCGCGAAAAGCGCGATGGGTCGACGCCGATCTCCGTGAGCCAGATGTCGGCCGCCTCGTCGTCCTCGGTAAAAACGGTGACCCAGAGCCGCTCCGGCGGGAGCGCCAGGGCGCGCGTGAGATAGTCCCAGGCGAACCCGATGGCCTCGCGCTTGAAATAATCGCCGAAGCTGAAGTTGCCGAGCATCTCGAAGAAGGTGTGGTGGCGGGCCGTATAGCCGACGTTCTCGAGATCGTTGTGCTTTCCGCCGGCCCGCACACACCGCTGCGAGCTGACCGCACGGCTGTAAGGGCGCCGCTCGCGCCCCAGGAAGACCTCCTTGAACTGCACCATCCCCGCATTGGTGAACAGCAGCGTCGGGTCGTTCGCCGGCACCAGAGGGCTGGACGGCACCCGCTCATGGTCGCGCTGGGCGAAATAGTCGAGGAAACTCGCTCGGAGCTCTGCACTGGTGATCATGGATTTGCTCGATTGGACTGCAGGCACCGGCCACTCAGTCGTCGGGCCAGCGCAAAAAGCGGCGGATCATCTCGGTGGGGAACCCGCGCTGCTCGAGGAATCGGCCACGTCGGGCATACTCGTCGCGGTCGCCGGGCCGCTCACTGCCGAAGCGACGGTCATAGATCTCGGCCATGTAGGCCATCCAGTCGTCCCTCATGGCGTCTAGGTAAGGGTCGATCAGGGCATCGGGAAGACCCTTTTCGAGCAGCTCGGCGCGAATGCGGACCGGACCGAATCCCTTGCCCGCACGCTCAGCGACGTAAAGCTCGGCGAGGCGGCGCTCGTCGAGCGAGCCCTCAGCGGCCAACCGCTCGAGCGCCCCGTCGATGTCGACTTGATCGAAGCCGCGCGAGGCGAGCTTGCGCGCCAACTCAAGCCGCGAATGCTCGCGCATGGCCAAGAGGGCGCGCGCGCGGCGCGCAATCTCCGTCGTCGGGTCCGGGTCGTCCATCGCTCGCGCCGAGAGACCTCGAGTCAAACCTCCATCGAGGCCTCGGCAATGGGTGCCTCGGCCACCCGGGGCAGGAGCTTATCGCGGATTTTGGACTCGATCTCCTTCGAGATCCCGGGATTCTCGCAAAGAAAGGCGCGGGCGTTGTCCTTGCCCTGGCCAATGCGATTGCCCTCGTAGCTGTACCAGGCCCCCGACTTCTCGATCAAGCCCTCGTTGACCCCGAGGTTGATGATTTCACCCTCGCGCGAGATCCCCTGGCCGTAGAGGATATCGAACTCGGCCTGCTTGAAGGGCGGGGCGACCTTGTTCTTGACCACCTTGACCTTGGTCTCGTTGCCGATGACCTCATCGCCCTTCTTGATGCTGCCGATGCGACGGATGTCGAGTCGTACCGAGGCGTAGAATTTGAGCGCGTTTCCGCCGGTCGTGGTTTCGGGTGACCCGAACATGACGCCGATCTTCATCCGGATCTGATTGATAAAGATGACGGTGCAGTTGGACCGATTGATGTTGCCGGTGAGCTTGCGCAGGGCCTGGGACATCAGGCGCGCCTGCAGCCCGACATGCGAGTCGCCCATCTCACCTTCGATCTCAGCCTTCGGCGTCAGCGCCGCGACCGAGTCGACGACAACGACATCCACCGCGCCCGAGCGCACCAGCATGTCGGTGATCTCCAGCGCCTGCTCGCCGGTGTCGGGTTGCGAGACCAGCAGGTCGTTCATGTTCACGCCGAGCTTCTCGGCATAGACCGGGTCGAGTGCGTGCTCGGCATCGACGAAGGCCGCAGTGCCGCCGAGTTGTTGCGCCTCGGCCACGATATGCAGCGTCAAGGTGGTCTTACCGGATGACTCCGGGCCATAGATCTCGACCACTCGCCCCCTCGGCACCCCGCCGATTCCGAGCGCCAGATCCAAGCCGAGCGAGCCGGTCGATATCGCCTCCACGTTCCGCACGGCGCCGATGTCGCCCATGCGCATCACCGAGCCTTTGCCGAACTGCTTTTCGATCTGGGTCAAAGCCGCAGCCAGTGCCTTCTTACGGTTGTCGTCCATTCGGTCTCCGTTAAACCCGATCGTTGAAGCCGGACCGGTCGCGGGGCGATCAATCCAGTGTCTCGCTCACCCCCGTGCGGATTATCGCACAGGCGATCCACAAACGGCATGGCGCACCCCGGCCGACCTCAAACGGGGTCGCGCCCTGTTTCACTCCGATCGAGCGCCAGGGGCCAGCGCCGCCGGATCCGATAGCGCGGCCCAGCCCCCCCGTAACCCGCCGCCAGGACGAACTCGCGAACCGGCCAGCGCACTGCCGTCGGCCATTTCACCGAGGCTGCGGCCGCGACGCGCCGCGCCAGCGTGACATGGGGCCGATAGGGGCGTGGATCGAGGGTCAGGTCGCAAACCTCAAGCTGTCCGCGTAAACCCGATACCAGTCCGATCAGTGGCTGCGGTGGAAAATCGGGCGCACACCACAAGACTCGCGCCCGATCAAACAGACCGATTCGGCCGATCAGGAGCTCAAACGGCGCGCTCTCGACGCGCTCGGCTGCCTTCTCGACGCAGCGCAGGACCTCCGGGGCGAGCGGCCCCAGAAAGGCAAGCGTCAGATGGAGTTCATCGGGATGAATGGCCCGCGCGCCGGCCGGGACGAGGTCCCGGGCCTGTGCAGCCAGCGCCGCCTGCACCCCGGGGTCCGGCCAGAGCGCAAAGAACCAACGCTCAGACAAGGTCTTTGAGGCGCGCCACGAGGCCGTCGATGGCCAGCGCGACGGACTGGCGCCGCACGCCATCCCGGTCCCCGGGCAACTGCACACGCTGGGTCGCCAGCCTGCCGGGCGGCCAGGCCCAAGCGACACAGACCGTACCAACCGGCTTCTCCGCAGTGCCGCCGCCGGGTCCGGCAACACCGCTGATCGCCACGGCCACCCCGACCCCGCTGCGGTACAGGGCGCCGGCGGCCATCTCGGCGACCACCGCCTCGCTGACGGCACCATGGATCGACAGCGTCTCGGCACGCACACCGAGCATCTCTTGCTTGGCGGCATTGCTGTAGGTAACGAAACCGCAGTCGAACCAGGCGCTGCTCCCCGGGAGGTCGGTCACGACCTTCGCCAGCCAGCCACCGGTGCAGGATTCCGCGACCACAAGCCGCAGATCCAGGCGCTGCAGCAGGTCCCTAAGCGGAGAGGCATTCGGCTCTTCGCGAACGATGCGTTGCGGATCACTCATGACAAACTCGACCCACTTCAACCCTCATGCCGTACGACCCTCAAACATTCACCCTGTCCCCGTCCTAGGAGCCTAAGAGAGGCCAAGTGTCCGTGCGTCCCTTCCCTCAGGCAAATCCCGCGGGGCCGATCCCGTCCGTCACTGGAAAACTCGACGCAGTGTCGACAGAATGCCAGGCCGACACAATCATCCGCCGATGTCGGTGGCAGCGCCAGGAGCCGATCCATGACCGACTTACAGATCCACTGCGAGCACAAGCCATCACCAGCCAAGCTGGAGGTGCTGGGGGTCGAAGACTGGCCGGTCTGGAAGAAAGACCCGTCAACCTTCCCCTGGCGCTACGACCGAGCCGAGACCTGCTACATCGTCCGCGGCCGCTTCAGGGTGACACCGCAAGGCGGTGAGCCCCGGACGTTCGGACGCGGCGATCTGATCAGCTTCCCCGCTGGCCTGGAGTGTACCTGGGAGATCTTGGAGCCAGTCGAGAAACACTATCGTTTCGGCTGATCGCTGCCCGTCACGGAGCGCGGGTCCGCCAAGCACGCGCTCGCCCGACTGCCCGGAAAAGCATCCTGATGCGTAGTCCACCGAGGAACGCCTCCGGGTGTTTGCTATGGTCCTCCAGGCGCTTCCTCTGTCGCGGGGATGGATGCGGATCACGCCGGGGCGAGCGGGGCACCCTTGCGGCAGGAAAATCCCCTGCAGACCAGCAAACGCACCCCGTCGCGGCGCGTCTGAACCCCGCCTGCTTTGATCCGCCACGCGGACAGCCGCCTGGCCGAACGCTGGAGGCTCGCGTATAAAGCGCATATTCTTCCTCCAGGTCAACGCATCCAGATGCCGCCCGCTCCTGTGGACTACTTGAGCCTATCCCGCGCCGCCCGCCTCGCCGGTGTCACCCGAGCGGATCTGCAACGACGCATCCGCCGCGGCGAGATCGCCACCTTCGAAGGCTCGGTCGCGGTCAGCGACCTCCTAAGGGCTTACCCAGCGGTGAGTCTCGACAGCGACTCGGCGCTCGAGCGCGTCGAACGCATCAAGACCGACGCCCTGCCCAAGACCGACAGCCAAGACGCCGTCCTGCCAAGCCCGGAGTTGTTGGTCGCCCGACTGCGCGCCATGAGTCAGACGCTGGTCGAGCACATGACCGCGTTGGGTGCTGCGCAGACCCTCCTGGACCAGGTGAGCGAGCGGCTGGCGGCGCTCACCAATGCACGCCCGGACACACTCGCCGCGCGGACGCAGGAGACCAGCGACTGGTTCCAGGCCGCCCGCGACTCGCTGACCGCCGGCACGGTACCCGACAACCGGGCGCAACTGTTCGCCAGAGACACCTTTCTCCGCATCATGGCAGCCAACGTCAAGCTCATCCCGAGCGGCCACGACTTTTTCGTCGAGGGCAACGAATCGATCCTCGAGGGCTCGGTGCGGGCCGGATTGAACCTCAACTACGGCTGCTCCAGCGGCAATTGCGGGGCCTGCAAGGCGCGCGTCGTCAAGGGGGAGACCTGGCGGATACGCGATCATGACTATGTCCTCAGCGAGCGCGAGAAGCAGATGGGCTATATCCTCACGTGCTCGAATACCGCAGTCACAGACGTCGTCATCGAGGCAGCCGAAACAATCTCGGCCGCCGACCTGCCCCAACAAGAGATCCGCGCCAGCCTGCGCAAGGTCGAGCGGATCTCAGATGATCTGATCTCATTACACTTGCAGACCCCTCGGACACAGACCCTGCGCTTTATGTCGGGTCAACGGGTGCGATTGACGCTCGAAACCGGCGAAACGCGTGAGCTCTCCATCGCGAGCTGTCCCTGTAACGGACGGCATCTCTGGTTTCTTTTGAGACGTCGTCAAGACCCGTTCTCCGAGGCCGTCTTCCGGACCGTGCATCCGGGCCATATGATCACATTGAACGGGCCGAACGGGACCTTTGTACTCACCGAGGACGCACCCGAGCCAGCGCTGTTCGTCGCCTTCGGGGACGGGATCGCCCCGATCAAGAGCCTGATCGAGCATGCCGTCTCAATCGACATCATCGAATCCTTCCATCTGTATTGGGATACCACCTATCCCGAGGGGCATCACCAGGGCCATTGGGGCCGTGCGCTCAACGACGCCCTGGACAATTTCCAGTTCACTCCCCTGCTGAGCGGCCGGCCCGAAGACCTCCTCGCTGTGATCCGCGCCGACCACCCCGACCTGGGTCAGATGCGCTTCTATCTGGCCGGGCCGGGTGCAGCGGTCCGACCTCTCGCGGCGTCGCTCCGCCGCGAAGGCGTGGCAGACGGCCGCATGGCGGTCGAGACGACCGAATCCTGATCCACGCAGTCAGCCGCTCCCCAGGAAGGTGCGCATGGCGGCTCCTTGGCGTGCCGCGGAAAGCGCCGAATTTTTCAGCGCTACGCCGCCCGTGGCTTGACGTCCAGCGGCGGCAGAAAGACGGTGCCCTTCCCGAACCGGTTGATTGCCGTATCGCGTACCCAATCCGGTGCGTCGGCGTATAGCCTCAGATAGATATAGCCGCAGTCACCCCGCTCCATTGACGCGACCCAGCCCTCGAATTCTTCCTGTGTGTGCATGTCCCACCCTCCAATTCGATTCGCTCCGATCCATGAAGACAGCCAGCGCAATGCCACACCTCATTCTACACGGTTGATCGCCTTCACATACGATCTCGTTCATTCGGTGACCATCGCCTGAGCAATCCCTCGCGTACGTTTGCAGGCAAAGCGGGATGTGAGGCCGCGCCTATTCTACCGCACGGGAAAGACTGAATACTTCAGCGCTCCATGAGTCCATTTAAGATTGCCAGCTGCCAAAACACCGACTGACGCGTTTTGAGAGCGCTTCGCCAAGATGGTTCCAATGCAAGCGTCAACGCCTCTGCATCACGAGCATATAGTTGACGCCCATCCAACGGGTATAGCTGAAGGCCCGGTTGAGCGGATTGACGCGCACACCGGTTTGATCCCTGAGAACGAAATCGTCGCCGAGTGCCGCCCGGACCTCCGCCGGACGGACCAGCTTACGGTAATGATGGGTCCCCCTGGGCAGCCATCGCAGGACCTGCTCGGCGCCGATGATGGCGATCACGAGGGCCGCGAGCGTCCGGTTGATCGACGCAACGAACATGACCCCACCTGGACGCACCAAACGGCCACAGTCCGCCAGAAACTCGGGCAGATGCTCGACATGCTCGATGACCTCCATGTTGAGCACGGCATCATACTGCTCGCCGGCACTGACAAGATCTGCCGCGGTCGCCAGACGGTAATCGATCTCCAGACCGCTCATTTGCGCGTGCACCTGCGCGACACCGACGTTCTTTTCGCTGATCTCGCTCCCCGTGACCCGGGCACCGAGCCGGGCCATGGACTCGCTGAGGATCCCCCCGCCGCATCCGATATCGAGCAGCCTCAGCCCCTCAAACGGCCGGTCTGCGGACGGATCGCGATCGAGCACATCGGCCAAGTGTCGGCGGATGTACTCCACGCGGAAGGCGTTGAGCCTGTGCAATGGCCAGAATGGACCCTCGGTGTCCCACCAGCGGTGAGCCAGACGCTCGAAATAGGCGACCTCCTCGGGATCGATACCGCGTGCGCTGAGATGCAGGGCGCTCATGCGAGCCACTCCTTCAGGAATCAGAAAAATTGGGATTCATGGGCCATCCCGGCCAGAAGAAGACGGCACTGGCCGGCGGGACGCGGTTTCGCCGCCCCTCCATGCGCCGCGGGAAGCGCCGAATGCTCCTGCGGTTCCCGCGCGGTCTACGTGGAGATCGTGTTGGCCGAGCTCGTTTGCAATGGGGATGTGGATGCCGCCAGATATGCCTCGGACTGCATCTCGGCCAGCCGGCTCAGGAGTCGTTCGTGCGGGAAATCGATCAGGTCGCCGGGGCAAAGGCGGTCGATCGGCGCCGCTGTCGTGAGGATCAGCTTGACCCCTTGGTCATAGAAGACGTCGACGAGATGCACGAACCGGCGTGCGGCGGCCTCGTGCCGATGCGCCAAGACCGGAACGCCGGACAGCAGCACGGTGTGGAACTCGCGGGCGATCTCAATGTAGTCCGGCACGGACCGCGCGCTCCCGCACAGGACATCGAAGTCGAACCAGATGACGTCGGCGCCGCGGCAGCGCACCGGGAACGATCGGCCATTGACGGTGTACAGACCTGAGGCAACCCGGTGACCGCCGGTCAGACGATCGAAATAGGCTTTCAGCGGTTCATCGGCACCGCCGAGCCCTCCTTCTTCAACGAATAGAACACCCGTGCCGGTGAGCGCGCGCAAGCGATAGTCGACGCCCCCGTGGAGCTCGAAGACCTGTGTATGGCGTTTGAGGAGATCGATCGCGGGCAAGAACTGTTGGCGCTGCAACCCGTTCAGATACAGGTCCTCGGGGGGGGTATTGGCCGTGGTGACCAGCGTGAGACCGCGCGCGAAGAGCGCCTTCAGCAGACCGTGGAGCAACATGGCATCGGTGATGTCGGTCACCAGAAGCTCATCGAGACAGAGCACCCGGACCTCTTCGCACAGCCCTTGCGCGATCACCTCCAGGGGGTTGGGCTGCCTCGGCAGACGCGACATACGCGCGTGGATGTCGCGCATGAAATGATGAAAGTGCACACGCCGTTTGGCGGGAAGCGCGAGATCCTCGACGAACCAGTCCATCAGGTAGGTCTTGCCCCGACCAACCCCACCCCAGAGGTAGAGGCCGGGGACGGGCACGTCAGGACCGGCGAAGCGACGCGCCAGTCGCCCGACCAGACCACGACGCGACTTCGCCGGCACGGCCTCCAAGAGCTCCTGATGCAATGCGAGGAACAACGCGCTGGCATCACGCTGGGCGGCGTCGAGCGGCTGGAAACCGGGCACGGCTCAGTGGCTCGCCAGCCAGTCCCCGACCCTGCGAGCACCCTCCTCCAGATGCGCGATCTCGCGGGTATAGGCGAATCGCAAATGCTGCTCCGCCGCATGTCGGCCGAAGTCGCGTCCCGGGGTCAGCGCGACGCCGGCCTCCTCCAACAGGCACGTCGCGAAGGTCATGGAGTCGATGTCGAGGCGTTCCGGCAGACTCGCATACAGGTAGAAGGCGCCGGTGGGCTGCAGGGGGATGCCGAACCCCAGGTCCCTTAGGATCGGGAGCAGCCGATCACGCCGCTGCTGAAAGAGAAGGCGCCGGGTTTCGAGGATCGCGGTGGTCTCCGGATCGAACGCTGCGCGGGCGGCGTGCTGAGCAGGTGTGTTCGCCGCGATGAAGAGGTTCTGCGCCAGGCGCTCCATCACCTCGACCGCATCACGGGGGCCCACCAGCCAACCGAGCCGCCATCCGGTCATCCCGAAGTATTTGGAAAAGCTGTTGATGACATAGAGATCCGTGGACCCGATCGCGATGGCAGTCCGGTCGGGGACGTCATAGATCAGACCCTGATAGACCTCATCGACGATCAGCGCGGCGCCACGCTCGAGACAGAGAGCGTGAAGCTCCCCGAGCACGGACGGCGCGATCGATGAACCCGTCGGATTGGAGGGTGAGGCGACGATGATCGCCCGCACGCCCGGGACCCATGCGGCCGCCGCCAGGGCCGGGGTCAGCTGATAGTCGGTGTCCGGCCCCACCGGAACCGCGATCGGTTCGACGCCCATCAGCTGCAGGACCTGCCGATAGCAGGGGTACGATGGGTCACAGATGAGCACGCGGTCGCCGGACTGGACCAGGGCCAGAAAGACGAGCTGCAGGGCGCCCGAGGCACCCGGGGTGACGAGGATGCGCCCCGGATCGACCTGGCTGCCGTAGCGACGGGCATAGTGGGTCGCGATGTCCTGCCGGAGCGCCGGCAGCCCACCAGCCGGGGAATAGCGTGTCCGACCCTCGGCAAGGGCGCGCCGACCGGCCTCAAGGATAGTCGGCGGGGTTGGAAAATCCGGCTCGCCCACCTCCATGTGGACAATGGAACGGCCAAGCGACTCGAGCTCGCCCGCGCGCGCGAGGAGCCGCATCACGTGGAAAGGCTCCACGCGTCTGGCCTGTTCAGACAAGCGGCTGGCGGTCGTGCCGTGCGTCATCAGCGCGGGCGCCTCAGACCGATCCGTAGGTGGCGCGATGCAAGCGATCCAGCAACGCGAGATCGACCAGAGGTTGGCCGGCCAGATCCCCCACGAGGGCTCGTGCGGGCCGAGCGGGCTCGCCGAGCTGATCCACGACCAGAGGCACTCCCCTGAAGTCCTGTCCCTGCGTGTAGGCGTTCACCGTCACCAGAAGGGCACGCAACCCGGCCGCGAGGGCGGAGCGGACCCCATTATCCGAGTCTTCGATCGCGACACAATCCCGCGCATCCAACCCCAGCTCGGCCAAGGCCAGTATAAAGATATCGGGGGCCGGTTTCTTCAGGGGCACCACATCACCGGCGGCGATGACCTCGAACCAATCACGCAGACCCGCCTCGCCGGCGTTGTCCAACAGCACATTGACATTTTCCGGCGTCGTCGTCGTCGCGATCGCCAGACGGACCCCGGCATCGCGCGCCTCGCGCAGCAGGCGCAGGACGCCGGGCCGCAGCGGGATGGCGCCCTGCTCGAGGCGCGCGACATAGTGGCGCGTCTTGGACCGGTGCAGAGCAGCGATGAAATCGGCCTGATCCAGCGATGGGGCCAGCTCCACGCCCTCCTCCTCGATGTAGGTCTGAATTCGCTCCTTGCCTCCCGTCACTGCCAGCAGGCGGCCATATCGCTCGACGTCCCATCGCCAATCCAGCCCGGCTTCGGCGAAGGCAGCGTTGAAGGCAGGGCGATGTCCGTCGCGCTCGGTATCGGCGAGCGTGCCATCGACATCGAAGATCAATGCCTTGAAACCGAGCATTCCGCAAACTCCAGTCGACCTGTGGCCATATGAAAAAAGGAGACGACGAAAAAGGCCGCCAACTCGGGCGGCCCTTTCTCGACACGCAGCCCGGCCGAGGTCAGTCGGCGCGGTACTTGTCGTGGCAGGCCTTGCACGCCTCGCCGAGCTCTCCGAAGGCACTCGACACCTCGACCTGATCTCCCTCGGCCGCGACGGCCGCAAGCTGGTCGCTGGCTGCGATGAAGTCCCGCGCGAGCTTGCCGACCTCGTCCATGTTCTGGAAAAACTCCGGCTTGACACGGGTCTTGACGTCGCCGACCGCCTTGTCGGTGCCCGGTCCGAACAGCGCGCCCATCCCAGAGTTGGCGATGGCGGCGATGGTGTTGGCGGCGGCGGCCACCTGCGCCTCGTTGTAATCGCCCTCCAGATTCGCCTTGATCTTACCCATGTTCCAGCTCATGAAGCTATAGCCGGCCTGGCGGTACAGGATCTGGTCCTCGGGCTTGAGGTCAGCGAGCGCGGTGCTGGCAAGACCCAGGGCGAAGACGCCCACGGCGGTGCTGGTGAGGATTCGTTTCATTGGACTCTCTCCGTATTTAAGCAGTATCGCCCCAGCGGGGACATTGGGGGGGCAGGTGCCACATTCCAACGCCTTGCTCGCGGAACCGGCGACCCGCCTGGCTGCTGGATCCGAGGCCATCCGCCGCAATGAGCTCCGGCAGCGCTGGGGCAGTCCGGCGACGATCAGCAGGGGCACTGCAGACCCGGACCCCCCGCTCCCGCCAGATGGATGCTCGACCTGACTGCGAGCCGGGCGCGCCAAGGCGGCTGAACCGGTCGATTCGAGGGTCCCGGAGAGCCTTCGGGCGCGGCTCAGGCGGCGCGCCGAGATGATAACCCATGCTTGCCGGCTTGCCATCCCTGCCGGGGAGCGCTCTATCGTCGCGACCGGGATGATCGCGTCCGGGCCTTGGCGTCATCCGGCCGGGACATCGCCGCGGGCCGGCGGCGCCAACGCTGACGCGACAGGTCTCAGCTGCCCGGACTGCGGCCGCCCAATGCCTCCAGCCGCAGCCTGGCCTGGGCCAGACCTTCCGCCAGCTGCTGAAGCTCGGGGTCGAGGGCCTCGAACAGGTATTACAGGTCGTCGAGCATCCGCTCGAGCTCGACCGGATCCTTGATCTGCCCCAGCCTTCCGGCGGCATCGCACAGCCAACCGTAGGGGTCGATTCCGTGCACGGTCAGACCCCCCGGGTGCCCCACACCGCATAGATCGGATCCGATTCGGTGATCCGATCTGCATACTTGTCGTCCGGCGGGCGCGGGAGGCCCTTCAGACTCCAGGTCTCGAGCTGCCGGAAGCGGCCGGAGTGACGGAAGTACTCGAGCACCAGGCCCAAACGCTCGAACTCGTGCAGCTCCGGCCAGATCCGGATGGCCTTCGGCGGGAACCAGCGATTGGAGAAGGTCACGATGAAACGCCCGCCGAGGTCGAGCACCCGAGCGACCTCGGCGAAGACACCGTGAGGGCGGATCAGGTACTCGACCGAAACCGTGCAGACGACCGCGTCGAAGGCGGCATCCGGAAACGGCAGGAGCGGATCGCGATTGAGGTCATGGACGACGGATCCCGTCAGCATTCGATTGGCCTCGAGCTCTGACTGATTCATTCCCAGACCGGTCAAAGAGGCCGGTACCAAAGCCGGATCCAGGTGTGAATGCCAGCTACCCATGAGATCGAGGATACGGCTCCCAGGCTTGATCAGACGACCGTAAAGTGCTGTCAACTCCGCGATGGCGGTGCGATCGAGATGATCGACGAGTCGAGGGCTCGCATAGAAATGGCCGTCCGGCCGGGGATCGAGGCGCGAGAAGGCGTCGTCCCGCCAGAAGTCGGTGGGTCGGCCGCGCCAGCGCGCCTGCATGCCGGGACCCTGTGCGGTCACCAGCTCGTGCACCTCGTTGCAGCGACCACCCCGCTGCTCCCCGCGTTGCTCGATCGCCTCGATCCGGATGGTGAGATTGAGCGCACGCTCCGCGAGTGGATGGTTGAGGTCGGCGGTGAACCGGCCCTCCTGCGCCTCGACCAAGCGGAACGGCCGCCGATCGGAGGGGGTGATCCCCGGGACGCCTGTGAGGACGCCGCTGGGATAGAAACGGCCAAGTCGCGGCTCGATCGAGCCTCCGCGGGCGAGGCGCCGATTGAACTGCACGGCCGTTAAGTCGAGCCTGAGCTCGTCGCGCGCGGGCGGCACCAGCGTCCCCGGCTCGAAGCGGTGGCCGGCGCAATGACCGACCGGCTGGTTCATGACCGCTCCGTCCAACTCCGGTGGAAAGCGGTCTCGCCAGAGATCGATCTGGGGCGCGATCCGGGTATCGGTGTGCGTCACGTCGTCGCTCTGCCACCGAAGGTCAAACCGCATCCGGGCCAGCGTCTGTGAGCTCGTGCGCATGATTGGCGGGTCGTCCGGTCGGGGGGAGACTGGATCGGTCACAAGTGGCCTATGGTCGGCGTTGCAGTATCGAGGGCCCGGGGAGCGTGGCATCCCAACGCAGCCGCTCAATCTGAGCGTGCCATCAAGCGCACCCCCTCCTCAACCAATCCGGCCAAGCTGACTCGTCACGGCGTTCGCGCCACGGCCCAAACCTGGATCCGGACCGCGCCGGCCCTGCGAAGGACACGGCTGAGCTCCGCGACAGTGCTGCCCGTCGTGACCACGTCGTCGAGGATGGCGACATGCCTCCAGGGCAGCGGACCTTGGGCCAGGAAGGCCCCGCGGACATTGCGCGTCCGTGCACGCTCATCGAGCCCCGCCTGCGGCGGCGTCTCCAGAACACGAACGCAACAGGACCGGTCGACCGGCAAGGCCAACTCCCGACCGACCACTCGGGCGATTTCCAGCGCCTGATTGTAGCCGCGCGTCCGCAAACGCGCCGCATGCAGCGGCACCGGAACCAGGGCGTCGGGGCGTGGAGGATCCATCTCCCGCACTCGATCGGCAAGGCATTGACCGAGCAGTCGCGCCAAATTGAGCCGGCCGTCGAATTTCGCGCCTGTCACGAGCGCGACGACCGCCGCCTCGTACCGAAAAGCCGCAAGACTCAGATCGAAGGGCAGCGCCCGGCGCTGACAGGCGGGGCAGCGCGCACCGACGAGCACCGGGCTGTCGAACGGCATCCCACACTGAGCACAGCTGTCTCGATTTCGAGGCAGCTCCGCCGCGCAACCGGCACAAAGGTCGCGGCCACCACCGGACGTGAGTCCCGGCGCCCCGCAGAGCACGCAGGTGGGCGGAAACACAGCCGAGATCAAGGAGCGAATCCGGCCCCACTTGTCAACCGGATCAGCGGTCATCGGTTGACAATGCATTCAGGCCCACTAGGATAGCCATGGTTTTCATACCCGCCTCCCCTCGCCGATCTCATGTCCCTGAAACCCACCCCGCAGAACGGATCCACCTTGCGTCACGACTGGACCATCGAAGAGATCCTGGCGATCCTCGACTTGCCTTTGAACGACCTCCTGTTTCGCGCCCAAACCGCCCACCGCGTCTATTTTGATCCGAACCGTGTGCAGGTAAGCACACTGCTGAGTATCAAGACCGGGGCCTGTCCCGAGGACTGCGGCTATTGCGCCCAGAGCGCACGGCACGACACCGACTTGGAGCGCGCGCCCCTCCTGTCGCTCGACCAGGTCATGAATGCCGCGCGGACCGCCCGCGATCAGGGCGCCACGCGCTTCTGCATGGGCGCCGCCTGGCGCAGCCCGACCGACAAGAACCTGGAGCCGGTGATCGCCATGATCCGGGGCGTACGGGAGCTCGGTCTGGAGACCTGCGTCACCCTGGGGATGCTCACCGCGGCCCAGGCCAGACGGCTCAAGGATGCCGGGCTCGACTATTACAACCACAACCTCGACACCTCACCCGAATTCTACGGCCGGGTGGTCACCACCCGCAGCTTCCGCGATCGGCTCGACACACTGGACCACATCCGCGCCGTCGGTCTCAAGACCTGCAGTGGCGGTATCCTCGGGATGGGCGAGTCGCGCCGTGATCGCGCCTCCATGCTGAGGCAGCTCGCCAACCTGCCGGGGCACCCGGAATCGGTCCCGATCAACCTGCTCGTGCGCGTCGAGGGAACCCCTTTGTTCGACGCCGCTTCACTGGATCCGTTCGAATTCGTTCGGGTGATCGCCGCCGCTCGCGTCCTCATGCCGGCCTCCTACGTCCGTCTGTCCGCGGGCCGCAACGAGATGAGCGACGAGCTCCAGGCGCTCTGCTATCTGGCGGGTGCCAACTCCATCTTCTATGGCGAGCGGCTCCTGACCACGCCCAATGCCGAGGCCGATCGCGATCGTACCCTGCTCGCACGCCTGGGGCTGACCTTCGAGGAGGTTGGGCCCGCGCGGACCGACCCGGGCGCGTGCCACAAGAGAGCACCGTCCGCCAGCATCTTCGCCGACGGTTGAGCCCCCGCAAGGTCGCCATGCCGCCCCCGCAAGACCTGGCCGCCGAGCTTCGCCGCCTCCGCGCCGCCGGCCTGTATCGGCACCGGCGCGTGCAGGATCGACCTCAGCAGCCTGAGGCGGTCGTCGACGGCCGACCCATGCTCAGCTTTTCCGGAAACGACTATCTCGGCCTGGCAAATCACCCGGATGTCGCGGCGGCGCTGCGGCGCGGTGCGGAACGTTGGGGCGTCGGCAGCGGGGCAGCCCATCTGGTGAACGGCCACAGCGCCGCCCACGAGGCGCTGGAAGAGGAGCTGGCCGACTTCACCGGACGGGCGCGCGCCCTCCTCTTCTCCACCGGCTACATGGCGAATCTCGGGGTCATCACGGCACTCACCGGCCGCGGCGATGTCATCTGGCAGGATCGGCTCAACCACGCCTCCTTGCTCGACGGCGCGCTCCTGTCACGCGGGACCCTAAGGCGCTATCCGCACGCGGACGGAGCTGAGCTCGAGCGCCTTAGCGCGGGCCAGCGCTTCCAGCTGATCGCCACCGATGCGGTCTTCAGTATGGATGGCGATCTGGCCCCGCTGCCGGCGTTGGCCGCAGTCGCCAAGCGCTCGGGTGCCTGGCTGATGGTCGACGATGCCCACGGACTCGGGGTGCTCGGCCACCAGGGACGCGGCACGCTGGATCACTTCGGACTCGGCGCCCAGCAGGTCCCGATCCTAATGGGCACGCTGGGCAAGGCATTCGGCACCTTCGGCGCCTTCGTCGCGGGATCCGACGACTTGGTCGAGACCCTGATCCAGCGCGCACGCAGCTATGTCTACACCACGGCGACGCCGCCGGCGCTGGCCGAGGCGACACGCGTGAGTCTTGCCCTCGCCCGCCGTGACGACTGGCGCCGGGTGCACCTGCAGAGTCTGATCAACCGGTTCCGAAAGGGGGCGAACCAGCTCCGGTTACCCTTGTCTCACTCACAGACGCCGATCCAACCGGTGATCGCAGGCAGCAGCCGTCAGGCGGTTGCTTGGGCGACCGCGCTGCAGGCACAGGGAATCCTGGTGAGTGCCATCCGCCCGCCGACCGTCCCCGAGGGAACGGCGCGGCTGCGAATCAGCCTTTCGGCCGCGCACGGCGAGGCTGCGGTGGACCGCCTCCTCGATGCACTCGGAACGCTTCCGCCGGCTGAGGCGCGCCGGACAGGGCGTGCGGACTGAATGGCCGGCGCCGCCCTGCTCGGGGCTGTCGGCCGCGGAACGCGGACAGCCCTCCACCTTCGTTGCGAAGAGGTGTCACGATCGCAGCGCTGGCGAGCATGGCGGTTTTTGATTCATGCAGACTCGTCATCGATGATGGACCCACCGATACCGGCGCAGCACAGCGAGCCCGATTTGGTCCTGCTTCACGGCTGGGGTATGAACGCAGCGGTGTGGAAGGATGTCTCACGCGACCTCCGCGGGACAGCAGTCTGCCACCCGATCGAGCTGCCCGGTCATGGTGATCGGCCCTTCTCACCCCGCTCTCCCGACCTCTGGTCCTGGGCGGATGCATGCCTGGAGGCCGCCCCGGATCGAGCGCTCTGGCTCGGCTGGTCGCTCGGCGGTCTGATCGCGCTGACCGCCGCGCTCCGTGCACCCGAGCGGGTGGAGGGCCTGATCCTGGTGACCGCGACGCCCCGCTTCGTGCAGGCGGCCGACTGGGCGCCGGCAATGCCCGCAGAGACGCTCCGACAGTTCCACGCGGCGTTTGCCTTGGACCCGGCGGCCACCCTCACTCGCTTCCTGGCGCTTCAGGTCCGTGGAAGCGAGCGTGCACGGGAGACGATGCGCATCCTGCGTGCGCGCAACGCCGGTCGGCCGACGCCAGACCCGGATGCCTTGTTGCTTGGCCTGGAGCTGCTGCGCGAAGGAGACCTCCGGGGTCGGCTCCCGGACATCCGCTGTCCGGCGCTCTGGCTGTTCGGGACCCGTGACACCCTGGTGCCCGCCGCGGCGGCGGGGCGTGTCGAGCTGCTGATGCCGGGCGCGCGCACCGCGATCATTCAAGGCGCCGCCCACGCGCCCCAACTCTCGCATCCCCGGCAGACGCATTCGGCCATCCAAAGCTTTCTGGCTTCACGGGGATTCTGAACCGGGACCTGCTACGTCATGACCCTCATCGACAAACGGCGCGCCCGGCTTAACTTCGAGCGTGCAGCCGCGCGTTATGACAGCGCCGCTGTGCTCCAGCGCGAGATCGCCGGTCGCCTGCTCGAGCGGCTCGACTACGTTCGCCTCGAGCCGCATCGCATCCTGGACCTCGGCGCCGGCACCGGCCACGCCTTGGACGCCCTTTACCGCCGCTATCGCAAGGCGCGCCTGGTCGCTTTGGACTTCGCGCACGGCATGCTGCTGCAGGCCCGGCGCCATGGCAGCTGGCGCAGGCGTCCGCTTTGCGTCTGCGCCGACGCCGAGTCATTGCCGCTGGCGGACGGCGCCGTCGACCTGATCGTCTCGAATGCGACCTTCCAATGGTGCAACGACCTCGATCACACCTTCGAGGAATGCCTGCGCGTTCTGCGCCCGGGTGGACTCCTGATGTTCACCACCTTCGGGCCGGATACCCTGAAGGAGCTTCGGCAGGCCTGGGCCACGGTTGACGGCGCATCACACGTGAGCCGATTCCTGGACATGCACGATATCGGCGACGCCTTGATCCGGGCCCGCTTTGCCGACCCGGTCATGGATGCCGAGCACCTCACACTGACCTATCTCGGCATCCATGACCTGATGCAGGACCTCAAGGCACTGGGCGCCAGCAACGTGACGCTGGATCGCCCGCGCGGGCTCACCGGGCGTGCCCGGGTGGCGGCCTTGGGAGAGGCCTACGAGATCAACCGTAGGGAAGGTCGCCTGCCAGCCAGCTATGAGGTGGTCTACGGCCACGCCTGGGTACCCGAGCAAAAACCCGCTGCCGGGGGAATCTCCGTGCCCATCAGCGCCATCGGTCGAAACCGGCGTGCAGCCGCGTCCGCCGTCACCGCCGTGTCATCGCCTGCCTTGCGGTCATCGCCGTGAGCGGACTCTTCGTCACTGGGACAGACACGGATTGCGGCAAGACCGAGATCAGCCTCGGACTGATGGCGGCGTTTCAGGCAAGGGACCTGCAGGTGCTCGGCATGAAACCCGTCGCCTCTGGCTGCGAACGGGGGCCGGAGGGGCCGCGCAGCCGAGACGCGCTCCGCCTGCTGGCGCAGGGAAGCTCGCCGGCACCCTATAGCCTCGTCAACCCCTATGCCTTCGAGCCACCGATCGCACCGCACATCGCCGCAGGCGAGTCCGGTGTCGAGATCAGACTCGCCACCATCAAGCAGGCCTTTCAAACCCTGGCGCGAGAAGCCGATCAGGTCATCGTCGAGGGCGTCGGCGGCTGGAGGGTCCCCCTGGGATCCAGCCTCTTCGTCAGCGACATCCCTCAGGCGATCGGACTCCCTGTCGTTGTCGTCGTCGGCCTGAAACTGGGCTGTATCAACCATGCCTTGCTAACCATGGAGAGTATCCGCGCAAAAGGCGGTGTCCTCGCCGGCTGGATCGCCAATCAGATCGACCCGCGGATGCGCGCGCGCGACGCGAATCTTGCGACCCTTGCGGCGCTCGTGGAGGCGCCCTGTCTGGGGGTCGTGCCATGGATCGCCGGTTTGGAGCCGAAAGACCTAGCCGGCTATCTCAACCCGGAGCTGATCACCCTGCCCCCGGGGCACACCTCGAAGCTCAGGACCGTCAAGGCCGGTGGCCCAAGCCGACGCGCATAGACCCGCGTTGTCGGCTATCCTTGACGCCGTTTCGTCCGTCCAACTTCGCCACTCCGGGATCCAGTTATGATCGAAACCTCGATGTTGCCTCAGCGTCCGGCTCGCCCCCTTCAGAGACCCCCCGGCGGGCGGACCAACCGCTCGAAGCGGGGGCCAGAGGCGCGGAGGCAGCGGCCCGCTGCTGGCCTCATCACCACCCTTCTGTTGCTTGCAGCGAGCCTCGGGATGGCTCCGGTCGCGGCCAATCCGGTCGCCCAGGCCCAGAGCCTTCGCAAGGCGAGCCTTCTGCTCAAGGAGAACGGGCGCGACCTGATCGCCACGCGAGCCGACACGCCGAGGGTCCCTGCCTCAACCATGAAGGTCTTGACCGCGCTCGCGGCGCTCGAGACTTGGGGGCGCAGCCATCGCTTCGAGACCGATTTCTTCCTCGACGATGCCGGCTGGCTCTGGATCAAGGGCTACGCCGATCCGTACCTTGTCTCCGAGGAGCTGGACCGAGTCATCACGCCACTCGCCGCCAAGCTACCCGGCCGGGTCAAGGGGATCGGCCTCGACGACAGCTTTTTCAGCTCCGACGTCGAGATCGCCGGGCGCTCGTCCTCTGACAATCCGTACGACGCACCCGTGACCGCACTGGCGGCCAACTTCAATACCGTCAGCCTGGTGCGCACTGGAGACAAGGTCCACAGCGCGGAGCCCCAGACCCCGCTGACCGCCTCCGCGAGGCGCTTTGGCCTGGCCGGCGCCGCGGGAAAGCAGCGCGTCAATCTGCGCGAGCGCGAGATCGCGTTGCGCTACTTCGGGGAGCTGCTCGCCGCCAAGCTTGAGGGGGCCGGCGTCCAGGTGGACACGGCGCAACGCTTCGCCCCCGTGCCTGGCGGTGCGAAGCGCATCTATCGCCATGCGAACAGCCGGACAGTCGCCGAAATGACCGGTCCGATGCTGAAGTACTCGAACAACTTCATCGCTAACGCCCTGTTCCTGCGGTTAGCCGAGCCTCAGGCCCGGGGGCAGGTGAGCATGGCGGGTGCGAAACGAACCATGACTGCCTTCGCGCGGAAGCGCTTCGGCTGGAACGACTTCACGATCGATGACGGAGCCGGACTCTCGCGCGCGAACCGCCTGAGCGCCCGTCAACTGGTGGACGTACTTCACGCCTTCGCCCCTTATCGGGATCTGATGCCGGAGCAGGACGGCAACCCGTCCATTCGCGCCAAGACGGGGACGTTGCGCGGGGTGAGCTGTTATGCGGGGTACGTGCGGCGGGGAGGCGGCTGGGCGCCATTCGCGCTGCTCATCAACGAACCTGTGGACTATAATCTGCGGCTGCGCGTGGCCAGCGGACTGGTTCGCTGATCGCGCCGCCCCACAGGACCCGCCTTGCCCCGCCCAACACATCGTTCCCAGCACCTCCTTCGAGCGCGCCTGCTCGCGGCCGTCGCGAGCATCCTGTTGCTCACGGCGGGCTGCGTCGCCATGCCCGCGTCGGAACGCGCCACAGGTCCGGCGGCCGCAGGCGGATTTCCCTACCTTAGCGCCATCTCCGGTTTTCCCTCTCTCGCACCCCTGATGCGCCGTGTCACTCCGGCCGTGGTGAACATATCAGTCGACGCCGAGGTCGCGATCGAGGATCACCCCTTCCTGCGCGACCCGGTTTTCCGCCGATTCCTTGAGCGCTTCGACCTACCTGTTCCCGAGCAGGGCGAGCTGGAACAGCGCCAGAGTGTCGGCTCGGGCATCATCATCGATGCCGCGCGCGGCTACGTCATGACCAACGATCATCTGCTCAAGGACGCCACCGAGATCCGGGTCACGCTCAAGGACCGGCGCAGCTACCGGGCGCAACGGCTCGGCGCCGACGCGGATTCGGACGTTGCCATCCTCAGGATCCCCCCGGTCGACCTGCAACCGCTTACACTCGGCAACTCCGACCGCCTGGAGGTCGGCGACTTCGTGATCGCGATCGGCAACCCCTTCGGCCTGGGCCAGACCGTGACCTCGGGGATCGTGAGCGCAGTCGGCCGCAGCGGGATCGCCGGGAATCGCATCGGCGAGCTGATCCAGACCGACGCGTCCATCAATCCGGGCAACTCCGGGGGACCTTTGATCAACCTGGCCGGCGAGGTGGTGGGGATCAACACCGCCCTGATCGGCCCCAGCGGGGGTAACGTGGGTATCGGCTTTGCGGTCCCGAGCAACCGCGCCCGAGCGGCGCTGGAGAAGGTGCTGCGCGGACGCTGAGCGGCCCGCCCGGCGCTCGGGGCGATCCGGCTTGTTCCTCCAACGCCGGAGCGGCCGCGGTCCCGGCCTTCATGGCTCGCATGCGCGATCCGTTTTCAGCAACGGCCGGAGAGCCTCCCGACCGGATCGACTCGCCGTTCTCGCCCTTCCACACTCCCCGCCATCGCCTCGTTGTCCAGGGCTTAGATTGCGTACGGCGCTACTTGCTACCAGCCGATCGACTTGACACAAGCCGCACCGAACGCTAGTGTGCTCTATGCGAAGACTTTGAAATCACTATCCTTTATGCGTCAGTGGGATCGCGCATCGAGCGAAGAGGATACGCGACATGAAGTCTAACAGGCACCCTTTAGTAGACGGGACGCTGTCGGGAGAGCAGGAGACGTGGGCCGGACCCCGTCACGTGACGCCGGTCGAGACGTGGCTGCTCAATCGCCTGATGGGCCTTCTGGGTGACCCGGCGGTGAGCGTCCTCTGTTGGGACGGCCGGGAGCATTACCGCTGTCCCCATAGCCAGCCCGTCGCCCGCATGCGCTTCTTGGACCGCGCCACCTTCTGGCGCCTGCTCACCAACCCGAACCTGCACTTCGGCGACAGCTTCAGCGCAGGGCGCATCAAGATCGAGGGCGACCTGGTCGCGTTTATCGAGGCAGTGTATGAGGCCAAGGTCAAGCGGACCCGGCCCGGCGTCCTGCAGAGGTTCCTCAAACGGGGTTTGGTGCGCCCGCAGCGCAACAGCCTCTCGGGCTCCCGGGACAACATTCACCACCACTACGACCTAGGCAACGAGTTCTATCGTCTCTGGCTCGACGACGAAATGGCCTACACCTGCGCCTATTTCGCCGAGCCGGACATGACGCTCGAGCAGGCTCAAGCCGCCAAGCTGGACTACATCGCCCGCAAGCTCCAACTCGAGCCCGGCGACCAGGTGGTCGAGGCCGGGTGCGGTTGGGGCGGGTTGGCGCGGCATTTCGCCCGACACTACGGGGTTAGGGTGCGGGCCTACAACATCTCGCCTTCACAGATCGCGTATGCCCGGGAACGGGCGAAGTCTGAGGGACTGGATGACCGGATCGAGTACATCGAGGACGACTACAGGAACATCCAGGGGGCCTACGACGCGTTCGTCTCGGTCGGCATGCTCGAGCACGTGGGCGCTGAGAACTACGCGACCTTGGGACGCGTGATCGACCGTGTCCTGACGGATGATGGACGCGGCCTCATCCACTCGATCGGTCAGATCCGTCCGGAGCCCACCAGTGCCTGGACCGAGAAGCGCATCTTTCCCGGGGCCTATCCCCCCGCCCTGAGTGAGATGATGGCCATCTTCGAGGATCCCGGGTTTTCAGTGGTGGACGTCGAGAACATCCGACTTCACTACGCAAAGACGGTCGAGCATTGGCTGGAGCGTTACCAGGGGCACGAACAAGACGTGCGGGAGATGTTCGACGACTTCTTCGTGCGTGCCTGGCGTCTCTATCTCGCGGCCTCCATCGCCACCTTCCGGGCTGGCTCCCTGCAGCTCTACCAGGTCGTGTTTTCGCGGCCCGGCAAGAACGACATGGCGTGGACGCGCGCCCACCTCTATCAGGATCAGCCCTCCAGCAAGGGTCGCGATGCCGCATCGATCTCCTCTTCCGCGGCGAGCCAGTCGTCCACCTCGTGGCCCGGCGCAAAGCCGCGCTTTTCGGCCTTGAAGTAGGCGGCCTCACTGATCCGGCGGTGGCGATCCTCGCGCAACCGCGCAAGCGGACCCCACGCCGCCGCATCCATTCGATCACTCGTCGTTATCGTCATCTCGATCTCCCCCAGGCAAGGTAATGGAGGGCTGGGTCCCGAATCGGATGCCTCCGCGAGGTGGGTCCCTGGACCGCGATGCAAGCGACCCCCTCGGCTCGGTTTTCCCGCCTTCGGGGCCTGACCTATCGACCGCAACCGGTGGTGGGAATGGCTCGATATGTGTGTTTCAGTATAGAACCCTCTATCCGCTCCGCCCCGATCGCGCCCCATGGATTGCACGAGCAATCATCATTGACGCGATTTAAAATCCACGGAACCCAATGATCCTGGGAGGGCCCATGGCCGGAGCGAGCCTACTCGCACTCATCGACGATATCGCAACCGTACTCGACGATATCGCCGTCATGACCAAGGTCGCGGCGCGCAAGACCGCCGGCGTGCTTGGGGACGATCTCGCACTGAACGCGCAGCAAGTTCTCGGTGTTCGCGCCGAGCGGGAGCTCCCGGTCATCTGGGCGGTCGCCGTCGGATCGCTCAAGAACAAGTTGGCGCTGATCCCGGCGGCACTGCTGATCAGTGCCGTCGCGCCCTGGGCCATCACGCCCCTGTTGATGCTGGGCGGCGGGTTTCTCTGCTACGAGGGCTTCGAGAAGCTGGCTCATCGCTTCTTGCATCACACTGCCGATGAACAACGGCATCACACGGAGCTGTCCCACACCCTGGTCGACCCGAGCCTCGACATGGTGAGCTTCGAGAAGGACAAGATCCGCGGCGCGATCCGCACCGACTTCGTGCTCTCGGCGGAGATCATCGTCATCACGCTGGGCATTGTCGCCGAGGCGTCGTTGGTCAACCAGCTGGCGGTCCTTGCGGGCATCGGCCTGTTGATGACGGTCGGCGTCTACGGGCTCGTGGCGGGCATCGTCAAGCTGGACGACGCCGGTATCTATCTGGGTCGGCGTCCCGGCGATGACCTGTCGGCGCGGCTGCAGCGGCGCCTCGGCGCCTGGCTGCTAGCCGCCGCCCCGCGCCTCATGCGGGCGCTTGCGGTCATCGGGACCGCCGCGATGTTCCTGGTCGGCGGCGGAATCCTGGTTCATGGGCTACCCGGGGTGCATGACCTCCTGCATCCCTTGAGCCATGCCGCGGCGGCCATCCCAACGATCGGGCCGGTGGTCGGGGTGTTGACGCCGCCAGTCTTCAATGCACTGGTCGGCGTCCTGTCCGGGGCGGTCATCCTTGGCACCGTCCGGCTCGGCTCGTTCCTGTTCCGCGGCCTCCGCTCGCGAAGCAGGGCTTCATCGACCCGCTAACGAAGCGGAGCTTGGCGGCCATCCGCCTGGACCATCGAGATCACCGGATGCCCGCATCCGTCCCGAACGTCGTGACGGCCCGACGCTGCGAGGTCAGCGGCGTGCCACCGGGGAGCAGTCGCGGACCCTCCGCGTGGTGGGCTCAGTCGCAAGGAGCAGTTGAAGGTGCGCCGCGGGCTCGTGCGGCTGCTCACCCTGCCTGTTCACCGAGGAGCCTGTCGGCCTCAGCCCCGACGGGGTCCTAGGCGCCTGTCGGAGCAGAGGAGGATCGAAGCGAGGGAGTGGGAGAGCGAGGCCATTGCGTTCCGGTTGTGAGGCGCAGAGTGGGGGCTATGTCACGACAAAGCGGGGCGACATGGACCCTTGTCCCGCTTCCGTAGCCGATTCATCCTACGTCCGACAGGCTCCTAGGCTGCGGCGGCCAGCCCCTCCGGACCGAGACGCTTCTTCAGCTCGCTGATGCGCCGGGGGACCGACTGTGGGTGGCTCTGAGCGCCCTTCAGTTGTTCCGCGAAGAGCTCGGTTTCGGCCCTGCCGACCTGTTGGAGCAAGCGCCCGAAGATGATGTTGACCTCGCCTGCTTCGAGCTCGTTGGTGACCTTGAACGCCTCCTCCAGGGTCATACCCGCGACCCGGTGCTCGATTCGCCGAAGCTCGTTCAGGGACTCGCGGATCTCCTCGTCGCGCACGCTGGGGACGAAGTCCACCTCGCGGTTCACGGCGACCTGATACAAGCAGGTAAGCATCAGCCGGCCGTGCTCCATCTCTTCGTCCCTGAGATCGGAAAAGAGCTGAGAGACCTCCCGGTTGGCCTTAAAGCGCTCGGCCATGGCCGCATAGATGTGGGCCACACGAAACTCGAAAAGCGCGGAGAGCTTGTAGGCGTTCCCGATGGCCCCCGGCATGGGCACGCGACGCGCCTGATACTTTTCGGCGATTCGCTGAAGCAGGGTCTTGTCCTTGCTCCACAGCATCCCGATGAAGACGTCCCAGCCGAACAATTGAATGATTTTGACAGGGTGTTTTAGGCAGAAGGCTCTGTCAATCACGGCTTGCATCAGCGACCTCCGGTATCGGTTCCGATTCGCCCGCCTCGTTCCGGATGCCAACGGCGACGTCGCCCCCGGCACCCGCCCGGACATGCACAAGTGTACGCGTGTGCCGCGCGCTTTTCCTTGACTGAGGATGATAGCCGATCCCCGCGCAGCGGACCCCTCAGGCGGCGTCTGCTGGATCCGGCCCAAGACGCAGCGGCGCGGGCCTACCCTCAACCCGGAACCTTCGGTAATCGGCCAGCACGAGCGCATGGTCGAAGGCGAGCCGGTCGGGGAGCCTGTCCGGAAGAAACTCCCGCAAGGCACGGGCATCATCCATCGCCCGCGGCTCACCCCGGGCCTCAGCCACGTAGACCGCGGTGATCGTGTGGCCACGGGCATCCCGGGCCGGATCCGAATAGATGCCGAGCAAGGCGCGCAAGGTGACGACGAGTCCGGTTTCCTCCCGGGCCTCGCGGACCGCGGCCTGCTCCAAGCGCTCACCGACGTCGACGAAGCCACCCGGGATGGCCCAGCCGAAGGGCGGATTGAGTCGCTCGATCAGGACGATCGGCCGCTCGGGGCGGTCCACCAGCTCGATGATGACGTCCGCGGCAAGCAACGGAGTGACGGGAGCGGCCATGGGCAGTCTTCCTCGCGGTCGGGATGCGACCAATGTACCCGTTCACGCGGGATTGGACCATTGAGGTGAGATCACCGAGGCGCCGCCGGCTCGCTGCCTGAGTCGCGCCGGTCAGGATTCGAGCAGAGTGGACGCAATCCAGCCCTGCCCGCGGCTCAGGGCCTGTTGACAATCACCGTTCGCGGTCTGACGGCCGCCCTTTTCCGCGCTGGCGGCGTTGCGGCTCGTCGCAATAGAGCCGACTATGCCTCCTCGCCGCGCCTTTCCAGCGCGACACATTGCTCGCCGTCAGCCTCGCTCAGATGAATGTCAACGGGGCGATCCAAGCGGGAACCTCAGTGAATGGGACCTGCAGAGGGGCTAAGTCCGCGAAGCTGATAAGGATCAATGCTGAATCACGTCGAAGGGATTACCGTCGCCAACACGGCCTGTCACGGAGATCCCGGTGAGGCATCCTTTCGACCTTGAGGACGAGCCCGCTTACCAGCGCTGGCGTGCCGAAAAACTCGCAAGGGCGCCGACCGATCTCGCCGAGCTCCTCGTGGAGATCGGCGATCCGCGTCGCTTGACCGATGCCGAGAACAGGGCGATTCTCGAACGCTGTCGCCGCGCGAACATGGCAATCTATGCGGGACCCACGGGCGACGACCCCGACAAGGCCATCCCCAGCGCACTCGGCGCACGTCTCGGACTGCGTCGACTCGACCGCAACCGCGGTGCCGACCAGGACGCCATCACCTCGCTGACCATTCAGACCGACGCCAGGCATCGCGACTACATCCCCTACTCGAACCGTCCCATCGCCTGGCACACCGATGGCTACTACAACGTGCCCGAGCGCCAGATCCACGCCCTGCTTCTCCATTGCGTGCTGCCCGCCGCGGAAGGCGGGGCGAACGCGCTGCTCGACCATGAGATCGCCTATATCCTGGTCCGCGATCAGGATCCGGCCCATATTCGAGCCTTGATGCAACCGACCTGCATGACCATCCCGGCCAACTTAGTCGACGGTGACGAAATACGCCCCGAGCAGAGCGGGCCTGTCTTTTCCGTCGGCCCGAACGCGCGCCTGCACATGCGCTATACCCACCGCAGCCGCAACGTCGTCTGGCACGACGACCCGTCGACGGCAGCTGCTGTCGCCTGTCTGAAACAGGTCCTGGAGACATGCTCGCCCTGGCATTTCATTGGCTGCCTCGAGTCCGGCTGGGGCCTGATCTCCAATAACGTCCTGCACACCCGCACCGGGTTCACGGACGGTCCCAAGCCCCGTCTTCTCTATCGCGCACGCTACTACGACCGGATCGCCGGAACCTGAAGGGCCCAGGATCCCCCATCGACGCGCGCAGACGGACGCGAGCACGTCGCTCGGCTTCCGCGAGTCGGGCTGGTCATCCTGCTACTCGCTTCTCGTCGCATCGACGTAGCGGTCGCGGGCGGCCTTGGCGCGCTCGAAGATGGCGAGCAAACGCTCGCCATCGGCGCGTCGGATGCTCTCGGCGAGATCCGCCATCTCGATCCCGAATCGCGCGAGCATGGCGCTGAGTGCCTCGCGGTTGGCGAGACAGATGTCACGCCACATCACGGGGCTGCTGGAGGCAATCCGGGTGAAATCCCGGAAGCCGCCGGCGGCGTAGCGAAAGATCTCATCGTTCTCGCGCATCCGCGCCAGCGCATCGACCAGTCCGAAGGCGAGCATGTGCGGGAGATGACTGGTGGCGGCGAGCACCTCGTCGTGATGGGCGACGGACATGCAGGTGACCTCGGCGCCGCAGGTCTCCCACATGGCGGTGACCCGCGCGACGGCGTCCGGGGCCGTCTCCGGCAAGGGCGTCAGGATCACCCTGCGGTTGCGATAAAGCTCGGCGAAGGAGGCCTCCACGCCGCTGTGCTCGGTCCCGGCGATCGGATGCCCCGGGACCAGGCGAAGCGGGGTGCAGCCGAAGACGCCGATCGCATCGGCGACCACACTCCCCTTGACGCTCCCCCCATCGGTCACCACCGCCAGGGGGTCGAGCCGATCGCGGATCGCCTCCAAGACACCGCGCATGGCGCCGAGCGGGACGGCGATGAACACCATGTCGGCACCGGCGACCGCCTCGCCGGGATCCTGGCTCAGCTCATCGATCACGCCCAGATCGCGAGCGCGCTCGAGATTGGCGAGACCACGACCGCAGCCGATGACCTGGTCCACCGCCTCGGCCGCGCGCAGCGCCCGCGCCAATGAGCCCCCGATCAGACCGACCCCGACGATGGCAAGGCGTTGGATCATGGCGCAAGGATATCCTCGAGCGCGGCGATCAAGCGCGCATTCTCCTCTTCCAGACCGATACTGATGCGCAAGTGATTCGGGAGCCCGTAGTTGGCAACGGGCCGCACGATGACGCCGCGACGCAGCAGGTCATGGTGGACCGGCCCGGCTGGTCGGCCGACATCGACCGTGACGAAGTTGCCGACCGATGGGATAGAGTCGAGCCCCATCCGTTGAAACGCCTCGGTCAACTGGCGCATGCCCGAGCGGTTCAGCTCGACCGAGGCCCGCACGTGCTCCCGGTCACCGATGGCCGCGGCCGCGGCGGCCTGCGCCAGGGCGTTGACATTAAAGGGCTGGCGCACCCGGTTCAGGAGCTCGCCGACGCGCGGGTCGCTGAGCCCGTAGCCTACCCTGAGGGCCGCGAGCCCATGGGCCTTGGAAAAGGTCCGGGTCACGATGAGGTTGGGGAAGCCTTCGAGCCAGCGGGTCGCATCCGGAAAGTCGGGCTCGCCGACATACTCGGTATAGGCCTCATCGACGACCACCATACAGGTCCGCGGCAGTGATCCGACAAAGGACTTGAGCGGCTCTGCGGCGAGCCAGGTCCCCGTAGGGTTATTCGGGTTGGCGATCCAGACGACGCGGGTCCTGTCCGTCACCAGGCCGGCCATGGCGTCGAGATCGTGCCCGTAGTCACGCGCCTTCGCGACACGCGCGGTCGCCCCGACTGCCCGGGTCGAGATGGCATAGACGGCAAAGGCATGTTCGGAGAAGACCGACTCGACGCCCGGACAAAGAAAGGTCCGGGCGACCAGATCCAATACGTCGTTCGATCCATTGCCGATCGTGATCGCGCTCTGCGCGATGCCGTGATGCTCGCCGAGAACACGCCTCAGCTCATAGCCGCCGCCATCCGGATACCGGCCGATCTCACCCAGCACAGCCGCGATCGCCTTGCGGGCCTTGGGGCCCGGCCCAAGCGGGTTCTCGTTGGAGGCGAGCTTGACCGCATCGCGGATGCCGAGATCGCGCTCCAGCTCCGAGACCGGCTTGCCGGGAACATAGGGGGTGAGTGCGGGGATTCCGGGCGCGGTGAGGTGGATAAATGGGTTGGTTTGGGTGGTCATGTCTATGGACTTGGCTTCAAGCCTGCGGGTTCGACGGTCGCACAGGCCAGGCGAGCGCCATGAGAATGTCACAACACGGCGAGCGGATAGGATCCGAGGACCTTGAACAGCAGGGATGATCTCTCCAGGCTTTCCAGAGCGAGGGCGACCTTCGGATCCGACCGATGCCCCATGATGTCGATGAAAAAGACGTAGTCCCAGATCCCCCGGCGCGAGGGTCGCGACTCGATGCGGGTCATGCTGATGTCGTGCGCCGCCAAGGGCGTGAGCAGGGCATGCAGGCCTCCTGCCTGGTTCCGGCAGGACAGGAGCAGGCTGGTCTTGTCCTGACCGCTGGGCGGGGAGTCCTGCTGGCCGATCACGAGGAAACGGGTGGTGTTGCCGGGCTCGTCCTCGATCCGCTCGGCGAGGACGTCAAGACGGTAGATCTCGGCCGCCTGCAGGCCCGCAACGGCCGCCGCACCCTCCTCGTTTGCCGCGGTTCGCGCCGCCTCGGCATTGCTCCCGACCGCGATCCGCTCGGCAGCCGGAAGATGGCGGTCGAGCCAACCTCGGCACTGCGCCAACGACTGCTGATGTGAGTAGAGGCTGCGGATGGCGTCGAGCTCATGGGTTCGACTCATCAGGTGATGGTGGATCCGCAGACTGACCTCGCCTGCGATCCGGAGCGGCGAGGCGATGAACATGTCCAGCGTATGGCTGACGACGCCTTCGGTCGAGTTCTCGACCGGGACCACGCCGAAATCGCAGGAGCCGGCCTCGACCTCGCGGAAGATCTCGCCGATGGTCGCCATGGCGAAGGTCTTAACCGAATGGCCGAAGTGCTTGATGGCGGCGGACTGGGTGAAGGTGCCTTCCGGACCCAGAAAGGCGACGTTCAGTGGGCGCTCGAGCGCCAGGCAGGCCGACATGATCTCGCGGAAGAGGCGGGCGACCTCCTCGCCGTCGAGCGGTCCCGGATTGGCCTGCTTGATGCGCCGCAGCACGGCGACCTCGCGCTCGGGCCGATAGAACTGGGCCTCACTCCCGTCCGCAGCGGTCTTGATGTGGGCGACCTGTTGGGCGCAGCGCGCGCGCTCGCTGATCAGGCGGAGGAGCTCCAGATCGATCTCGTCGATCCGGCTCCGGACGCCCTCCAGGACATCGCCCTGTGCGCGCTCTTGAGTCATCAATCAAACCGTTCTCGACTCCCGAGACAGCGCACCGAGAGGACACCATCGATCGCCCGAAGCCGCGCCACCGTCTCATCGGGACAGCGATGATCGACGTCGATCAGGGTCACCGCCACGTCACCGCGCGAACGATTGAGCATGTCGAGGATATTCAGCCCGGCGGCGGCCAGGTCGGTGGAAATCTGCCCGACCATGTTCGGCACATTGCTGTTCACGATCGCCATGCGATAACCGTCGTTCCGCGGGAGGTTGATCTCGGGGAAATTGACGGAATTGGTCACGTTGCCGTTCTCGAGATAGTCAAGGACCTGCTCCGCGACCATGATGGCACAATTGTTCTCAGCCTCACTGGTGGAGGCGCCCAGGTGCGGCAGGGTGATGACCCGCGGATGGTTCTTCAGGAGATTGCTCGGGAAATCACAGCAATAGGCGTAGAGGTGGCCTTGGTCCAGCGCGGTGATGACGGCATCGTCATCGATGATTCCGTCGCGCGAGAAGTTCAGCAAGACTGCGCCCTTGCGCAGGGTGCGCAGCCGCTCGGCGTTGATCATCCGCCGCGTATCGTCCGTGAGCGGCACGTGGAAGGAGACAAAGTCAGAACGCGAGAGCAGGTCGTCGATGCTGATCGCCGCCTGCACGTCGCTCTCCAGCTGCCAGGCCCGCTGCACCGTGATGGTCGGGTCGTAACCGACCACCCGCATCCCGAGCGAGCGGGCGGCATTGGCGACTCTGACGCCGATTGCACCGAGACCGATGACCCCGAGTGTGCGGCCGGGCAGCTCGAACCCGACGAACTGCTTCTTGCCCGCCTCGACGGCTCGATGGATCGCCGCGTCGTCCCCTTCGAGGCCCCGCGCAAAGAGCCAGGCCTGCCCGATGTTGCGCGCCGCCATCAACATGCCGGCGATCACCAGCTCCTTGACGGCATTGGCATTGGCGCCCGGCGCGTTGAAGACCACCACACCACGCCCGGTCATCGCCTCGACCGGGACATTATTGGTGCCGGCTCCGGCGCGCCCGATGGCCTGGACACTCGGCGGGATGTCCACTGCCTGCATCTTGGCCGACCGTACCAGGATCGCGTCGGGATGGGCGATCTCGGAGGCGACCTCGTAGCGATCCCGCGGCAGCCGATCGAGTCCCGCAACGGCGATGTTGTTGAGCGTCTGAATCTTGAACTTCATGCCTGAATCGCGTCCTGAGTGAGAATCGATGTTTAAGGGGGCCAGCCCCCAGCGAGTAAACGGCCTTAGAGGTGGCGCGATTCAGAATCAAGACCCATTGAAATCCGAGCCGCGTCTGCTCCGATGACCGAGGGGACATGCCGTGCTGAGTCGAAACATCGACCGCGCCGGTCACACCCGAGGCGGTTCGTCAGCCGTACTTGCGCTCGAACTCTCGCATGAAACCGACCAGCGCCTCGACACCCGCCTGCGGCATTGCATTGTAAATGCTGGCCCTCATGCCTCCGACCGAGCGGTGGCCCTTGAGGGTGACCAGATGCTCCGCCTTGGCCTCTTTCAGAAAGGTCTCGTCCAGCCCCGGATCCGCGAGTGTGAAGGGAACATTCATCCAAGAGCGCGATTCCTGCTCCACCGGGTTCTTGAAAAACCCTGATGCATCGATCGCCTGATAGAGCAGCGCCGCCTTGCGCTGGTTGATCCTGGCCATGGCCTCCAGCCCGCCCAGCTCCCGCAACCAGCCGAACACCAGTCCCGCGAGATACCAGGCAAAGGTCGGCGGGGTGTTGTACATGGAGTCGTTGTCCGCATGGACCTTGTAATCGAGCATCGTCGGTGTCGCAGGCAAGGGCTGTCCGAGGAGGTCCTCGCGGACAATGACGATGGTCAGCCCGGCGGGGCCGATGTTCTTCTGGGCGCCGGCGTAGATGAGTCCGAAGCGCGACACATCGATCGGGCGCGACAGGATGGTCGAGGACATGTCGGCCACGAGTGGCTTGCCGGCTGTCTCCGGGACATATGGGAATTCAACCCCTTCGATCGTCTCGTTCGGTGTGTAGTGCACGTAGGCCGCGTCGGGGCTCAGAGCCAGCTCCGGTTGGCGTGGGGCGCGAGTAAAACGCTCGCCCTCGGTGCTTGCCGCCACACAGACCTCACAGTAACGGCGTGCCTCGGCAATCGCCTTCTTGGACCAGGATCCGGTATTGACGTAATCGGCCCTGGTTCCGCCACGCAAGAGATTCATCGGGACGGCAGCGAACTGGCTGGAGGCACCTCCCTGCAGGAACAGGACCTTATAGCCCAGTGGAACGGCGAGTAGCTCGCGCAGGTCGGCCTCAGCCTGCGCCGCGATGGACATGAACTCCTTGCCGCGATGGCTCATCTCCGCGACGCACATCCCGCTGCCACGCCACTCGAGCATCTCCTCGCGTGCCCTGCTCAGGACTGGTTCAGGCAGCATCGCCGGACCGGCGCTGAAGTTGTAAACCCGAGCCATTCTTCGATCTCCGTTATCAGGTTGTCGTGGGTGAACTGAGTGTCAGCCAGCCGTCGTCAGGGCCCCGGGATGCTCGATCGGTTGCAGTCGGGCATACGGAATCGGGCGATTGGAGCCTGCAAGACCAGGAAAACGCAAAGACCGACGGCAGTGCGCTGCAGCGACTCGCTGATCAAGCTCAAGCCCTCGACATCCTTGAGGTTTCGGGGCTCGGGCCGGTTCTCCGGGTCATGGCTGCGGATCATCGTCAGGGGCAACTCCGTGGCTGCTCGGATCGTCAGTCACGTCGCCCTCGCCCTCGGAGCCGTCGCCATTCGCCTCCTTCTCGCCTTCCAACGCGACGATGCGCTCCAGATAGCATAGCCGCTCGCCCTCTCCGAGGTTGATCAACTTGACGCCCTGGGCGCTGCGGCCCACGACCGGGATCTCATCGACCGCGGTGCGGATCAGGGTGCCCCCCTCGGTGATCAGCATGATCTCGTCGCCGGGACGGACCAGGACCGCACCGACCTGGGCACCGTTGCGCTGGGACGTGCTGATACCGATCACGCCCTTGGTGCCACGGCCCTTGGTCGGGAAATCCTCGACCCGGGTCCGCTTGCCATAGCCGTTCTCGGTCACGCTGAGCACGGTGCCGGGCTCGGGAACCAGGAGGGAGATGACCTTTTGCCCCGGCTCCAGCGAGACGCCGCGCACGCCGTGCGCGGTCCGACCCATCGCCCGGACGGCATCCTCGCGGAAGCGCACCGCCTTGCCGGCCGAGGTGAAGAGCATCAGGTCCTGTTTCCCGTCGGTGATGGCGACCCCGATCAGATACTCGTCCTCGTGCAGGTCGATCGCGATGATGCCGCGCGACAACGGCCGCGAGAACTCGTCGAGCGGGGTCTTCTTCACGGTGCCCCGGCTGGTTGCCATGAACACGTAATAGCCGGCTTCGTAATCACGCACGGGCAGGACTGCATTGATCCGCTCGCCCGGATCCAACGGCAGGAGGTTCACCATTGGTCGGCCGCGGGCGCCGCGTCCGGCCTGCGGCAACTCATAAACCTTCAGCCAGTAGACTCGCCCTCGGCTCGAGAAGCAGAGCACGGTGTCGCGTGAGTTGGCCACGAAAATGCGGTCGATGAAGTCCTCTTCCTTGAACGAGGTGGCACTCTTGCCTTTGCCCCCGCGCCGCTGCGCCTGATAGTCGCTGATTGGCTGGGCCTTGACATAGCCCTGATGCGACATGGTCACCACCACCTCTTCCGGCGCGATCATGTCCTCCAGGGTGAGATCGGTGTGGTCGATCTGGATCTCGGTGCGACGGTCATCGCCGAACTGCTCGCGGATCGCGTTGAGCTCCTCGCGAATGACGGCCATCAGGCGATCCGCGTCGGAGAGGATCAGCAGCAGAGCGGCGATCCTGTCGAGGATCTCCTTGAACTCGTCCATGATCTTCTCCTGCTCCAGCCCAGTGAGCCGATGCAGTTGGAGATCGAGGATGGCCTTCGCCTGACGCTCGCTCAGACGATAGCCGGCATCGGTCAGGCCGAGCTCGGCGTCGAGGTCTTCCGGGCGGGTCTGCTCCGCGCCGGCGCGCTCGAGCATCGCGGTGACCGACCCCGGGGGCCACGCCCGTGCCATCATGCGCTCGCGGGCCTCCGCAGGACTCGGGGACGCCTTGATCAGCGCGATGACCTCGTCGATGTTGGCCAGTGCGATCGCGTAACCTTCCAGGACATGCGCGCGGTCGCGGGCCTTGCGGAGCTCGAAGAGGGTGCGGCGCGTCACCACGTCGCGGCGGTGACGGATAAAGTATTCCAGAATCTGCTTGAGATTCAGCGTTCGCGGCTGGCCGTCGATGAGCGCGACCATGTTGATGCCGAACACCTGCTGCATCTGGGTGTGCTGGTACAGGTTGGCCAGCAGCACCTCGTGATAGGCATCGCGCTTGAGCTCGATGACGATGCGCATCCCGTCCTTGTCGGACTCGTCGCGCAGACCGTCTGGGGCAATGCCGTCGATCTTCTTCTCCTTGACCAGCTCGGCGATGCGCTCGAGCAGCTTCGCCTTGTTGACCTGGTATGGGAGCTCGGTGACAACGATCGCCTCACGGCCGCTGCGCTTTTGCACCTCGGTGATGGTGCGCGCGCGAATCACCGCCCGACCGCGCCCGCTCCGGTAGGCCTCGCGGATGCCACGTACGCCATTGATCAGGCCGGCAGTCGGAAAGTCCGGTCCCGGGACATAGGCCATCAGCTCATCGATGGAGATCAGCGGATTGTCGATGATCGCCAGGCAGGCATCGACGACCTCCCGCAGATTGTGCGGCGGGATATTGGTGGCCATGCCGACCGCGATGCCGGACGAGCCGTTGACCAGCAGGTTGGGGAAGCGCGCGGGCAGAACCGCCGGCTCCTGCTCGGTGTTGTCGTAGTTGGGAGTGAAGTCGACGGTGTCCTTGTCGAGGTCGTCGAGGAGCGCATCGGCGATGCGCGTCATGCGCACCTCGGTGTAGCGCATGGCCGCCGGGGGATCGCCGTCCACGGAGCCAAAGTTGCCTTGTCCATCCACCAGCAGGTAGCGCATCGAGAAAGGCTGCGCCATGCGCACCATCGTGTCGTAGATGGCCGTGTCGCCGTGCGGGTGGTACTTCCCCATGACATCGCCGACCACTCGGGCGGACTTGCGATAGGCGCGATTCCAGACATTGCCCTGCTCGCTCATCGAGAAGAGCACCCGGCGGTGGACAGGCTTGAGGCCGTCGCGGACGTCGGGCAACGCGCGTCCGACGATCACGCTCATGGCGTAATCGAGGTAGGACTGGCGCATCTCGTCCTCGAGATTGATAGGGAGGATTTCTCTCGCGAACTCTGGCATAGGCGTGGTCAACCAAACTGTCAGCGTGCTGCGCGTCTCGCAAAATCACGCCGCGTGGCGCAGGATAGCGAGCCTGCGAAGTTTACCACGCGGGACCCTTTTGACCCCATGTTTGGTGTATTGTGACGCGGATCATGACCAGATGCTTTTGCGACTTTCGGCTTCCGGATGCACTCATGCGCGGCCTGCGCAGCGCAGGCTTCGAGACGCCGACCGCAGTGCAGGTCCAGGTGATCCCGGCGGCGCTGGACGGGCTCGATCTGCTGGTGTCGGCTGCAACGGGCTCCGGCAAGACGGCCGCTTTCCTGCTGCCGATCATGGCGCGATTCCTGGGCGAGCCCCGTCACGCTGGCGGCACGCGTGCCCTCGTGCTGGCCCCCACCCGCGAGCTGGCCCGCCAGACCCACGACCACTTCATGCGGCTGGGCAGCTATACGCGTCTGACCGTCGGTGTGATCACCGGGGGTGATTCCAGGGCTCACCAAATCGCGACCCTTCGTCGGAATCCCGAGGTGCTGATTGCGACGCCCGGCCGTTTGCTGGAGCTTCTGAGCTCGCGGGAAGCCGACCTGAGCGACCTGGAGATCCTCGTCCTTGACGAGGCGGACCGCATGCTCGACATGGGCTTCGCGGACGATGTCCTGGCGATCATCGACCGGAGCAGCCCCGCCCGTCAGTCGTTGTTGTTCTCTGCGACCCTCCATCATCGCGGTCTGAGTCGAATCACCGAGCGGCTGCTCCGCGAGCCGCGCGTGTTGACCCTCACCCCGGTGCGCGAGGAGCATCCGGACATCACCCATCAGATTTTGTTGAGCGACGGCGCCGAGCACAAACAAAGGCAGCTGCGCTGGCTGCTCGAGAATGAGTCCTACGACAAGGCACTGGTGTTCACCAATTCTCGCGAGGGGGCGACGGCCCTCGGCAACCATCTGATGGGCCAAGGGCAATGTGTCGCCGTGCTTCACGGTGAGCTGGATCAGCGCGAGCGCAATCGCGTCATCGAGCTCCTGCGCGCCGGTCGGGTGACGGTATTGATCGCGACCGACCTGGCTGCGCGTGGGCTGGATATCCCGGGCGTCGAGCGGGTGATCAACTTCGACCTGCCGCGCAGCGGAGACGATTACCTGCACCGGACCGGCCGGACCGGGCGCGCCGGGGAGAAGGGCATCGCCATCTCATTGGTGAGCTCGGCCGAATGGAATCGACTGGGGAGCATCGAGCGCTACCTGAACCTCAATCTCGAGCTGCGCAGCATCGAAGGACTGAAAGCAGACTTCAAGGGGCGGCCCCGGCGAGCCGCCGCGCGGAAGGGGACACAACGGCTGGGGACCAAGGCACGCAATGCGAAGCCGACCACGCCCAGACCAAAGAACCGCCTGCGCGACCGCAAGAATATTGGAAAGCGCCGCAAGCCCAAGGCGCCGGTCGGCGTCGAGGCCGGTCACGGCCCACTCAGAAAGCGAGATACGGGGCCAGCGAATCCGGAGCACGGCGAGCACGAATACCCGCAGGGCGATTCGCCTGCATAGGCTGATCGGGCCCGTGCGGTCGCTTCCTCCCCCCTGCCGAGCCGCTGGACGCGGCTGGTGTCGGCAAGGCGGCATTTTGACATCGAGACGCTGCGGGCAGTCGGGCGCCGCCTCATGAACCGGAGAGGGGTATATCCGGTCATCGGGAAGCCGACAGTCGATCTAATCCACGTGAACGAAGGGGCCGATCGGATCGCCCGGAGAGAGACCAAGGTAGTGGTCGGCTCGGCCCTGGTTGACGGCAATCTCGACAAGCCCAAGTGCATTCTCGTACCAAAACGGCTCACCAGGGGCGATCTCGCAGAAGGTACGCGCATAGGGCACCCGCCGGCTCGCGACGATCAAGGCCTGCCTCGTCGAACGCCCCGCCCCGTTGAGCCCGGAGATGAGGTTGCCAAAGCCATCGGCATAGAGGATGGAGGATAGCTCCGCCGACCAGTCCGCTCCAACCATGGCACCTGGCTCTATTCTGGTCAGCCGGAGGTCCTTGCCCCGACAGAGCCGCGCCGCGGCGGGTACGAACCAGTCGCGCCCATGGAAGCTCGCCGACATCGCTACCGGACGCCACCCGATATGCCAGATCGAAGCGCCGGCGTTCCCCCGCGCCAAGGGAGCCAGGAGTCCGTTGTCCGGACCGATGAACCAGGCGTCGCGAATCCGCACCAGCAGACCAGCCCGCGCGCCGCCCACACCCGGATCGACGACACAGAGATAGAGCGTCCGTCGCGGCATGTCGCGCATCATCGGGGGCAAAAGATAGGCCGCCAGGTCGGCCCGAAACGGGGGTAGATCATGCGCCAGATCGATGACTGGGACGCCGGGCAACAGCGCGTCCAGACGCGCGCGGATCTGGCCGACATAGATGCCGGCGCCGAAGTCTGTGGTCAGCGCGATACGCCGTATCCCCGCTTTCATGGATCGTCCGATCGCGGCCGGCTCAGCAAAAAGCCGGGCAAGGGCCCGGCTTTCGGATCAGCGGCGAGACGTTGCCCGACTCAGTCCTCTTCATCATCCACGGCCCCGCCGCCGACCGCCCGATCGACCAGCTCCACATAGGCCATCGGGGCCGCATCGCTCGTGCGATAGCCGCATTTCAGGATCCGCAAATAGCCACCCGGGCGATCGCGATATCGCGGCCCCAGCTCGACAAAGAGCTTCCCGACAGCCTCTTTGTCGCGCAGACGCGAGAAAGCCAGACGCCGCGTGTGGACAGAATCGTTCTTTGCCAAGGTGATGAGCGGCTCCGCGACACGCCGCAACTCCTTGGCCTTCGGCAACGTGGTCTTGATCAACTCGTGCCGGAACAGTGAGCTTGCCATGTTGCGAAACATGGCCTCGCGGTGCGAGCCTGTTCGATTGAGATGCCTTCCGGCATTGCGATGACGCATGATCCTAATCCCGATTAGTTCTTGAATCGAAGACCTTATCGAATACCGAGCTCGGCGATGTTTTCCGGGGGCCAGTTCTCGAGCCTCATGCCGAGCGACAGTCCGCGGGTCGCCAGCACATCCTTGATCTCGGTCAGTGATTTCTTGCCGAGGTTCGGGGTCTTGAGGAGCTCGACCTCGGTCCGTTGGATCAGATCACCGATCAGGTAGATGTTTTCCGCTTTCAGACAGTTCGCCGAACGCACCGTCAGCTCCAGATCGTCAACCGGCCGCAGCAGGATGGGGTCGAAGGGGGATTCGTCTCGGGACTCGAGGACATGCGCATCGGATGGACCAGCCCCCTCCAGGACTACGAAGCTCGACAGCTGATCCCGCAGGATGGTGGCCGCGCGCTGGATCGCTTCCCGGGGGTCGATCGTGCCGTCGGTCTCGAGGTCGATCACAAGCCGGTCCAGGTCGGTCCGCTGCTCCACGCGCGCGGACTGCACCTCGATGGCCACCCTGCGGATCGGGCTGTAGGAGGCGTCCAGCGGCAATCGTCCGATTGGACGATCCCCGTTGTCGTCGACCTCGCGTTGCGTGGCCGGCTCATAGCCGCGCCCGCGACGCACGGTCAGAGTCATGCTCAACTCGCCATCGGTGAGGTTGGCGATGACCAGACCGGGATTCACGATCTCGGCAGTGTGGTCGATCGCGATATCCGCGGCGGTGACCACGCCGGTGCCGGTCCTGCTCAGGGTGAAGGTCGCCTCGTCCTTGCCCTTCAACGAGATTGCAAGCTGCTTCAGATTCAGCAGGATCTCGAGCACGTCTTCCTGGACGCCAGGAATGGTGGTGTACTCGTGGAGGACACCTTGGATCTCGACCTCCGTTACCGCCCAACCATCCATCGATGAGAGGAGGATGCGGCGCAGCGCATTACCAAGGGTGTGTCCAAAACCGCGCTCGAGCGGCTCCAGCGATACACGGGCCTGGGTCGGACTACCGTCGACCGCCTCCACCCTCACGATCCGCGGCTTGAGAAATTCGCCAATAACGTCAGTCATTCAGTGCCCCTCACGCAGCTCCTTACTTGGAGTACAGCTCGACGATCAGCGACTCGTTGATGTCCGCCGGCAGATCCGAACGTTCGGGAACACGCTTGAAGACGCCCTTGAAGCCCTTCGTATCGACCTCGACCCAGTCCGGGAAACCGTACTGCTCGGCGAGTGCCAGCGCATTCTGGACACGGACCTGCTTCTTTGCAGGCTCGCGGACCTCGACATGGTCCTCGGTGCCGACCTGATAGGAGGCGATGTTGACGACACGCCCATTCACCAGGATGCCCTTGTGGCTCACCAGCTGGCGCGCCTCGGCACGTGTCGATCCGAAACCCATGCGATAGACCACGTTGTCCAAGCGGCGCTCGAGCAGCTGAAGCAGGTTTTCACCAGTTGCACCCTTCGCCTGAGCGGCCTTCTTGTAATAGTTGCGAAACTGACGCTCCATCAACCCGTAGATGCGACGAACCTTCTGCTTTTCTCGCAACTGGACGCCGTAATCGGAGAGCCGACGCCGGCGGTCAGTGGTCTGTCCCGGCTGCTTCTCCAGGTTGCATTTGGTGTCCAAAGCGCGGGCCCGGCTCTTCAGCGAGAGATCGGTCCCCTCGCGCCGCGCGAGCTTGCAGGTTGGGCCTGTGTACCGTGCCATGTCTCTGTTCCTGTGTCAGACGCGCCGCTTCTTGGGCGGACGGCAGCCGTTGTGCGGGATCGGAGTCACGTCGGTGATACTGGTGATCTTGAAACCCGCGTTGTTGAGCGCTCGCACCGCGGATTCTCGACCCGGCCCGGGGCCCTTGACATTCACGTCCAGGTTGCGCAGTCCGAACTCCTTCACCGCCTGGCCGGCCCTGTCGGCCGCCACCTGAGCGGCAAACGGCGTGCTCTTGCGCGATCCCCGAAACCCGGATCCGCCCGCGGTCGCCCACGACAGCACGTTGCCTTGGCGATCGGTGATCGTGATGATGGTGTTGTTGAACGAGGCGTGGACGTGCGCAATCCCGTCCGCCACCTGTTTCTTGACCTTTTTCTTGATCGTACGAGTCGGTTTAGCCATTCGACGTTATCCAGCCCTTGCTGCGCCCAAGCGCCCTTATCTCTTGATGGGACGACGCGGGCCCTTGCGGGTCCGCGCGTTTGTGCGGGTTCGCTGGCCGCGCAGCGGCAGCCCGCGCCGGTGACGGATGCCGCGGTTACAGCCGAGATCCATCAGGCGCTTGATGTTCATCGACACCTCGCGACGCAGATCACCCTCAACGGAATACTTGGCGACCTCGCTGCGAAGCTTGTCGACCTCTTCCTCGGTGAGGCTCTGGATCTTCATGTCGCGCGCCACACCGGCGGCGTCACAGATCATGCCGGCACGGACGCGTCCGATACCATAGATCGAAGTCAACGCGATGACGGCGTGCTTCTTGTCCGGGATGTTGACGCCGGCGATACGGGCCATAGCTTAGAACCCCTTAGATCAAAATTACCAAGCGGGTAAACCGCGCAGTGTAACAAACTGTCTCGCCCAGTCAACCCGGCGGGCGTCATCCCTGGCGCTGCTTGTGGCGCGGGTCCTTGCAGATGACCCGAACGGTTCCATGGCGCCGGATGATCTTGCAGTTCCGACACAGCTTCTTGACCGATGCACGCACTTTCATTGTTCTCTCCTCAAGACTCGAGCGCCACTCAGCGCAGCAAACCGGCGCCCGGCGACTTCAGGTTTGCCTTCCGCATCAGGCCCTCGTACTGATGAGACATCAAATGGGCTTGAATCTGGGCCATGAAGTCCATCACCACGACGACCACGATCAGCAGGGACGTGCCACCGAAATAGAAAGGCACGTTGTAGCCGACGATCAGGAATTCAGGCAGCAGACAGACCGCGGTGATGTAGATCGCGCCCGCCGCGGTCAGCCGCGTCATGACAGTGTCGATGTAACGCGCCGTCTGCTCCCCCGGACGGATGCCGGGGATGAAGGCACCGGAGCGCTTCAGGTTGTCTGCGGTCTCTTTGGCATTGAAGACCAAGGCCGTATAGAAAAAGCAGAAGAAGACGATCGCGGCCGCGTACAGGAGCACGTAAATGGGCTCACCGGGCGAGAGCTTCGCGGTGATGTCCGCGAGCCAACGCATATTCTCGCTGCTCCCGAACCATTGGCCCAACGTTGCGGGGAACAGAATGATGCTCGATGCGAAGATCGGAGGGATGACGCCGGCCATGTTCAGCTTCAGCGGCAGATGGGTGCTCTGCGCCTGCATCATCTTCCGGCCCTGCTGACGCCGCGCGTAATTCACCGTGATGCGCCGCTGACCGCGCTCGACGAAGACCACGAACGCCGTGACGGCGAGCGCCATGGCAAACAAGGCCAGCACAGCAAGCGAATTCATCTCTCCCGTGCGCGCCAGCTCGAGCGTCCCGCCAAGCGCCGCCGGCAAACCGGCGACGATGCCGGAGAAGATGATCAGTGAGATGCCATTGCCGATCCCTCGCTCGGTGATCTGCTCGCCGAGCCACATGAGAAACATGGTGCCGGTGACCAATGACACGGTCGCCGTGAAAACGAAGCCGAAACCGGCGTGGCTAACCAAGGCGGATCCGCCGGCCGTCTGCCCTTGCAGCGCGATGGAGATACCGACCGCCTGGAAGGTCGCGAGGATCACGGTGCCATAACGGGTGTACTGGGTGATCTTTCGGCGCCCCGACTCGCCTTCCTTCTTCAACTGCTCGAGCTTCGGGATCACCGACGTCATCAGCTGCATGATGATCGACGCCGAGATGTAGGGCATGATCCCGAGGGCGAACAGACTGGCGCGCTCGAGCGCCCCGCCCGAGAACATGTTGAACATGCCCAGGATCGAACCCTGGTTTTGCTCGAACAGGATGGCCAGTGCCTGCGGGTTGACGCCGGGGACCGGGATGAAGGTGCCGATGCGATACACGATCAACGCCCCGACGACGAAGAGCAACCGCTGTCGTAGCTCGGTCAGGCGCCCCATCCCGCCGAGGGCTTGACCCATCGATCCGACGTTCTTAGCCATCCGTTTCGCGCCTTTCTGCTAGTCTTCGATCTTGCCGCCGGCTGCCTCGATCGCGGCTCGCGCACCCTTGGTGACCCCGAGGCCCCGCACCGTCACAGCACGCGCGACCTCACCGGAGGCAATGATCTTCGCACGCTTGACGCTTCGGTTCAGGACGCGCGCCCGAACGAGAGACTGCAGATCGACGATATCGCCATCCACGCACGCCAGCTCGCCGAGCCGGACCTCCGCACTTGAGTCGGCTGTCCGGGATCGGAACCCGACCTTCGGGAGGCGCCGTTGCAGAGGCATCTGACCGCCTTCGAAGCCGACCTTGTGGAAGCCGCCCTTGCGGGATTTCTGGCCTTTGTGTCCGCGTCCGCAGGTCTTGCCGAGGCCGCTGCCGATGCCGCGTCCCACGCGCTTGGCACTCGGCCGGCTGCCCGCATCGGGTCTGAGATCATTGAGCCGCATCGCGGGGATCCTCCATCACCGAGACCATGTAGGACACGGTATTCACCATGCCGCGCGTGCAGGGCGTATCTTCTACCTCGACAACCTGGTGCATCCGGCGCAGACCGAGACCCCGCACACAGGCCTTGTGGCTGGAGAGCCGACCATGGAAGCTCCGCACCAGCTTGACTTTCATCATTTTTTTTCCGGACATCCGCTTACCCCAGGATCTCGGCGACGGTCTTGCCGCGTTTGGCGGCAATGGCATCGGCGTTGTTCATGGCGCGCAGGCCCTGTACCGTGGCACGGACCACGTTGACCGGATTGTTCGTCCCGATGCACTTGGCCAGGACGTTCTGCACACCCAAGACCTCAAACACGGCGCGCATCGCGCCACCGGCGATGATGCCGGTGCCGTCAGAGGCCGGCTGCATGAACACCTTGGCCGCGCCATGCCGCCCGTTGAGCGGATACTGCAGGGTGGTCCCGTTAAGCTTGACCTCGATCATATTCTTGCGCGCGTTCTCCATGGCCTTCTGAATGGCCACCGGAACCTCGCGGGCCTTGCCACGTCCGAACCCGACGCGCCCCTTACCGTCGCCGACCACTGTCAAGGCCGCGAAGCCAAACTGCCGCCCCCCCTTGACCACCTTGGCGACGCGGTTGACCGCCACCAACTTCTCGAGAAGGTCATCGCCTTCCGATTTCGGATTGAAGTTCGCCATGATCTTCCCCTTAGAATTTCAGTCCGCCCTCACGCGCGGCATCCGCCAACGCCTTGAGACGGCCGTGATAGCGAAACCCGGAGCGATCAAACGCCACGCTGGCAACGCCGGCAGACAGGGCGCGCTCGGCAATCGCCTTCCCGATGGTCGCGGCGGCGCCGACGTTTCCTCTGTGCCCCTGGATCTCACGACGGAGATCCTTGTCCAGCGTGGAGGCACTGGCCACGACTCGGTTGCCTTCGGGGGCAATGACCTGGGCATAGATGTGCCGCGGCGTGCGATGAACGCACAGTCGGAAGACGCCCAATTCGCGGATCTTCGCCCGTGCGCGCGCCGCACGGCGCAGGCGAGCTTGTTTTTTGTCCATGGACTCAGACACCTATTTCTTCTTGGCTTCCTTACGCAGGACGTTTTCGTCCGCGTAACGCACGCCCTTGCCCTTATACGGCTCGGGCGGCCGGAATCCCCGGATCTCCGAGGCAACCTGACCGACCTGCTGCTTGTCGGCGCCGGCGACGACGATCTCCGTCTGGCTCGGGGTTTCGATGGTAATTCCGGCCGGGACCGGGTAATCGATCGGATGGGAGTAGCCCAGGCTGAGATTCAGGACGGTACCCTTCGCTTGCGCCCGGTAACCGACGCCGACCAGCGAGAGCTTCCGGACAAACCCGGTGCCGCAGCCGACCACCATGTTGTGCAGGAGGGCCCGTGTCGTGCCCGCCATGGCCCAAGAGCCCTGATGGCCTTCCGCCGGTGCAACCCGGACCTCGCCATCGGACTGCGACACCACGACGGATGGATGGACGGACCACTCCAACGACCCCTTCGCCCCCTTGACCTTGACGTCCTGGCCCGATATTTCGACGGTCACCCCCTTGGGAACGACGATCGGTGCCTTTGCGACTCGTGACATGCTCGGACTCCTCTTACGCGACGTAGGCGATGATCTCGCCGCCGTGTCCCGCCTGTCGGGCTGCGCGGTCGGTCATCAGTCCTTTGGAGGTCGACACAATCGCAATGCCGAGTCCCGCCCAAACATTGGGCAACTCGCCTTTGCCGCGATAGATTCGAAGTCCCGGCCGGGACACGCGGGTCAGCAGCTCGATCACGGGCTTGCCGCGGAAATACTTGAGCTTGATCACCAATTCGGGCTTGTTGCCATTCGCCTCGACAGTCGCGTCGGCGATGTAGCCCTCTGCCTTGAGCAGATTCGCGATCGCGACCTTCTGTTTGGACGAAGGCATCGCGATCGTGATCTTGCCGCGCTGCTGGCCGTTGCGGATGCGTGTCAGCATATCCGCAATCGGATCAGACATACTCATGAGCTTCTCCCCGGGTCAGACCACTCTTGCAGTGCGATACCCGTCAAGTTTGCCGGAACGAGACGGTCTCGCCGACCATCCCGGAAATCAACCAAAACAGATCCTACCAACTCGCCTTCACGACACCCGGGACGTCGCCGCGCATCACCGCTTCGCGCAGTTTGTTGCGGGAGAGACCGAATTTCCGATACACAGCATGCGGCCGCCCGCTGACCCGGCAGCGCCGCTGCTGGCGCGTGGGGCTCGCATCGCGCGGGAGCTGCTGCAGCTTGGTCAGAGCCTCCTCAACCTGCTCGATGCCCGCGCTGCGGTCGCTGATGACGGCCTTCAATGCCGCGCGCTTCTTGGCGAAGCGGGCGGCGATCCGGGTGCGCTTTCGATCGCGAGCGATCATGCTTTTTTTTGCCATCGTCGTAACCTCAGGTGCGGAACGGAAAGTTGAACGCCTCGAGCAGCGCGCGCCCTTCTTCGTCCGTCCGCGCCGACGTCGTGATCGTGATGTCCAGACCGCGCAGCGCGTCAATCTTGTCGTAATCGATCTCGGGAAAGATGATCTGTTCCCGAACGCCGATCGAGTAGTTGCCGCGGCCGTCGAAGGCCTTGGGACTCAGGCCGCGAAAATCGCGGATGCGTGGGATCGCAACGCTCACCAGCCGGTCCAGAAATTCGTACATCCGCTCGCGCCGCAGGGTGACCTTGCATCCGATCGGCCAGCCCTCACGGATCTTGAATCCGGCCACTGACTTCCTCGCATGTGTCACGATCGGTTGCTGGCCGGCGATCAGGCGCAGATCCGCCACGGCGTTGTCCATGACCTTCTTATCCGCAATTGCCTCTCCGACACCCATGTTGAGTGTGATCTTCTCGATCTTCGGAACCTGCATGACGCTCTTGAAGCCGAACCGCTGCTGCAAGAGTTCAACCACGCGCTCCCGATAATCTTTCTGTAGTCTGGACATCTCGTTTCCTTCCGTCAGACGTCGACGACTTCGCCGTCCGACCTGAACACGCGAACCTTACGACCGTCTTCCAGGATCTTGAACCCGACCCGGTCGGGCCCGCCCTTCTGCGGGTTGTACAGCGCGACATTCGATACCTGGATCGGCATCGCCTTGTCGATAATGCCTCCAGGCTCCCCCGCTTGCGGGTTCGCCTTCTGGTGCTTGCGCGCGATGTTGATGTTCTCGACGATCACCCGATCCTGGTCGACCACCCGCAAGACTGTGCCTCGCTTGCCCTTGTCTTTGCCTGAAATGACCATGACGTCATCACCTTTCTTGATCTTCTGCATAGCCTCGACCCCCTACCCCCTACAGCACCTCGGGTGCAAGCGAGATGATCTTCATGAACCGCTCGCCGCGCAGCTCGCGCGTAACCGGGCCGAATATCCGCGTCCCGATCGGCTGGAGCTGGTTGTTCAAGAGCACGGCCGCATTGCCATCGAAACGGACCGAGGATCCATCGGGCCGGCGAACCCCCTTGCGCGTGCGAACCACCACCGCATTGAAGACATCCCCCTTCTTGACCTTACCCCGCGGAATGGCATCCTTCACGGTGACCTTGATTACGTCTCCGATGCCCGCGTAGCGCCGGTGCGATCCGCCAAGGACCTTGATGCATTGCACCCGCCGGGCACCACTGTTGTCAGCGACACTGAGATCCGTCTGCATCTGAATCATTGCTGTGTACCTAACCTGTTGCGATGGGGGCGGCCTTTATGGCCCGCCCGATGGCGCCATGCGTAACGCCGTTGAGGGCTCAGATCGCCTCAACGCGCCTTCTCGACGATCTCGAGCAGTCGCCACGTCTTGGTCTTCGAGAGGGGGCGGCACTGCTCCACTCTGACCCAATCGCCGTCGGAACAGGCATTATCCTCGTCATGGGCGTGTATCTTGGTCGAGCGCCGCATGAATTTTCCATACAAGGGGTGCTTCACGCGCCGCTCGATGAGCACCGTGATCGTCTTGTCCATCGCGCTGCTGACCACACGCCCATCAAGGGTGCGATTCGTTTTGGTCTCTTCACTCATGATCGTGCGCCCGCCTTCAGCTCAGCCATGACCGTCTTCACACGGGCGACCTGCCGCCGCACGGCCTTCATCTGTGAGGGCTTCGACAACTGCCCGGTGCCCCGCTGCATCCGCAGATTGAATTGCTCGCGAAGCAGATCCATCAGCTGCTTGTGAAGCTCATCGGGACTGCGCTTCCTCAGTTCATTCGCCTTCATCACAGGATCATCCGCCTCTCAAAGGTGGTCTGCACCGGAAGCTTCGCCGCCGCCAGCCCGAATGCCTCACGCGCCAGCTGCTCGCTCACGCCTTCGATCTCATAGAGCATCCGCCCCGGCTGCACGAGGGCAACCCAGTACTCGACGTTCCCCTTACCTTTGCCCATACGCACTTCAAGCGGTTTCTTCGAAACCGGCTTGTCCGGAAAGACACGGATCCAAAGCTTGCCGCCGCGCTTGACCTTCCGGGTGATGGCCCGTCTCGCGGCCTCGATCTGACGCGCCGTGAGTCGCCCGCGCCCGGTTGCCTTGAGCCCGAACTCGCCGAAGCTCACCTGGTTGCCGCTCTGCGCGAGGCCGCGATTGCGTCCCTTATGTTGCTTGCGAAATTTGGTGCGTTTTGGTTGCAGCATGACCTATCCCCTTCTTGCGGCCGTCTTCGGGGCCGCCTCCTCGGGGAGCTGATCAGCGAACACCTCTCCCTTGAAAATCCAGACCTTGACGCCGATCACGCCATAGGTGGTCTGGGCCTCCGCGAAACCGTAATCGATGTCCGCACGCAACGTGTGCAGAGGCACGCGGCCCTCACGGGCCCATTCCGTCCGGGCGATCTCTGCCCCATTCAGTCGCCCGGCGACATTGACCCTGACCCCTTCCGCGCCGAGACGCATCGTGTTCTGGATCGCGCGCTTCATGGCGCGTCGAAACATGATGCGCCGCTCGAGCTGCTGTGCGATCCCCTCAGCGACAAGTTGCGCGTCCAACTCGGGCTTCCGAATCTCTTCGATGCTGATGTGCACGGGGATGCCCATCATCTGCGACACCCGCGCACGCAGCTTGTCGATGTCTTCCCCTTTCTTACCGATCACAACACCCGGCCGCGCGGTATGGATGGTGATGTGGGCGTTTTTCGCCGGTCGATCGATCTGGATCCGACTCACCGAGGCCTTTGCCAATTCCTTGCGGAGGAACGTCCGAACCTCGAGGTCGGTATTCAGCAGATCCGCGTAGTCACGGGTGTTCGCGTACCACTTGGAGGTCCAGTCCTTGACGATGCCCAGGCGGATGCCGTTCGGATGAACTTTCTGTCCCATGCAGGTCCCCTCAGCCTTCCGCTACGGTCAAACGGATGTGGCTGGTGCGTTTCATGATTCGATTAGCCCGACCCTTGGCACGCGGGCGGATTCGCTTCATCGTCGGCCCCTCGTCGACATGGATCGACGCGACCTTGAGCTCGTCGATGTCTGCGCCCTCATTATGCTCGGCATTGGCAATGGCAGACTCGAGGACCTTCTTGATGATCCGGGCGCCCTTCTTCGTGCTGAACGCCAAGGTATTCAATGCCTCCTCGACATCCCGCCCGCGAATCAGGTCAGCGACCAATCGGGCCTTTTGGGCGGAGACCCGCGCATATTTCAGTTTCGCTTCGGCTCGCATCCCAATCTCCGACTTAGCGCTTCTTGGCCTTACGGTCAGCGGCATGCCCCCGGTAGGTCCGGGTCAATGCGAACTCACCGAGCTTGTGGCCGATCATGTTCTCGTTGACGAGCACCGGCACGTGCTGACGCCCGTTGTGGACCGCAATGGTCAAACCCACCATCTCGGGCAGCACCATGGAGCGACGCGACCAGGTCTTGATCGGGCGTTTGCTGTTTTGGGCGACCGCCGCTTCGACCTTCTTGATCAGGTGGTGGTCGACAAAGGGTCCTTTGCGAATCGAACGTGGCACGTGCTCAACCTCGTCTGTTTACTTGCGTCCGCGACGACGCACGATCATGGCGTCGGTCCGCTTGTTCTTGCGCGTCTTGTGGCCTTTGGTAGGGACACCCCAAGGCGTGACCGGGTGCCGCCCGCCGGAGGTGCGTCCCTCACCGCCGCCATGCGGGTGATCCACCGGGTTCATGACCACACCGCGGACAGTCGGCCGGACACCGCGCCAACGCGAGGCGCCCGCTTTTCCAAGCTTCCGCAGGCTGTTCTCACTATTTCCGACCTCGCCGATGACGGCGCGGCAGTCGACGTGCAGCTTCCGCATCTCGCCGGAGCGCAATCGCAGAGTGGCGCTCTGGCCGTCCCTGGCGACCAGCTGGGCCGAGCTCCCAGCCGCGCGCGCCAGCTGCGCACCCTTGCCGGGGCGCATCTCCACGCAATGCACCTGCGTGCCGACGGGGACGTTTCGCAGCGGCATGCAGTTACCCGCGCTGATCGGCGCGGATTCCCCCGATTCCACGCGGGCGCCGACCCCGAGTCCCTTCGGCGCGATGATGTACTTGCGCTCGCCGTCGGCATACTTCAAAAGGGCTAGATGAGCGGTTCGGTTCGGATCGTACTCGAGCCGCTCCACAACCGCCGGGATCCCTTCCTTGCTCCGCTTAAAGTCGACGATCCGATAGCGTTGCTTGTGTCCGCCACCCTGGTGGCGGACAGTGATGCGTCCGAGGTTATTCCGCCCACCGTGTTTGGATTTCTTCTGGACGAGCGGCGCATAGGGTCCGCCCTTATGCAACTCGGGGGACTGCACCTTCACGACGAAGCGGCGCCCCGCGGAGGTGGGTTTCGTCTTTACAATTGGCATCTTGCTCTATCCGCTGGTATCGGCTGGCCCCGTCAGGCTCCGCCGCCGAAATCGATGTCTTGACCGGGTTTGAGACGCACATACGCCTTGCGCCAGTCGTTGCGCTTGCCGAGGCGCTGGCCAAAGCGCTTCTGTTTGCCCTTGACATTGAGAACCCGCACACGGTCGACCTCAACGCCGAACATCAGCTCGACGGCACGCGCGATCTCGCGCTTGTTCGCATCAGTCATCACGCGGAAGCCGTACTGTCCGGAGAGGTCACTGGCGCGGGACGTCTTTTCTGAGACGATGGGCGCCAACAGGACCTTCATGAGCCTTTCGTCATTCATCCCAGGCGCTCCTCCAGCTTCTTCACTGCCGCCTCGGTCGCGAGCAGGGTGTCAAAAGCGACCATGCTCACCGGATCGACATCCTGGACAGACATCACATCGACCCGAGGGACATTGCGTGCCGCGAGATAGAGGTTCTCGTCGCGACCGTCGGTCACGATGAGGACGTCATGCAGCTCGTGTCGCTTGAGTAGCGCGAGCAGCTCTTTCGTCCTCGGGGCCGTTACACGCAGGTCGTCGACCACGACCAAACGACCTTGGCGCACCAGCTCCGACAGGATCGAGCGCACCGCCCCGCGATACATCTTACGGTTGACCTTCTGGCTGTAGTCCTGCGGCTTGGCCGCAAAGGTCACGCCGCCGGAGCGCCAGATCGGACTGCGCGAGGTGCCGGCGCGTGCACGCCCCGTCCCTTTCTGGCGCCACGGCTTCGACCCACCGCCAGAGACCTCGGAACGGCTCTTCTGCGCACGGGTTCCGGCGCGCGACCCTGCCAGGTAGGCCGTGACGACCTGATGCACCAGCCCGGGTTTGTAGGCGACGCCGAAGACGGCATCCGCAACCTGCAGATTGGCACCGCCGGTATCGTTTCGAATCTCGAGTTCCATGAGTGCTTAGCCCTTGTTCTTCTGCTTCACGGATGGCAGCACGACGAGCCGCCCGCCGGTCGGCCCCGGCACGCCGCCCCGAACAAGCAGCAGCTGGCGCTCCGGATCGACCCGCATCACTTCCAGATTCTGGGTACATCGGTTGGCCGCGCCGAGATGACCCGCCATCTTCTTGCCCTTAAACACGCGCCCGGGCGTCTGATTCTGTCCAATCGAGCCCGGCGCCCGGTGAGAGAGCGAGTTGCCGTGGGTGGTATCCTGGCCGCTGAAGTGATGACGGCGAATCGCACCGGAGAAACCCCGCCCCTTCGTCACACCCCGGACGTCGACCTTCTGCCCTGGCGCGAAAATGGAGACCGAGATCTCCGCCCCGACGCCCAAATCCGCCGCTTCTCCAGCCTCGAGACGGAACTCGCGCAGCACCTCGCCCGCCTCGACCCCCGCCTTGGCGTAATGCCCAGCCATCGGCTTGGTCACCCGCGACGCCCTGCGGCGACCGAACGCCACCTGGATGGCGCGATAGCCGTCTGTCTCTTCGGACTTGACCTGGCTGACCCTGTTTGGCTGCACCTCGATCACGGTGACAGGGATGCTTGCGCCGTCCTCGGTAAACAGGCGGGTCATGCCGGCCTTACGCCCAATCACTCCGATCGCCATCGATTCGTCCTCAGCTCAGCTTGATCTGGACGTCGACGCCGGCGGCCAGGTCCAGTTTCATCAGTGCATCGACCGTCTTATCGGTGGGGTCGACGATATCCATCAGACGCTTATGGGTCCGGAGCTCATACTGGTCGCGCGCATCCTTGTTGACGTGCGGCGAGACAAGAACGGTGAACCGCTCCTTCTTCGAGGGGAGCGGCACCGGTCCGCGCACTTGGGCGCCGGTGCGTTTGGCGGTATCGACGATCTCGCGGGCCGACTGATCGATCAAGCGGTGATCGAAGGCCTTGAGTCGAATACGAATTCTTTGGTTGCTCATACCCTTACTCAATCACTTTGGCGACGACGCCGGCGCCGACGGTGCGCCCGCCTTCGCGGACCGCAAAGCGCAGACCCTCTTCCATCGCGATCGGCGCAATCAGCTTCACCGTCATCTTCACGTTGTCGCCGGGCATCACCATCT
>NZ_JAJDNA010000102.1 GCF_022340925.1 Thiocapsa sp.
AGAAACATCCGCGAAAGATGATACGCTTGTTGACCTCGACGCCCGAGGTCGAGGGGGTTCACCTGCTCTCGCACAGTCGCGGCACCGCACTTCTGATGAGCACTGTGCGCGACCTGTTCACCGAGGTCGTCGCCGCCGGGAAGGAGCCCAGCGACGTCTTGCGGATCGACAACATTGTGTTGTTCTCTCCGGATATCGATATCGAGCTGTTCGGTCAGGACGTCACGGCGGGGTTCTCCGACCCGGACATGCACTCGGTCTGGCCCAGTCAACGGCTGCCGCGCGGCCTGCGCGGCAGGCTCACGGTCTACTCCTCGCCGCAGGATCGGGCCCTGTTCATCTCGCGCCTCCTCTTCCGCAGCCGAACCCGCGTCGGGAACATCCGCGCCGAAGTATCGTCGGCGGTCGATCTGCGGGTCGTTGCGCAGGCAGATCGGAGCGGTTCTGCGCGAGCTGTGTCAGCAGCCAGGGGTTGAGATTGTGGAAGGGCACGCGATGCCGGACCACATCCACCAGTGCCTGAGCATTCCACCGAAGTTCAGCGTGGCGAACACGGTGGGGTTTCTGAAGGGGGAGTCGGCGATTCGCATCCGTCGCCAGTTCCTGGGCCAGAAGCGCAACTTTACGGGGCTGCATTTCTGGGCGCGGGGGTACTGCCTGAGCACCATTGGCTTGGATGAGGCGCCGCCATCGGCCGGATCGAAGTCCCGCCCGCCTGTCGGCGACCGACTCAGGAGCGCTCCCGCTGACCCGGTGCCAGGGCGCTCAGGAGCGTTGCCGCGGCACCGAGGAAACGGAACAGGACCTTGAAACCCCACTCGCCCAGCAAGACGGTCAGGTTGTCGTCCTCCGACCGGACGTGGTCCGTGCCGGGGGTCGGTGTGGATGGCTTCGACTCAGGCGCGGCTCGTTGCATACGTGCCTCCTCGGGCGTCCCGCGGGCTGCGGGTTCAGGGGCTCTTGCCGGGTTGGGCGACCCTGGCCCGGCTGCTCCGCGCAGTCTAGTCAATGCACTCGGCCAAGATCTCCGGGCACTCCAGGAGGGGATTATGCCCGATTCCGGGCAAGATACGCAGCCGTGTCGAAGCGCGTCGGCGGGCCACCTCCCGGGCGATTGCGAGGAACTTCCGATCCGCGGACCCGACGATCCAGTCCAGCTGCCCGGGGAAGCGCGCCAAGGGTCCCCACAGGCTCGGCATCCGCGCGAGCCCATGTTGCTCCAGCGACTGTGCGAGGCCCTCGGCGCGCTGTCGCAGGCGTTGCGCGCGTTGTCCCTTCATGACTGCCTCCGGCAGGCGAGTCTGCGTCGAGAACAAGGGTTGTGCCTCCCAGGCCCGGACGAACGCCTCGATCCCCTCGCTGCGCAGGCGTACGACCCATTCGCGCTCGAGCGCCGCGCGCCGCGCCCGTTCTGCGTGATCGGTCAGCCCCGGATGGGCGGAGACGATGAGGGCCCTGCTGAATCTGGTCGGATTGGCCGCGATCAACCCCATGGCGAATCGCCCGCCTAGGGAATAGCCGGCAACCTGGTCGACCGCGTCAGGCAGTCCCTGGAGGATGTCGCGGAGACTCGTGCGAAAGGACCCCACTGGCGACAGGTTTTCGCCGTGCCCGGGGAGGTCGATCGCCAGCGCCCGCCCGCCGAGGCGCGGGCAGCACCTCAACCAGTCGGTTGCGTTGCCGGTGAAGCCGTGCAGCAGCAGGATCAGAGGGTCGCCTCGGCGATGCGGGCCTCGCGCTCCTTGTCGCGCTCGATCAGGGCGTAGGCCGAGTGGTTGTGGATCGATTCGAAGTTCTCGGCCTCGACCACATAGGCGCTGACGCGCTCGTCCGCGTTGAGGCGCTTGGCGACGTCACGCACCATGTCCTCGACGAACTTGGGGTTGTCGTAGGCCCGCTCGGTCACGTACTTCTCGTCCGGGCGTTTGAGCAGACCGAACAGCTCCGAGGAGGCCTCTTGCTCGACCAGGTCGATCAGATCTTCGATCCAGATGAAACCCTGCGTGCGCACCTGTACCGTCACATGGGAGCGCTGATTGTGGGCGCCGTAGGCCGAGATCTTCTTGGAGCAGGGACAGAGGCTGGTGACCGGAACCACGACCTTGATCTCCAGGCTGGGCCGGTTGTGCCGGATCTCGCCGATGAAGGTGACCTCGTAATCGAGCAGGCTCTCCACCCTCGTGACGGGGGCCTTCTTGTTGACGAAAAAGGGGAAGCGCATCTCGATATGGCCGGCCTCGGACTCCAGGCGCTCGGACATCTCCGTCAGCATCTCTTTGAAGGAGGCGACTCCGATCTCGCGCTCGTGATTGTTCAGAATCTGCACGAAGCGTGACATGTGGGTCCCCTTGAAGTCGTGCGGCAGGTAGACGTACATGTTGAAGGTGGCGACCGTGTGCTGCTCAATGCCGCTGCGATCGCTCACCCGCACCGGGTGGCGGATGTCCTTGATACCCACCCTGTCGATGGCGATCCGGCGGGAGTCGGCGCTGCCCTGAACGTCAGCAATATCGGTGCTGTCGAGGGTCGCGCAGCAGGTGAGATCGAGCGCTTGCTCCATGATGTGACGTCTCTCGATGGATCCGCTGTTCTGACAGCGCTAGAGGGTTGGGGCTGAGGCGGACAAGACCAACGGATGCAGACCCGGGGGCGGGTGTGTCAGTGCTTGCGACCGATCAGGGCGCCCGCGATCCAGCGGAGCGGCTCGGCCCCGCGCGAAAAGACCTCGATGCTCTCCAATGCTTCGCCGATCAGATTGGCGGCCATCTCCTTTGCCTCGGCGAGGCCCACCAGATCAGGGTAGGTCGCCTTCTCCAGGATCCGATCGCGTCCCGCAGTCTTTCCGATCAGGCTGGTGTCGCCCTCGACGTCGAGCAGATCGTCCTGGATCTGAAAGGCGAGCCCGACGCACTTCGCATAGCGGTCCAGCCGCTCGGCATGATCGGGGTCCGGTGCATCGTGAGCGAGGATTCCCATCTGGACCGCAGCTCGGATCAGAGCGCCTGTCTTGTGGATATGGATGTGCTCGAGCATCGCCACGTCCTGCACCGTGCCCTCGGCGGCGAGATCGAGGGCTTGTCCCCCGACCATGCCCCGGGAGCCAGCGGCGCGTGCCAGGCTCGCCACCATGGCGATGCGCTTTTCGGAGGCGAGTCCGGGCGCCTCGGCGAGCGCCTGGAAGGCGAGGGTCTGCAGGGCATCGCCGGCAAGGATCGCCGTCGCCTCGTCGAAGGCGCGATGGCAGGTGGGACGCCCGCGGCGCAAGTCGTCGTCATCCATCGCCGGGAGGTCGTCGTGGATCAATGAATAGGCGTGGACAAACTCGATCGCGCAGGCCGGCCGGTCCAGCAGGTCCGGATCGACGCCAAGCGCCTCGCCGGCGCCATAAACCAAGAGCGGGCGGATGCGTTTGCCCCCGCCCAGGACCGCGTAGCGCATCGCCTCGTGCAACCGAGCCGGCTGCACGCTGGCGGGCGGCAGCAGCTCGTCGAGCGCGGCCTCGATGCGATGCTGGCAGCGCGCGCGGAAGGCGTCCAGATTGGGTTCAGTCATCGGGTGTGAAGGGCTCCGGCTCGGCCTCTGGCCGCGCGTCGGTGAGGACCCGCACGCGTTGCTCGGCCGCGTCGAGCGCCTCTTGACAGGTTCGAGTCAGGCCGACGCCGCGCTCGAACGCGGTGAGCGACTCCTCCAGGCTCATGTCGCCCTTCTCCAGGGCGTCGACGATGGACTCCAGCTCGGTGAGGGCCTGCTCGAAGGATGGCGCGGTGGGATCGGCGGGTTTTTTCATGCGGTTAGGCGCTCGGGAATGGCAGCTGAACCCGTCGCGCATGGGCTTTGCGGGCACCGGGGGAGGGTGCGACGACGAGGACGAGCGGGCTCGATCGCGAGGAGTCGCCACGCGGCGACCGGGGGCAAGAGCCGTGCATCGCGGCGGCCAATCCATTCGGTGACGGGTCATACGTTACTCCAGCTTCGGGGCGAGGGTCAAACCGGGGCCGGCGCCGGGATTCGCCAGCACCGGGCTCCCGCGCTAGGATGTAGCCCGACCCCGCGAGGGAGCGAGATGCGGTGCCCTGCGGTCCCGGCCTTGCCTGACCTTTGCCAACACGCTACAGGATCGATCGAAAGCGTCCATGACCGGCAACTACGATGCCTCAGCCATCGAGGTCCTGAGCGGCCTCGACCCGGTGCGGAAACGCCCGGGGATGTACACCGATACCAGCCGTCCCAATCACCTTGCCCAGGAGGTCATCGACAACAGCGTCGACGAGGCGCTTGCCGGCCATGCCCGGCGGATCGATGTGGTGCTCTTCGCCGACGGCTCACTGGAGGTCAGCGACGACGGACGGGGCATGCCGGTGGACCTGCATCCCGACGAGGGACTTCCCGGTGTCGAGGTCATCCTGACCAAGCTGCACGCGGGCGGCAAGTTCAGCAGCGACAACTATCGTTTCTCCGGCGGCCTGCACGGCGTCGGTGTCTCAGTGGTCAACGCACTCTCGCAACGTCTTGAGGTCTGGGTCAAACGCGGCGGCCACGAGTACCACATGGCTTTCGCCAGCGGGGACAAGGCGAGTGATCTTGATCGGGTCGGGACGGTGGGGCGCGGCAATACGGGGACGCGCCTGCGGTTTTGGCCCGATCCCAAGTATTTCGACACGCCCAGGCTGGCGATTCGTCCGCTCATCCACCTGCTGCGGGCCAAGGCCGTCCTCTGTCCGGGACTCGAGGTCCGGTTGCGCGACGAGACGGGCGGGGAGGAGCACGTCTGGTGCTATCAGGACGGCCTGAAGGACTATCTCGTCCAGGCCCTGAGCGGGGCGGAGACAATCCCCTCGCAGCTCTTTGTCGGCGACCTCAAGGGCACCAACGAGGCGGCCAGTTGGGCACTGGCCTGGCTGCCGGAGGGCGGTGAGCCGGTCGCCGAGAGCTATGTCAACCTCATCCCGACCGTACAGGGCGGCACCCATGTCAACGGCCTGCGTACGGGTTTGACCGAGGCGGTGCGCGAGTTCTGTGAATTCCGCAACCTGCTGCCGCGCGGTGTCAAGGTGGCCCCGGAGGATGTTTGGGGCCGGATCAGCTACATCCTCTCGGTGAAGCTGGTCGAGCCGCAGTTCTCCGGGCAGACCAAGGAGCGTCTCTCCTCGCGGGAGTGCGCCGCTTTCGTCTCGGGCGTCGTCAAGGACGCCTTGAGTCTCTGGCTCAATCAGCATGTGGCCGAGGGCGAGCGGATCGCCGAGTTGGTGATCGGTGCGGCCCAGGCGCGCCTGCGTGCGGGGCGGACCATCACACGCAAGAAGGTCACGCAGGGGCCGGCCCTGCCCGGCAAGCTCGCCGATTGCACCACGACCGATCCCGAGCGCGGCGAGCTCTTTCTGGTGGAAGGGGATTCTGCAGGGGGCTCTGCCAAGCAGGCGCGCGATCGGGAGTTTCAGGCCATCCTTCCCCTGAGGGGCAAGATCCTCAACACCTGGGAGGTCGATCCGGCCGAGGTCCTTGGCTCGCAGGAGGTCCACGACATCGCGGTCGCAATCGGTGTGGATCCGGGATCCGATGATCTCAGCCGGCTGCGCTTCGGCAAGGTCTGCATCCTCGCCGATGCCGACTCCGACGGCGCCCATATCGCAACCCTGCTGTGCGCGCTGTTCTTGCGCCATTTCCGGCGCCTCGTGGCTGAGGGGCATGTGTTCGTGGCCATGCCGCCGCTCTACCGGATCGATGTGGGCAAGCAGGTCTTCTACGCCTTGGACGACGACGAGAAGCGTGGCATCCTGGACCGCATCGAGGCGGAGAAGATCAAGGGCAAGGTCAACGTCCAGCGTTTCAAGGGCCTCGGAGAGATGAACCCGGCGCAGCTGCGCGAGACCACGATCCATCCGGATACCCGGCGCCTGGTCCAGCTCACGGTTGACGCCGAGGACGACAGCAACAACCTCCTCGACATGCTGCTGGCCAAGAAGCGCGCGTCCGACCGGCGCGCCTGGCTCCAAGAGAAAGGCGACCTGGCCGAGGTATGACGGACCTCAGGTGTGGGCGGCGCCACCCCGTTGTCGGGCAGATCGCCTGACGGACGTCAACACTCCATCCCGGGAAAAGTGCATCACTATGGACCCGTTTCGCTTCGGACATGCCGCGGCCCCCGATTGGCGACAGGCCGCCGATCGGTGCCTGTCGCAGCTTGGGCGCGTGCCCGCTGCGGCGACGCTGGGGTTCCTGTATGTCACCGACAGCCTCGCCGATGAGCTCGACGACGTCCTCGAGGCCTTCCGCGACGCCACGGGAATCAGCCAATGGGTCGGCAGCGTCGGCATGGGGATCTGTGCAACCGGGGCCGAGTATTACGACGAGCCCGCGATCGCAGTGATGCTCGGCGAGCTGCCGCCCGATGATTTTCGGATCTTTCCGAGTCTGGTCGAGGATCTCGACGACTTCGATGCCCTTCACGGCGACTGGATCCAAACGCACGAGCCTCATCTCGGGCTCGTCCACGGCGACCCGTCCAACGGTCTGACCGAAAATTTGATCCAACAGCTCGCCCAACGGACCACTGCGGGTTTCCTGGTGGGCGGCCTCGCGAGCTCGCGCGGTGACACCCTGACCCTTGCCAACGGGCTCACCCGGGGCGGCCTCTCGGGCGTCCTCTTTTCCGGCCGGGTCGGGATCCTGACCCGACTCAGCCAGGGCTGCTCGCCCATCGGGCCACACCACGCGATCAGCGACGCCCAGCGCAACATCCTGATCCGGCTTGATGGCGAGCCGGCTCTGGATGTGCTCAAGCGGGACATCGGCGAGATCCTGGCGCGCGACCTGTCGCGGCTCGGCGGCTACATCTTTGCCGGGCTGCCGATCCCGGCGTCGGATACGGGCGACTACCTGGTGCGCAACCTGGTCGGGATCGACCCCAGTCACGGCCTGGTCGCGATCGGCGACCTGGTGGAGCCCGGCGGGGAGCTCATGTTCTGCCGGCGCGACGCCGACACGGCGCGGGAGGATCTCGCGCGCATGCTGCAGGGCATCAAGGGCCGGCTGTCCGGACCGCCACGGGGCGGGATCTACATCTCCTGTCTGGGGCGCGGCGTGAACCTCTTCGGTCCGGACTCGGCCGAGCTCAGGCAGATCCAGGCGGCCCTCGGCGATGTCCCGGTCGTCGGCTTCTACGCCAACGGCGAGATCTCGCGCGACCGCCTCTACGGGTATACGGGGGTCCTCACCCTCTTCACCTGACGCCCTCTCGGCACCGAGCCGATTCGAAGGGTGTTGTACCCGAGCGGCGAGCCGGGCCGTCCAGTCAGCGCCGTTCCGCGAGTCCGGTCAGCGACCACAGGCGGTCGATCTCCGCGCGAAGCCCGGCGACCTCCGCCTCCAGTGCCTCGATGCGGGCATCGCGGATCGGCTCGCCTGCCGGGGCCGGCCCCGAATCCGCCATTTCCTCGAACCGGGGGCGACCACACAGGAGATGCGCGTAACGCTCCTCGCGTTTGCCTGGCTGGCGGGGGAGCTCGACGACAAGCGGTCGCTCCCGCTTGATCATGCCGTGGAGGGTCTCGGTAACCTGCTCGAGATCCCTGAATCCGGCAAGCCGGCCGGTGTTGGTTCGCAGCTCACCGATCGTCTGGGGACCGCGCAGCATCAGGGCGCACAGGAGCGCCTGTTCTTCCCGGCTGATCAAAAAGGTGCCGACCATCTTATGGTCGTAGCGCTCGGTCCGTCCCGAGAAGCTGGCGTGAATCAGACCGCGGTCGCGCAGTCGGTTGACGACGTGCCCGACCTCGCCGGGAGTCATGCTCATCACGGGATGTCGGGCACTTTTCTGGTTGCAGGCGCTGACGAGGCCATTTAGCGTCAGCGGGTACTGCTCCGGCGTGGTGCGCTGCTTTTCCATCAGGCAGCCGAGGACGCGCGCCTCGGCCGGGGTCAGCATGGCATCGGATGCATCGGGTTCGGGCTCGATCGACATGGTCAGTCGTTCTCTATTGATCGGTTGACGGGACGGGGTCCGGGTGCTCGGGCGATTCGGCGATGCGCTGCTGTGCCCACTCCAGGACCTCTCGTACCCGGTCGTTCAGCAGTATCCGGCCCTGTTGATAGGTCACCCAGCGGAACTCCTGGTGCTCGGGAAACCCCAGATCCGGGTTGATTGCCAGGCGCACATCGCCACGCGGTGATTCGGCCAGATAATAGCGCGCGACCTTCCCGCGACCGTAAGGCGATGTCTCGACGAACGACTCCCCCCAACGGAAGGCGAGCTCGGTGAGTCCGGTCTCCTCGGCTACCTCGCGGCGTGCCGTTTCCAAGGGTGACTCGCCGGGGCTCGTCTCTCCTTTCGGGAAGTCCCAATACGCGTAGCAGCGCAGGATCAAAAAACGGGTTTCCGATCCGAAACGACGGATCGGGATGACACCGGCGGAGCGCACTGGTGGTTTGGTCATGGCTGGCGGAGCTGCGCGGCCGCCTGACGCAGCCAGGCAACGACCTCGTCGCGGCCCGCTGCCCGACAGAGTTTAACCAGCTCGGCGGTTGGACGCAGCTGGCGGGCGGCTGCGATCAACAGGGCGGCGCCTTGGGCATCGATTGTCCGGGCCCGCAAGCAGGGCCCCAGTCGGCGGCGGATCAGATCGGCCAGAAGCGGCAAGCTGGCGTCAAGCGAACGATGTCCGTGGACGAACCCGCCGAGCTCGTGCTCCTGCAGCGCTTGCTCGGATGGGTCCGGTGATGGCCCCGGAGCGTCGCGCATAGCTGCGGCGAGCGCGGTGGCGGTCATTGGATCGAGCCCGCGCAGCGGACCGGCGAGGAGGATCGGGAGTCGTGACTCAAGCCGAGCCTCCGCCTTGGCCGCGAATCGCTGGCCGCGTCGGTTCAGCGGGCAGAGCATGACGAGTGCGTGCTCCCCGCTCGCGGCGTTGCGGCTGGTGCCGATCTGGGCCGCCCGGAAGCCGCACCGATCCCAGAAATGCACGAGGCCGGGGGTCGCGCCGAAGCTTGCACCCAGTAGATCCAGTCCTTCCGCGCGACCATCCCGCTCGAGGCGGCGAAGCAGCCGGCGGCCGATTCCTCGTCGCGCGAGGGCGGGGTGGACGGCGATGCGAATCACCCGCAGGTACCGGAGCTCGGTCGCCTCCGCGAGCCCGGCATGGCTCGAAAGGGTCTGCGGGAGAAGGTGGCCGCGCGGACGCCGGCGCCCCATGAAGATGGCCTCGCGCAGGTCGGGGTCCGTGAAACCGCCTTCCTCGGCGGCAACCAGTGCGGCTGCGATGTGCCCGCCCAGTCGCAGGGCATACACCCGGACATTCAAGCCATCGAGCAGCATGCGCAGATCCATGGGGCGGGTCTGGTAATGCGCCAGGACCAGCAGGCCGAATAACTCGCGAATGGCCGTTTCGTCTCGGGCAAGGGTGTCTCGGTCGAGACGCTCACAGGGGGTGTGGGCCAGGTCGGCCCCGGCCAGGTACTCCTCTGTCGCGGGGGCGGCGTCGAGGAGCAGGGCGCGGAAGGTCAGATCCTCCAGGGGGTCGTCTGGGGCCCAGCGGATCGGCGTGTCGAGGGATAGGGCGCGCCAGTCGGGGGCGAGTCGGTCCAGGGTGGCGCGGAACCGCACGTCGAAACCGCGTCCCGTTCCCTCGTAGCCGTGCACCGTGGTCGCAAAGACCACGCGCGGGTAGTGGAGGAGCAGGGCCTCGAGCAGCGGGGCGGGGATGCCGGCGGCCTCGTCGATCAGCAGGAGATCGGCTGGCGGTCTATCCGCAGCGAGCTCTGCCGGGGATCGGAAGGTGAGGGGTCCTTCGCCGCCCCACTGGGCGGGTCGGTCCATCCCCCCCACCTGGCTTGGGCTGCACCGGGACACGGCAGTCGAGTCCGGAGCGGTCAGAACCGCACCCGCGTGTTTGAAGACCGACTCGACCGCGGAGCGCCGCGGCGCGGTCACCAGGATGCGCAGCGGGGCGACGTGCAGCAGTCGGCCGGCAGCCAGTCCGAGCGCCGCGCTCTTGCCACGCCCGCGGTGCGCCCGGATGACGAGGGGGCGGCGCGCGCGGCCGCGCGCGACCCCCAGGATGGTGGCGATGGCGCGAGCCTGGTCCAGCGTGGCGGGCTGCGTCGGGTCGGGACGCTCCGTGGTTCGATCGGTGTCGTTCGCCAGCGGGTTGAGACGCGCGGCCTCGGACATGAACACTTGCGTCGCCCGGAGTGTCTCCACCTGCCCTTGGGCGAGATGGGCCAGCCCGCGAGCGTCGACCAGAACGGTTGCCAGTCGGCCCAGGAATCGGCCACCGAGTGACCCTGCCGAATGGGGCCAGACCGCAATCCGGTTGGCCTGCGGGTCGGACCGATGAGGCCAGTCGGCCAGGGCGGGGGTCAAGAGGACCAGGAGACCGCCGCCGCGAATCGCACCGGTCGCTGCACCGAAACCATCCGGCTCGAATCCGCTATGGGCATCGTAGAGGAGGAGGTCGAGGTCAGCGCCGAGGAGTCTGCTGGCCGCCGACAGCGGCAGGGCGCCCTGGGCGAGCTGCCGCTCCGTGAGCCAGGTCGGGGTCAGCCCCGGGAGTGCGTCAACGGTCCGGTGAGCGCACGCCGCGGTCCAGCGCGGGTCGCCGCTGAGCAAAAGGGTTGCCCGATGTCCGGCTGCCTGAGCCTGGCGCCTCAGGGCACGGACGAGCGACTCCAGTATCGCCTCGTCGCCGGGATCGCTCGGCGGTCGGGCGCCCCCCGGGGCCTTGTCCGCGCGTCTAGAGAGATCGTCGATCGCTTGCCTCAGTCGCCCAGTGGGCCTGTCACAGGCACGAAACGCACCGGAAGGAGGTCACGACGGCGCAGACTGCCATCCTCGCCCTTGTCGAAGACCGCAAGCTGCTGAATGCTGTCGACGCCGCCAACCGGCATCACCAGCCGGCCACCGGGCCTGAGTTGGCCGACGAGACGCTCCGGAATCTCGGGCGCGGCGGCGGTGAGGATGATGCCGTCGAACGGCGCGGCCTCCGGCCACCCGAGCCAGCCGTCTCCGGCGCGCACCCGGACCTGCGGGTAGCCGGCCGCGGCCAGGTTTGCGATCGCGCGCTCCGCCAGGGCGGGAACGATCTCGACCGAATAGACCTCGACGCCCATGGCGGCCAGCACCGCAGCCTGATAGCCGGATCCAGTGCCGAGCTCAAAGACGCGATCACCGGGCCCGACGCCGAGCAGCTGGCTCATGATGGCGACGATGTAGGGTTGGGAGATGGTCTGTCCGTTGCCGATCGGCAAGGGATGGTTGGCATAGGCGAGTGCCCGCTGCGCACTCGGCACGAATGCGTGGCGAGGGACCTGGCGCATGGCCTCCGCTACCACGGGCTCCAGCCGGTCGAAGCCGAGCTCCCGCGAGGTCATCCGGACCTCGGCCTCGATCTTCTCCACGAGTCGATGACGCTCAAGGGTCATGTCTTGTTCCGATGCGCACGCGTTGACGGCCGCCGACAGGGCGAGTGCGGCGGCGACGAGGGTTCTGTGAACGGAATGGGTGGCCGCATCGCGGGCGCTTCGCATGATCATCGGCTCTGCACCTGGGGGGTCGTCGCGGCGTCACCTGTGAGGTGAGGGATCGGCAATCCAGGATACTGATTCTAGCAACCTCTCTGCACAAGCCGACGCCGCGGCCAATCGCCATTTTCAGGCTCAAGGCGCCGCGTGCGACCTCGCAACCGGCCGAGTGGGCGTCGATGCCGATCGTTCGCTCACTTGAACAGGTCTTCGGCGGCACGTCTCAGCGCCATCTGGTCATCTGCCGAGGCTGGCGGCGTCCCGGCTCGGAGCAGGGGTTGAAACCAGTCGCAGAAGTTGGCCTGCTCCTTCACAACGACGCGATCGACCATGGGTTCCCGGCACTCATTTGGTCGTCCGGGGGCGTAATGGCGGCAGTTGCGGCAGCAGTGGGTCGGTTTGCCGCACGCGAGGCAACCCAGCTCACGCCCATAGTCGAGCTTAGTCAGTCCATGTCCACAATTCCAGCAGTGTCCGCTGATCTCATCGGCCATGATCCAGTCCATACAGCCCGCGTCAGGGGTCCATTGTCGGTCGTCCCGGCCAGATGTGCCAGGGGCCGCGAACGGTCTTGCAGACCCTGCGAGGTAGCCCGGCGACGGCACCCGTCCGGGGTCAAGGGGGAACACGCCAGCCTTTGCGATCGGCCTCAATGCATGAGGATCTCCAGCTCCACGCGCTGATCGTGATCGGCGTGCGGGATCAGACGACGGATGCGCGCACTCAAGCGGCGCCGCCTTGCAAGCAGGCGGGCAACGACCAGGTTTTCCCAGCGGGGCAGATACCCCAGCTTGTGGCCGCGCCAGTGGATGGCCACGGCCTCGGCATCATGGGGGTTGTGCCGTTCCGCGGCCAGGGTCAGCGCCGTGCCTGTCCGCAGGGCCGGCCAGAGCGCCAGCGCCTCGTGGTGGCAGAATCCAGCCAGGCGGCTTCGCTGGATGACGAAAGGGCTGCCGAGGATTGCCTCGTCGAGACAAGCGCCGGAGGCATGTTCATTGGAGGGTCGCGGGTGGGACATGACGGTGACCTCAGCGATGCGGAGGGATCGATGCTAGCGCGCTGGGTGGCTCAAGAGCTGAGCCCGCGCCCCGGATTGCGAAAGGCAGGTCGTGAGCCGGATCGGGCGCGCTACGGAAACGCTTTAGGTCAGCGCTGGCGTGTTCGGTGTTTCCTGTCTGGGCCGGGAAGCCCCGCCATGTTCAAGCGCCCAAGCACTTGAGAATGGGGGAACCGGGAAACCGCATGTTTCGCTCCCGCCTGATCTTTAGCCAGGATGGCCATTCACGCCACGTCCCTATAGAACCAGGGCGACGACCGCGCCGGTCATCAGAGTGGCCATCGTGCCCGCGAGGATGGACTTCATTCCGAGTGAGACGATCTCGTCGCGCCGCTGCGGCACCATGGCCCCGAGCCCGCCGATCATGATGCCGAGGCTGCCGAGGTTGGCGAATCCGCAGAGGGCGTAGGTCAGGATCAGACGACTGCGATCGGTGAGCTGTGTGCCCGACATGCGGGCGAGTTCCAAGTAGGCGAGCAGCTCGTTGAGCACCGTCTTGACGCCCATCAGCGAGCCTGCCACCTGGGCCTCCGACCAGGGGATTCCGATCGACCAGACGACCGGAGACATGATCCAACCGAGTATGCGCTGCGCGCTCAACGGCTCGCCCGCGATCAGCGGCAGCAACCCGAGGAGTTGGTTGGTCAGACTCACCAGGGCGACCATGACGATCAACATCGCGACGATGTTGAGCCACAGCGGAATGGCGTCGAGCGTGCCCCGGGTGATGGCGTCCATGCTGCTGCGCGAATTGCTCGTGATCGCGATGAGGGCCCGACCCGTCTCGCCGTCGTCCTCGGGGACCAGGATACCGGCGAGCATCAAGGCCGCCGGGGCGCTGATCAGCGACGCTGTGAGGATATGTCCCATCGCGTCGGGCACGGAATCCGCGAGGATACCGGCATAGAGGACCATGACGGTCCCGGCTACGGTGGCCATGCCGCAGGTCATGAGCGCAAAGAGCGCCGCCCGCGAGAGTCCGGCCAGGTAGGGCCGGATCAACAAGGGTGCCTCGGTCATGCCGACGAAGACGTTGGCCGCGGCCCCGAGTCCGAGCGCCCCGCCGGTCCCCATGGTGTGCCGCAGCAGCCAGGCGAACGCTCGGACCAGCAGGGGTAGCACGCGCCAATGAAAGAGCAGCGCGGACAGGGCACTCATCACCAGGATCAGTGGGAGCGCCTGAAAGGCGAGCACGAAGCTGTTCTGCGGGTACGGCACCTCGAAGGGTGCGGCGCCGCCGCCGAGAAAACCGAAGACCAGCTCTGTACCGGCGCGGGTGGCGCGCTGAATTGCCACAACCAGCTGGTTGAGCGACAGAAACACCGACTGGGCGAGGGGCAGCCTGAGGAGGACGAGGGCGAGGAGGAATTGCAGGGCCAGCCCGGCCAGGATCAGGCGGGGAGCTACCGCGCCTCGCCGCTCGCTCAAGACCCAGGCCGAACCGATGATCAGGCACAGTCCAAGCACGGGTTGAATCTGGCTCAGCATCGGCGGCCTCGCTGGAACGGGACGGACGGCGGCATTCGGTCGGTTTGGAGCGCCGGCGGTCGAGTCGCCGAGGCCGTGGCCTCGAGCGCGGAGGGGCGGGCTCGAGGACCAGGCGGTTCGATCGAGTCAGTGCTGTGAAGAGGGCGACGCGTGGCGGCTATGTTCGGCGAAGATCTGCATGGTGTCCACGGGATCGAATCGATAAGTCCGGTTGCAGAACTCGCAGGTGACCGTGACGGCCCCTTGCTCGGTGATGATGTCGTGAACCTCGTCCGCCCCGAGGAGCTTGAGTGTCTCCTCGATTCGAGTGCGCGAGCAGCCGCAACGAAAGGCGACCGGCTCGGGCTCGAAGAGGCGGACCGATTCCTCGTTGAAGAGTCGGTGCAGAAGGTCGCTGCTGGAGCGACCGGCGAGCTCCTCGCGGGTGAGTGTGCCGGCCAGCATCCCGACCCGCTCCCAATCTTCGTCGCTGAGTCCGTCACCCGGAAGGCGCTGCAGCAGCAGGCCGGCGGCCCGTTCCTCGCGCGCGGTGAGCCAAAGCCGTGTCGGGAGCTGCTCCGAATCGCTGAAATAGTGCTCGATCGCAGCCGAGAGGTCGGGTCCCTCCAGCGGCACGATCCCTTGGTAAGGCGCGGCGCCGCGCCGCTCGATGGTGAGCGCAAGGTGGCCAGCGCCGAACCGCGCCGGGAGAGTCCCGGCGGACGGCACATCACCTTCCCACCGGGCGAGTGCGCGCACCTTGTGCTCGTCTGTCGTTTGCGCCACCAGCGTGCGAATCGGTCCGCTCCCCTGTGCCTGCAGGATCAGGGAACCCTGAAACTTGATGGTGGCCGCAAGCAGAGTCACGGCGGCCATGGCCTCGCCGAGTGGCTCGCGCACCGCCTCCGGGTAGGGGTGCGCGCTCAAGACGGCGCGCCAGGTTGCATCGAGGTGAACCAGATTCCCGCGAATTCCGGTGTTCTCGAAGAGGAAGCGGTAAAGGCGATCCGAGTCACTCATCCGATGCTCCCGCGGGTGCTGTTTGTTGCCTCGTTACATCTTGTTTCAAATTGTCATCGTTTGCGCCCTGTGTCCGACACAAACGATCGGATTTGGGCGCACGTCCTGATGCGGCTTCATGTGCCAAGTAGTTTCAATCTGTTACAGGCGCGTCCGACGGCTCGGCTCAGGGTCGGATCGCGGGTCACTGCGACTTGCATAAACGTTAGCAAACGCTAATATGCTGTTTAACATTGTCGTGGAAAGGAAACAACCATGATCCCTTTGATCCTGAGTCTCGTGACGGCTGTCCTCTTTCTGATCCTTGCCAGCGCCATCTATGGGGTCGAGGCGCTTGCTGCCAACGCCTGGGTCGCCATGGTCTTTTGGGGCCTCATCGGGGCGGGAGCTTTGGTCTTCGCCCTGAGCGCCGAAACGTCCCGGTGATGGTACTCATCGGAGGGAAGCCGCGGCCTCCACCGTGCCCCGATTGGCCTCGGCCGCTTCCCCTGTCCGGGCTCGCCCCCGGGGGGCGCCTCATCGCTGGACATCTCCGGATGCGGGCGACGGGGACTCCGCGTGCCGAGTCGGAGGGTTGCGCTCGGACGCATGCGCGATCCGCGGGCGCCACCTGAGTCGGGTTCCTCGCTGCGCTCAGCCCTGACCCGACTTCCTCAGGAAGGCATCGACGGAAGGACCCAGCTCGCGTTCGCCCGCGAGGACGGCCGCCTCGAAGCCTCGGCGCCAGTGAGGCATCAGGAGACGCGCCTGGCGCCACTCCTCGAAGAGGATGCGCGCCAGGGGGCCGCCTTCCTCGATGAAGCCCGAATCCCGAAAGTGCCGCTCGGCACGTCCGCGGTCATACTCAAACCGGACGATCTCCCATTCCCAGCGCCCACGCCTTTCCTGGAGTCGCGCATAGCTACCGCGCGGGTCACCGTCGAAGGGCGAGCCGACCGATCCGACGTTCAGGATGGGGATGCCATCCAGCTCGCGCTGAAGCGGCCGATGGGTATGAGCAGTCACGAACAGCGCGACATCCGCCGGGAGCTGGCCCCGGATAGCCTCGTCCGGAGCGCTGGCGGTGATGCCGTGGCGATTGCCCGCCATGGTCCCATGGGTGACATGAACCCAGCTTGCGTCATGGCTGCCATGGAAACAGAGATGGTCCGGCCAGCCTTCGAGCGCCGAAATGCGCTCACGAACCTGCCGATGGGTCCAGTCCGCGAAGCGACGCATGTCGGCCTCGAGCTCCGTGCGCGGGGGCTCGCGACCGCAACGCAGTATCCACGCCTCGTGATTGCCTTTGACCGGGAGCCATCCGCGGGATCTGCGGAGCGTCTCGAAAAGCTCGAGGCAATCGAGGCTGCTGGGTCCACGGTTGACGAGATCACCGTCCATCACGACGAGGTCGGGGTCCCAATCGAGGATCTGCTCGACGGCGACCTCCATCGCCGGCAGATTGGCTTGTACGTCGGAAAAGATCGCGACCTTCATCATCGGCATCCAGCGGCGCGGCAATCCCCACACGATAACCGGATCACAGCGTCGAGAAAACTCGGCCTAGCCGATTCGCCCACGCACGGCCTCGATCTTTGCGGAGAGTCGGCCGACCGGACCCTGTCGAATATCGAACTTCGCCGTTGCATAGACGCGCTCGCAGCCCAGCCCCTCCAGGATCGCCTGGGCCCGGGCGATGATCTCGAGGGCATCGGGTAGCGTGGCAGTCTCGACGGTCGTTCCCATCGGCGAGAGCCGGTAGGGGTGGCCGCTGTCCCGGATCATCGCGACGACAGGGGCAACGAAACGGCTCATGCTGACACCCTGGTCCAATGGGAAAATGCTGAGATCGAGGAGGACGGACATGTGGATGTTTCGCGGGTGCGGGCAAGATCCGGACTGGGATTGCCCTGTCATGGACGAGAACTATAGACTGCGGCTTATCACACGCCCAGCGCGAGCCGCGAACAAGTCGACCGCAACGACCTTCGATGACAACCGAGAACGACGCCGCCGAGCCCGATTGGGAGACCCCCTTGACCTTGACGCTGACCCCGGCGCTTCTCATCCACTCGTTGATGGGCACGGCGTCCGCGGTCCACACCGGGTGGGGCAGTTGTGTCGATGACTCGCTCCTGCTCTCCAATCTGGTGTCGATGGAGGATCGGGCCGGGAACTATATCCGGCTTGCCGAGCAGGAGTTCGTCGAGGACGATCAGCCCGAGACCGTCTGGCATGATTGGACCCTGGAGGTACGGATCGGCAGCGTGCTCACGACCGGACATTGGCAGTTCCCCGCGACCGCGCATCCATCGGAGTGGGAGTGGAACGCGCGCGAGGCAGGCCGTGCCTTCGAGCGTGCCTGTCTCCTGGTGGGGCGTCGCGTGCGTCGCACGATGGCGGTCGAGGATCCAGCCCCGACCGATGCCGTTCCGCGATTGAGTCGCCATTAGCGAAACGCTGGACGTATGCAGCGTTTCCCGCCCGGGGCAGGAGGTCCCGGCATGTTCAAGGACCTCAGTGCCTGAACGGACACGAAGCCTTCGGGGGGTCGCACCGCTCGGAACGCGGGCCGATGATGGCCAGGATGGACATGAATCCCATTTCCTCAGGGAGCGCTGGCCTATGCGGTCCCTCCAACCGGTCAGCCGGGCTCCGATTCTGATGCAGCCGGGGCGCTATGCCGCGCCTCAGGGAGATCGTCATGAAGATCAGTGTTGACGTCGATATCACACCCGATGAGGTGCGTAAGCTCTTTGGTCTGCCGGATGTCGAAGGCTTTCAGCGTCAGCTAATGGAGGATATCCGCGAACGCTTGGCCTCGGGCGCCGAGGGTTACGATCCGATCAAATTGTTTCAGCCCTACGTGTCCGGGACCATGGCTTCGTGGGACATGTTCCAGAAGATGCTGGCGAGCGCGGCCAGTGGTGCTTCGGGCGGACCGGCCGGTCACCAGGAGGCGACAGAGGTCTCTGCGCGCAAGAAATAGCTCAGCCGGCGTGCGCCGGTTGGCGGGCGGCGGCGAGCGAGTCAAACCGGCAGGGCGGCCGCATCAGAGCCGGGTCCTGGGGGGCAAACCCGCCCTTGCCCGCTCAGACCTCGCGGCGCTCGCCAGCCGAGCTGGCCTCGATCACGACGGGCGACAAGAGGGGCGCACCGTCCAGCCAGGGCAGACCATCGTCTCCCAGGCGCAGGCGGCCTTGCGCGAACCAGCCCACGGCCCGCGGATAGATGATGTGCTCCTGCGTCAGCACGCGTGCCGCCAGGGATGCGGCATCCTCGCCCGAACGGATCGGGAGGCGGGCCTGGATGATGACTGGCCCGCCGTCGAGCTCCGCCGTCACGAAATGCACGCTTGCCCCGTGCTCGCGCTCGCCGGCATCCAGTGCACGCTGATGGGTGTGCAATCCGCGGAATTTCGGCAGAAGCGAGGGGTGGATGTTGAGCATCCGACCCAGGTAGTGACCGACGAGCCGGGGCGTGAGAATGCGCATGAATCCGGCCAAGACCACCAGGCCGGGGCGATAGCGGTCGATCAACCCCTGCAGATCAGCCTCGTAGGGCTCGCGACTGTCATACCTCCGGTGATCGAGCACCTCGGTCGGGATGCCTTGTCGTCGCGCCCGCTCGAGACCGTAGGCGTCGGGCCGATTACTGATCACGGCAACGATCTCGATCGGCAGGCCCTTTGTCTGCTGATCCATCAATGCCTGCAGGTTGCTGCCGCCACCCGAGATCAAGACGACGACGCGCAGGTGTCCGCCATCAGGCATCGCCGATCGCGCCTCGGAAGCTGACGGTCGCCGGTCCCCGGGCCGATTCGATCCGGCCGATGACCCATGCCTCCTCACCGCAGGCGCGGAGCTGCTCGAGTGTCCGGTCTTGGTCCTCCGTGCCGACCGCGATCACCATCCCGATCCCGCAGTTGAAGGTCCGCAACATCTCCGATTCGGGGATCCCGCCCTGGGCCCGGATCCAGTCGAACAGCGGCGGCCGGGACCAGCTTCCGAGGTCGAGGATCGCCCGGGTGTCCCCGGGAAGCACCCGCGGCAGATTCTCCGTTAGCCCGCCCCCGGTGATGTGGGCCAGGGCGTGCACCCGGACGCGCCGCGTCAGCGGCAGCACCGATCCAACATAGATGCGCGTCGGTGCCAGCAACTGCTCCCCCAGGCTGACCCCATCCATCTCCTCGGCCAGGTCCGCACCGCTCACCTCGATCACCTTACGGATCAGGGAGTAGCCGTTGGAGTGTGGTCCCGACGATGCGAGTCCGATCAGGACGTCGCCCGGTTGGACGCGCTCCGGGAGGATCAGATCGCTCTTCTCGACAATCCCGACACAGAATCCCGCGAGATCATAGTCTCCGCCGGCGTACATCCCGGGCATTTCGGCTGTCTCGCCCCCGGTCAATGCGCACCCCGCCAGCTCGCAGCCGCGGGCGATCCCAGCGACGACGGAACTGGCGACATCCAGGTCCAAGTGCCCGGTGGCGTAATAGTCAAGGAAGAAGAGAGGCTCGGCACCGCTGACGAGGATGTCGTTCGCGCACATGGCGACCAGATCGATCCCGATGCTGTCGTGACGCTGCAACTCGATCGCCAGCCTGAGCTTCGTGCCGACGCCGTCCGTCCCAGAGACGAGCACCGGCTGCCTGTAATCGCCCGGCGGGAGCTCGAATAGCGCCCCGAAGCCGCCCAGCCCGGTGATCACCCCGGGACGGAAGGTGGCGGCGGCGAGCGGCTTGATGCGCTCCACGAGTCGGGCGCCGGCGTCGATGTCGACGCCGGCGTCGCGATAGCGGAGGGCTGCGGATGGCGAACGGTCGAAATCCTGCGTCACGCTCGAGCTCCATGGACGGGATCAACCTTTCCATTCTAACAGTCGGTGGGAGACCCGAATACGCGCCAGGCACCTTGTACAGGCGAGAGCGACCGGACTAGCATCGAGGGTGGGGCCGCCATGCGACGACTGGAGCCGAGCCGTGGAGAGCAAGGACCTTCCGAATCTGATCAGCGTGCTGCGACTGATTGCTGTGGCGCCGATCGTCTACCTGCTGCTGTCCCGTGAATTCGGGTGGGCGCTGGTCCTGTTTGCCGTGGCCGGGGTTTCGGACGGATTGGATGGCTTCCTGGCCAGGCACTATGGGTGGCGCAGTCGGTTGGGAGGCATCCTCGACCCGCTCGCCGACAAGACTCTGCTGATCTGCAGTTTCCTGGTGCTGGGGTGGCTCGGGTTGGTGCCGGTGTGGCTGGTGCTGGCGGTGGTCCTTCGGGATCTCATCATCGTCGGCGGGGCGGTGCTCTACAACTATCGGGTCGAGGCGGTCGAGGCGGCCCCGATCCCCATGAGCAAGCTCAACACACTGCTGCAGATCCTTCTGGTGGTCATGGTGATCATGGATTCCGGCCCGTTTCCGCTTCCCGCTGCCCTGATCGAGACGACGATCTGGGTGTGTCTTGTGACCGTCGTCGTGAGTGGTGCCCAGTATGTCTGGATCTGGGGTCGCAAGGCGCGGATGCGCGGTTGGAGGGAGGACTGATCCCGATCAGATCTCCCCACGGATGACCTGGCGCACCAGTGGAATACTCGGTTGGCGCCGCTCACGCAGGCTCGCCCGGTCGATTCGAATCATCAGCTCGACGAGCGAGGCTGGATCGCGCGCACAGTTGTTCATGATGTATCGCGCCGTCTCGTGCGCGAGCCGCATGCCGAGCCTCGCTGCGACCTCAATCAGCAACGTCTCGCAGTCCGGATCGCTCAGCGGCAGCAGGCAGTAGCGGGGACCCCACTGCAGACGGGAGCGCAGATCCGGCAGTCCGATACCCAGCTCATCTGGGCCCGAGGTCGCGGCAATCAGAAGTGCGCAACCGCGAGCACGCGCCCGATTGAAGAGGTTGAACACGGCCAATTCCCAATCAGGACGGCCCCCAATGGTGTCGAGATCGTCAAGCGCCAGGAGGTCCCGGGTCTCGAGGTCTTCGAGCATCGAGGGCATCAAGCCGGAGAGCGCCAGCGGGATGTATTGAGCCGTCCTGCCCACGCCGGTCGAGGCGCGACAAGCCGCCTGCAGCAGATGGGTCTTTCCTGTCGCCGGGCCGCCGAAGAGATAAAGGACCGGCTCGCCCGACCCATCCGCCTGGGCCCTGACCGCGGCCGACGCCTCCGCATTCGGTCCCGGCCGATAGTCCGCCAGGGTGGGCTCCCGGATCAACTCGATGGGGAGCGTCAGTTGGTTGGGGTGACCGATCAAGGCTCAGCCGATCCGATTGGCCGGGTCGCCGTGGTCGCTGCCTTCAGTCGGATCGACGCGCCAGCGCGGAGGCGGTCTCCGCGAGCCGTTGACCCAACGCAATGCAGAGGCGTTTCTCCTCGTCCGTGATCGGCAGCGCGCTCTCTGGGCCGGCCAGGTGCGAAGGTCCGTAGGGCGTGCCGCCGGAGCGGGTGTGAAGCAGGTCCGCCTGACTGTAAGGGAGTCCCATCACCAGCATGCCATGGTGGAGTAGGGGGATCATCATGCTGATGAGGGTTGCCTCCTGGCCTCCGTGAAGGCTTGACGTGGAGGTGAAGACGCCGGCGGGTTTGCCCGACAGCGCCCCCGACAGCCAGAGACTGCTCGTGCCATCGAGGAAATACTTCATGGGTGCCGCCATGTTGCCGAAACGTGTGGGGCTCCCGACCGCGAGTCCGGCGCAGTCGCGCAAGTCTCCGAGATCGGCATAGGGTGCTCCGGACTCGGGAATGCCCTCTTCGGTCGCCTCGCAGACCGCGGAGACGGGGGGTACGGTGCGCAGCCGGGCCTGCAAACCGCCGGCCTCGACGCCCCGGGCGACATGATGGGCCATCTCGCCGGTGGCACCATAGCGGCTGTAGTAAAGGATCAGTATGTAGCTCATTGCGAATGCGTCTCCTCAGCAGAGCGCCGAGACGGGGTCGCTCGGGATCAAGGCGGGGACTCTGAGCGGATCGGGTGCCGCCGGTGGGACGATAGTCTAGCACCCGGGGCCTCTGCATCGGCCACTCCGAAAAGGCGCCTCCCCGCCGTCTGACCCGGTTGGCGTTCCGCCGGAATCGCGCCCTTTCGACCCGCGAACGCCGGACGTGCCGGCATCCGACCCAGAACACTCATTGATCTGCCGAGCCGAACTGTTGAGAATCGTCCGATCTCGGCGCCGAAGGCTGCCGATTCCGACACACTTTGGAGGTAACATCAGCATGAGGCACGTGCGACGCGCCTTCGAACGGGGGCTGTTCCGCTTGACATTCGCGCTATTTCTGCTCGCGGCGACCAGTCTCTCCGCAGCGAGCCGGGATCCCGGCCAGTATTTTTTCGATCCCACCTTCGGCGATTTCGCCGAGGAGCTCCAGAACGCGCGCGCAGCGGGCAAGAAAGGCATTCTGCTCATGTTCGAGATGGACGAATGCCCCTTTTGTCAGCGCATGAAGACCACCGTGCTCAATCAACCCGAGGTGCAGGATTACTTCAGACAGCACTTCATGATCTTCCCGGTCGATATCGAGGGCGATGTGGAGATCCACGACTTCGCCGGACAGGTCATGCCTCAGAAGGATTTTGCCCTGAAGTCCTTCCGGGTTCGAGCGACTCCGGTGTTCGCCTTCTTCGACCTCGACGGCAACCTGGTGGCGAGGTTCACCGGTGCGACGGGCGATGCGACGGAGTTCATGTGGCTCGGCGAATATGTGGTGCAGGGGCGCTACAAAGACAGCACCTTCCAGGTTTACAAACGCGAGCGCCAGGCGGCCAGCGAGTGAGGCGCGCCGCCGAGAACCTGGACCCTAGCGCCATGCAGGCCTCTTCCCGGGGAGCAGACAATGGATGAGCATCAGATCGAGCATCGAATCTGCTATCGCTGTGTTGTCGGCGGTCGCGTTCAGGGTGTGTTCTTTCGCGCATCGGCCCGGGAGCAGGCCATGCGCCTGGGCCTGACCGGCTATGCGCGCAACCTCCCCGACGGGCGGTTGGAGGTCGTCGCGTGTGGTGAGCCGGGTGGTGTGAGCCAGTTGCGGGATTGGCTCCGGACCGGTCCGGCGGGAGCCGAGGTCACCGGGGTCGCCTGCGAGCCGCTGGACTATCATCACCACGGCGGATTCGCGATCGACTGAGCGGCAGCAGGAGCGTTCGGCTGGGCGCAGCCATGCCCTTGTTCCCTTGCGACCCTGGCAATCATCAGCCGCCCGGGGCGCGAAGCGAGGACTCCGGTCTCTTTCACGTCCATGCGCTCGCAGCGACTGAAAGCGGCCGGTCCGCCCGAGCCGCTTGCTAGCCGGCTTCGGCCTGATTCGCCTGCTCTGCGTAGTCGGCCAGGCGCACGACCTCACTCTGGAGCCGGCCATCCGTGAAGAGCCGGATCTCGCGATAGCCGGGCGGGCGCTCGTCGATCGCGAAGTCGACGCTTCCCGGCGTGAACTGGACGCATGTGGAGGGGGTCCCGAGGATGCGATAACCTCCGCGTTGTCTCTCGAGCTCCTGGTGGATATGGCCGCAGACCACGGCCTTGACCTGAGGATGGCGGTCGCAGATTGCGAGCAGCGCCTCACCGTCCTCGACCGCCATTGTGTCCATCCAGGCGCTCTCCACCGGCACCGGATGCTGATGGAGAAAGATGGCCGTAGGCGATCGATCGACCGAGAGTGCGCGATCGAGCGCCGCCAGCCGAGCGTCTCCGAGCCGTCCGCTGTCACGTCCGGGGTGGGTCGAATCGAGGAAGACCAGACCCCAGGCACCGAGTCTCCGGGTGGCGACCGCCCCAACCGCAGCGGCACCGAGCCACGTCTCCATCATGGGGGGCGAGTCATGGTTGCCGGGGATGCAGTAGTAGGCAAGTCCTGTGGAATCGAGCGCCTGGCGCAGGGAGCGATAGCCCTCGGCGGATTCGTCGTGGACCAGATCGCCGGTCAGTACCAGTGCACCGGCAGGCACTGACTGCGACAGCGCCAACTTCAGGACGGCCTCGAAGCTGTGCCGCGTCATGACTCCGAGCAGCCGGGCGTCCGGCCTTGCGAATAGGTGCAGATCGGTCAGTTGCACCAGTCGGACACATTCCGGAGCTTCTTTGCGCTGGCCCGTCTCCTCGCGCGGCAAGGCGTCGGTGGGCGTTCGCGGAGGGCTGACCGAGACAGACATAAGGGTCTCCGGGTGCTCGGGTTGTGCGCGGGCGCGTCCCGGAGAGTGAACTACCCCTCACATCTGGATTTTCCGCCGCGATGCATGCCTCTCGCATCCGATGGCAGCATTGCGATTCCTTGCAACAGCGCCCGCGATGGCTCGCCGTCGCGACTTACGCTCGGGCGCGATCGACGCATCGCACCCGGGCGCAACACGCTTCTGCAGCGGACATTTCTCAGCCGAGCGCGGTTGGGAATCAGCGGCCGCATCGTGACAGCCGCTCAAGTCTGCCGAAATCTCGCCGGGATGTAATCTTTTACCAGTCCGACGCGCCGCGTGCTCTGAAGCCGTTCACAGATTTGCGGCGTGACGCTCATCAAAGCAGACTATCGCGGCCATTGGAACAAACAATTTCTGGATCGGCGCCGAGACGCCTATGTTGTATCCTGTATGAATACTTACCAATGCATGGTCACATTAGATCATGGCCATCTTGACACGAGGAGATCATCATGGATCTGAAGGGCAGTAAGACCGAGCAAAGTCTGAAAGAGGCGTTCTCGGGCGAATCGCAGGCGAATCGCCGCTACCTCTATTTCGCCGCAAAGGCGGATGTCGAGGGATACAACGACGTCGCCGCCGTGTTCCGGTCGACTGCCGAAGGGGAGACCGGTCACGCCCACGGCCATCTGGAGTACCTGGAAGCTGTCGGCGATCCGGCCACGGGACTGCCGATCGGGGCGACCGGTGACAACCTCCGTGCCGCGATCGCGGGGGAGACCCACGAGTACACCGACATGTATCCGGGCATGGCGAAGACCGCCCGTGACGAAGGATTCGACGAAGTCGCCGACTGGTTCGAGACGCTGGCTAAGGCCGAGCGCTCGCATGCGAACCGTTTCCAAAAGGCACTGGACAACTTGGACGCCTGATCAACCGAGTCCCGGTTGAGCTCGTGAAGGGGCGCTTTGCGTCCCTTTTTTCGTCCGACACTCAGGGCTCACGTTTTGAGTCATCTGGCTCGTACAATGTCGTCACGAGCCACGATTTGACCTTGAGACGGACGTGATCAAAACCCTGCTAGAATGGATCAGTGCGTGTCGGCCCTGTCGCCTGATCGAGGGCGAGGGCGGTGAGCCCTACCTGGAACGGTACTATCTCGTCGGCGCCTTCGGATGGCACCTCTACCTGCATCGCTTCGTCGATTCGGACCCTGACCGGGGTCTTCACGACCATCCCTGGGGGCATGCCGCGAGCTGGGTGCTCAGCGGCGGCTACGAGGAGATTCGCGGCATCGACGGTGATTCCGGCCGGACCCGGACGCGTTTCCTCGGTCCTGGACGCGTCAACCTACTGCGTGGCCGAGTCTATCATCGGGTCCTGTTGCGAGACGACGTCCCCGCCTGGACACTCTTCCTGCATGGCCCGAGGGTCAAAGGGTGGGGCTTCAAGCGCGACGGAAAGGAACACATCATGGCGAAGGATTGCAGCGAGTTTCGGCACCGCGATTGGTGGAAGCATGCGCCGACGGGTGCGGAGGTCCGGAGGGCGTCTGGCCGGGCTCCAGCGGATTGGGTAGGCTCCTAGAACCAAGATCCCGGATAACGGCCACGGAGAGGCGCTGCGCCCTCAGAGATCGGATGCCGCTCTCGCGATCATGGAGAGCGTGGAGTCCGGAAAGGGCAGGTGCGCTCAGCCCGTAGGTCTGTGGCTGCATCCGGGATTCGGGGCGTCATCACGGGTCGGTCGGGGGCCGGCAGGCGTCAAGGAGGACGAGCTTCAATGCGCAATTTTGCCCGAAGGCGACTCGAGATCGTCTCGATAGCGGCGCTGGTGTTGATGTTGGCGGGATGCAGTAGCAGTCACACGTTCAGGTCGGCCGATCAGTTGCCGGTGGCTTGTTTGGACAAACCCGATCGGGGTCCCTGCCGTGCGAGCCAGGTCCGGTTCTATTACGACTACCGGGACGATCGCTGCAAGGCGTTTACCTATGGTGGCTGTCGGGGACGCGTCCCGTTCCAGACCCTACAGAGTTGCCTGGATTTCTGCGGCGCGACGCGTTAAACCGCAAGCCGGCAGCCGGAGCCTGAAGGCGATGATGAGTGGCCATCCTGGGAGCCTGTCGGCCTTGAGGCCGATCTGCTGCGACGGCGGGGAGAGCGGCCCATTTCCGCCCGATTTCTTGTTCCATAGGTCAGCTATGCGACTTTAAATCGGTCGAATCTGACGGGTTCGGCGCAGACGGCTCGGATGACCGCGAGTCAAGGCCCTCCCACGCAAGATCAGCGTTTCCGTTGCGGGAGAAGGTCAGTGATGGTGCCATGGGCCATCTCAGCGGCCAGGCCGATGGTCTCGTTCAAGGTCGGATGCGGATGAACGGTGAGACAGATGTCTTCCATGTCCGCCCCCATCTCGAGCGCCAGTACCGTCTCGCCGATCAGCTCGCCGGCGTTGGGTCCCACGATCCCAGCGCCCAGGATACGCTTGGTCTCGGGATCGAACAGCAACTTCGTCAGGCCCTCGTCCCGGTGGATGCCGAGCGCCCGGCCGCTTGCCGCCCAGGGAAAGACGCCCTTTTCGTAGGCGATGCCCTTGGCCTTGGCATCGGACTCGGTCAGTCCCATCCACGCGACCTCGGGGTCGGTGTAGGCGACCGACGGGATCGTCATGGGGTCGAAGAGGGCGGGCATCCCGGCGATGACTTCGGCGGCAACCTTGGCCTCGTGGGTCGCCTTGTGGGCGAGCATCGGACCGCCGACCACGTCGCCGATCGCGAAGATGTTGGGGACGTTGGTCCGCATATGGGCGTCGACCTTGATGAATCCGTGCTGGTCGACTTCGACGCCCGCAGCCTCGGCATGGATGAGCTTGCCGTTGGGTCGGCGGCCGACCGCGACCAGGACCTTGTCGTAGGTCTCTTCGCCCGGCGTCTTCCCCTCGAAGACGACATGGATGCCCTCGGAGGTTGCACTCATCTGCGCGACCTTGGTGTCCAGCCGGATTCCCTCGTAGCGCTTCTTAATCACCTTCTCGAGCGCGCGCACCAGGTCGATGTCGCAGCCGGGCATCAACTGGCGTTGGAGCTCGACGACCTCGACGCTCGAGCCCAGTGCGCTGTAGACGCTCGCCATCTCGAGGCCGATGATCCCGCCGCCCACGATCAAGAGCCGTGGCGGGACGCCCTCGATCTCCAGGGCGTCCGTGGAGTCCATGACACGCGGGTCGTCGTGCGGGAAGCCGGGGATCTTCAGGGGTGAGGATCCGCAGGCGATGACGCAGTGGTCGAAGAGGATCCGGGTGTGACCGCTGCGCGTCTCGACCCCGATCCGGTTGGGCGCCTCGAATCGGCCGGTGCCCTGCACGACCTCGACACGGCGCTGTCTTGCCATGGCGGCGAGGCCGCCGGTGAGCTTAGCGACGACCCGATCCTTTCCCGCGCGCATCTTCTCGAGGTCGATCCGTGGCTCCCCGAAGGTCACGCCCATGTCGCTGAGGGTCTTGGCCTCCTCGAGGATGGCGGCGGTGTGAAGCAGGGCCTTGGAGGGGATGCAGCCGACGTTCAGGCAGACGCCGCCGAGTTTGTCGTAGCGCTCGATCAGGATCACCTTCTTTCCGAGGTCCGCGGCCCGGAATGCCGCGGTGTAGCCGCCTGGGCCGGCGCCGAGGACGACGACCTCGGTCACGATCTCTTGCCCGCTGCTCGCAGCGGTCCTGCTGGAAGACTCGTCCGCCGGGACCCTGACCTCGATGCTGTCGTCGCTGCTATCGCTCATGGTGTGATTCGTCTCTGGGGCCGCTACGGCCAAGCAATGATGAAAGCGATGAGGTTCAATGCTAGTCGAAAGCGCGATGTGACGCGAAACGGGCAGCCCGTTTCACTGCATTGCGCTGGGGTGGCATCGAACGAACATCTCGGATCCCAACAGCCTCATAGGGAAATGGTCGAGAATCGGTTGTCTTCCGCGGCACAGGGATGTGCTTGCCTTGTCACGCGCCTGAGCGGTCGAAGACGCAGCAGACTGGAAACCGCCTGTTCAGGCTGTGTGTCGCTGTTCGCCATCGATGGCGGTCAGCCGGCGTCCCGTCAGAGCAGCAACTGGCGGATGTCTCCGAGCAGCTCCCCGAGCAGGGTGGTGAAGCGGGCCCCGTCCGCTCCGTCCACGACCCGGTGGTCGTAGGACAGTGCCAACGGCAGCATCAGGCGCGGCGCGAACTCACGCCCGTCCCAGATCGGCTTGGTCGCCGCGCGTGATACCCCGAGGATGGCGACCTCCGGCGCATTGACGATGGGCGTAAAGGCGGTCCCGCCGATGCCGCCGAGGCTGGAGATGGAAAAACAGCCGCCTTGCATGTCGCCTGGCAGTAGCTTTCCAGCGCGCGCCTTGTCGCTGAGGTCGGCCAGTTCCTCCGCCAGCGCGTAGATCCCTTTCTTGTCAACGTCTCGCACCACCGGGACGACCAGGCCCTGAGGCGTGTCGACCGCGACACCGATATGGGTGAAGTGCTTGAGAATCAGCTGCTCACCATCGCCGCTCAGTGATGCCTTGAGGATCGGCATCCGGGTCAGGCTGGTTGCCACCGCCTTGAGCAGAAAGGGGAGAAAGGTCAGCTTGATGCCTCTGGCAGCGGCTTGGGCCTTCTGCTCGTTGCGGAACGACTCCAACGCGGTGATGTCCGCCTCGTCGAGCTGCGTGACATGAGGCACCGAGAGCCAGCATCGGTGAAGGTGGCGACCGCTGAGCTTCTTGATGCGCGGGAGCTCGGTGACCTCGACCGCACCGAACTTGGCGAAATCGATCTCCGGGGACGCGGGGAGTGCAAAGGGGAGTGCGGCCCCCGCGCCTGGCTCGACGCCTTGCGCGAGGGACTGTTTCACGAATCCCTGCACGTCTTCCTTGACGACGCGGCCTTTCGGCCCGGAACCCTTCACCTGCGCGAGGTCGACACCGAGCTCCCGGGCAAAGCGTCGCACGGCCGGGCTCGCGTGCGGCTTGCGGCCTTTGGCGATGGCGGCCATGTCCTCCGGACGCGGAAGCACGGGCGCGGGGCGGCGCTCCGGCTCGCCTGGTGCCCGGGTCCGCCCCTCCCGACCGGACGCCGGCTTGGGGGTGGCCGCCGGCGCTTGGGATGCCTCGAGCTCCTCCGGCGTGGTCGTCCGCATCCGCTCGAGCGCCTCTGCGACCCCTTTGGTCTCGCCGGGCGCGTCGCTGCGCAGCGTCAGGATCAGGTCGCCCTGGTTTAGGGTGTCGCCTAGCTTGACCGCCAGCTCCTCGACGACGCCGGCGCTCGGGGACGGGATCTCCATGGTCGCCTTGTCGCTCTCCAAGGTCAGCAGCGACTGGTCGACCTGGATGCGATCGCCCGGGCCGACGAGCACCTCGACCACGGGTATGTCAGAGAAGTCGCCGATATCCGGCAGGACAACTGAGATGCTCTCGCCGGAGGCTGCGCGGGGCAGGGGGCCGCGCGGCTCGGGCGTCTGCCGGTCGGCCCGGGGCTGTTCCGGAGCTGCTGCTTCCGCGGTCCGGTTTGCTGAGGGGGTTGCAGCCGCCTCCGACTGGGTCGCTGGCTCTTGGTCGGTCTCCAGCGCCAGGACGGCGTCGCCCTGGCTGATGCGGTCGCCGACCTTGGTCTTGATCTCCCGGACGATACCCCCTTTCGGAGAGGGGATCTCGATGGTCGCCTTGTCGCTCTCCAAGGTCAGCAATGACTGCTCGGCTTGGATCCGGTCGCCGGGTGCGACCAGGACCTCGATGACCTCAACCTCGGAGAAGTCACCGATGTCGGGCAGCAGGATGTCTTCGACGGTTGCCACGCTCTGTCCTCCTGGGCCTCTGGTTTATCGGGTGCCTCAAATCGTCACCGGGTTGGGTTTTTCCGGGTCGATGCGGTATTTCCGAATGGCCTCGGAGACCGTCGCGGTCGGGATTTCGCCATCGTCGGCCAATGCCTTGAGCGCGGCGACGGCGACAAAATAACGGTTGACCTCAAAGAACTTCCTGAGTTGGCTGCGCATGTCGCTCCGACCGAAACCGTCCGTGCCCAACACCAGATAGCGCCGCGGGACATAGGGGCGGATCTGGTCGGCATAGGTCCGGACATAGTCCGTGGCCGCGATGATCGGGCCGCGGGTCCCGGCCAGCTGTGCCTCGACATGGTTGGTCCGCTGCGGCTGATCGGGGTGAAGCATATTCCAGCGCTCGACGTCGATGCCTTCCCGTCTGAGCTCGTTGAAACTGGTCACGCTCCAGACGTCGGCGCCGATATCGAAGTCCTTGGCGAGAAGCTCGGCGCCGGCCAGGACCTCGCGCAGGATGGTTCCCGCGCCGAGGAGCTGCACCCGATGCGTGTAATCCTCGCCCTGGTGGACCGGGTACATGCCTTTGAGGATCCCGGTCTCGGCCCCCGCGGGGAGGGGCGGCTGGGGATAGTTTTCGTTCATCGCCGTGATGTAGTAGAAGCAGCTCTCCTGTTCCTCATACATGCGGCGCAGACCGTCCTGAACGATGACCACAAGCTCGTAGGCGTAGGCCGGATCGTAGGCGATACAGTTCGGGATGGTCGAGGCGACCAGCAGGCTGTGACCATCCTGGTGCTGCAGGCCCTCGCCGGCCAAGGTGGTCCGCCCCGCGGTCCCTCCGATGAGGAATCCCCTGGCCTGCATGTCGCCGGCTGCCCATGCCAGGTCCCCGATGCGCTGGAAACCAAACATGGAGTAGTAGATGTAGAAGGGGATCATGCTCTGCCCGTGATTGGCGTAGGCGGTGGCTGCCGCGATCCAGGATGACATGGCGCCGGCCTCGTTGATGCCTTCCTGCAGGATCTGCCCCTTCTTATCCTCGCGGTAGTACATCACCTGATCCGCATCCACGGGCTCGTAGAGCTGACCGATCGAGGAGTAGATGCCGAGCTGGCGGAACATCCCCTCCATGCCGAAGGTGCGCGCCTCGTCCGGAACGATCGGCACCAGGTAGGGACCGATCTGTTTGTCGCGCACCAGGATCGTCATCAGGCGTACGAGGGCCATGGTGGTCGACATCTCCTTGTCCCCGCTTCCCTCCAACAGGGGCTTGAAGGCGTCCAGCCCAGGCACCGTGAGCGGGGGAGCCGCGTCCTGTCGGGCGGGAAGAAACCCTCCCAGCCGCTCGCGAACCTCGTGCATGTACTGAATCTCCGGACTGTCCTGCGGCGGCCTGTAGAAGGGTGCGGCGCCGATCTGGTCGTCGGAGATCGGGATATTGAAACGGTCGCGGAAGGCCTTGAGGTGGGTCTCGCCCATCTTTTTCTGGGAGTGGGTGATATTCATTCCCTCCCCGGCGACACCCATCCCGTACCCCTTGACGGTCTTTGCGAGAATCACTGTTGGTTTTCCGCTGGCCCTGCTGGCTGCCGCATAGGCGGCGTAGACCTTTACCGGGTCATGTCCGCCGCGGTTGAGCCGCCAGATGTCCTCGTCGGTCATGTTCGCGACCATGTCCTTGAGCTCCGGGTACTTGCCGAAGAAATGCTCGCGGGTGTAGGCGCCGCCCTTGGCCTTATAGGCCTGGTAGTCGCCGTCTACACACTCCTCCATCCGCTTGAGCAGCAGCCCTTGCTTGTCGCGGGCGAGCAGAGGGTCCCAGTAGCTGCCCCAGACGACCTTGATCACGTCCCACCCGGCCCCGCGGAAGACCGCCTCCAGCTCCTGGATGATCTTGCCATTGCCGCGCACGGGTCCGTCCAGGCGCTGCAGGTTGCAGTTGACGACGAAGACGAGATTATCCAGGCGCTCGCGGGCCGCCAACGAGATGGCGCCGAGCGACTCAGGCTCATCCATCTCACCGTCGCCGAGGAAGGCCCAGACCTTGCGGCCGGTGGTATTGACCAGCCCGCGATCGTTCAGGTAGCGCATGAAGCGCGCTTGGTAGATCGCCATGATGGGTCCCAGCCCCATCGACACGGTCGGGAACTGCCAGAAGCTCGGCATCAGCCAGGGATGGGGGTAGGAGGACAGCCCGTTGCCGTCCACCTCCTGACGGAAGTTATAGAGCTGCTCCTCGCTGATGCGTCCCTCGAGAAAGGCGCGCGCATAGATCCCGGGGGCCACATGACCCTGAAAGAAGATCAGGTCCCCGCCATGATCCCTGGTGCGGGCATGAAAGAAATGGTTGTAGCCGACATCGATCAGGGTCGCCGAGGAGGCGAAGCTCGAAATGTGGCCGCCCAGCTCGGTCGAGAGGCGGTTGGCCTGGACCACCATCGCCATGGCATTCCAGCGCACGAACGAGCGGATGCGCCGCTCCATCGCGCGATCGCCGGGAAACCGCTCCTGCTGTTGGACCGGTATGGTGTTGACGTAGGCGGTATTGGCGGTGAAGGGCAGGTAGGCCCCCGAGCGGCGTGCCTTGTCGATCAGCCGCTCCAGCAGAAAATGGGCGCGCTCGACGCCCTCGTTCTCGAGCACGGCCTCGAGCGAATCGAGCCATTCCTGCGTCTCTTGAGGATCGATATCGGGCTTGTTGGTCATGATGCTTCCCGGAAGGCGGTCGAGACGGGCAAAGCGCGAAGTATATCAGCGCCGCGAGCACGCAATGCTAAGAATTCAGGTCATCAATGGGAGGGTGCTTGACGGGGTTACGATGATGCACCTCCCGTCGATAACCCGGCTCGCCGGGCGGATGCGCGCGGCTCGACAAGGATGTGGACGCAGCAGCGCGACCGGGCGGACCAGACGACGCGGCCCGGATGCGGGAAATGGGCGGGAAAGACGACCGGGGCGCGTGGCCCCGGTGGGTTCAACCGATCAGTCGTCGGTCCGGTGGTAGGCTTCGGAGAGCTGCTTCTGGATCGCCGCCGGCACCGTGTCGTAATGGCTGAGCTCGATGCTGTAGGTCCCCTCGCCGCCAGTGAGGGCCTTGAGGCGTGCGTCATAGCCGTCGAGCTCCGCGAGCGGCACCTCGCCTTCGATCACGATCCGCCCGCGGCTCTTGCTATCGCTTCCGTTGATGCGACCGCGCCGGGTGGAGAGATCACCCGCGAGATCACCCATGGCGGTCCCCTGGGCGGTGATCCGGATCTTGACGATCGGCTCGAGCAGAACGGGACGGGCCTTCTCGACTGCATCGATGAACGCCTTGCGTCCGGCGGTCGCAAATGCGATGTCTTTGGAGTCGACCGGGTGGAACTTCCCGTCGTACACGGTGACGCGAATGTCGTGCATCGGGTAGCCGGCGATGGCGCCCTCTTCGAGCACCTGTCGCACGCCCTTCTCGATGGAGGGGATGAAGTTGCCCGGGATCACGCCGCCGACGATGGCGTCGACGAACTCGAACCCGGCACCCCGCTCCAAGGGCTCGACCCGCAGATAGACTTCCCCGAACTGGCCGGCTCCTCCGGTCTGTTTTTTGTGACGGTGATGCCCTTCGGCCGGTGCGGTAATGGTCTCTCGATAGGGGATGCTGGGGGGGTGGGTCTCGACATCGACATGATACTGCTCCGAGAGGCGCCGTAGCAGGACGCGCAGATGCAACTCGCCGAGTCCCCGCATGACGGTCTCGTTCGCAGCGGCGTTGTGCTCGACATGGAAGCAGGGGTCCTCGGACTCCAGTTTGTGCAATGCGTCGGTCAGCTTCTGCTCATCGCCCCGTTTGCTCGTGTGGATGGCAAGTCCGAACAAGGGAACCGGGCACTCGAGACTGGAGAGGTGGTGATGGTCCTCGTCGTGCGAGTCGTGGAGCACGGCGTCGAAGTGGATCTCGTCGACCCGCGCGACGGCCAGGATGTCGCCGGGGACGCCTTCGGGCACCTCGGTGAGCTCGGCGCCATGGAGTCGGAACAGATGGTTCACCTTGAAGGGCTTACGGGCGTCGCCGATGAAGAGCTGGCTTTGCGCGGTGATCCGGCCCTGGTGTATGCGGAAGATCCCGAGCTTGCCGCGGAAGGGATCGTTGATGATCTTGAAGACGTGGGCGACGGCATGCAGAGTCGGATCGGGACGCACGGTCACCGGGGACATGGTGGCGCCTTCGCCCTTCAGGAAAGGCGGGGGGTTCCCTTCGGAAGGGTTCGGCATCAGACGTGTGATGATCTCGACCAGTGCGTCGATGCCGGCGCCGGTCGCCGCTGATACAAAGCAGATGGGAATCAGATGTGCCTCGCGCAGCGCCGCCTCGAACGGGTCATGCAGCTGCTCGGGCCTGAGCTCTTGCCCCTGCTCGAGATAGATCTCCATCAGCGCCTCGTCGACCTCGACCACCTGATCAATGATCCGGTTGTGGGCCTCTTCAACGGAGGAGAAATCGGCGCCGTCGCCGCTGGGTTGGAAGAAACAGTCGATGACCCGCTTGCCGCCGTCCGCGGGCAGGTTGATCGGCAGGCATTCCGCGCCGAAGGTCTCGCGGATCTGCTCGGTGAGCTGACCCAGATCGACCTCGGGAGCATCGATCTGATTGACGATGATGATGCGACAGAGGTTGCGGTTGTCCGCGGCCTTCATCATCCGCAGTGTCATCGGCTCGATGCCGGACTGCGCGCTGATGACGATGGCGGCCGTCTCCACCGCGGGGAGAACGGAGACGGCGCGCCCGAGGAAATCCGGGTAGCCGGGGGTGTCGATGAGGTTGACGTGCTTGTCTTGGGCGGAGAAGCTGGTGATGGAGGAGTCCAGGGAGTGGAGCAGCTCCTTCTCCATGGGGTCGAAATCGCACACCGTGGTCCCTTTGGTGACGCTGCCGGCGGTTGGGATCATGCCGGTCGCCGCGAGCAGCGATTCGACCAGCGTAGTCTTGCCGGATCCGGCATGACCGACCAAGGCAATGTTGCGGACGTCCTCGGCATTGTAATCAGACATCGGTGATCCTGTAGTGGCGTTGGGATGAGGTGGGGGGCGTTGCGCGGCACCCGTCGGGGTCATTTCAAAATCGAAATTATACCGTAACTCACACCCCCCCCCGATCGTCTCATCCGGCGGAATTCCCGTTGACGTCCGCCGTGGATCAATCGGGGCGGACGGACCGCCAGCGTGGGGGGGGGGATGCGGCGAGGCCAGCCGACGGGCTGATAAAAAAAGGCGGCCGATCGGCCGCCGAAGGACGCACAGCTAGGGAGGGACAACTGTCGCTAGGGCGAAATCGTCCTCATGCATCTGAGCCGTCGTTCCATGACCGCGAAGCCGTGCAGCCGGCCCACTACTGCAAGGCGAGGCAGGTGCCCGCTCGCCGCCCCGGACCGACTCGCCTCGGAAGCCTCGAAATGGACTTCACCGCCCCAGCTTCTCCAATAGGGGGACCGGCGAAAACCCACAGGGCTGGCCGGATTCTCCGCGAAGGGGTTCCGGTTTCCCTTGCAACGCATGGCTACAACCCCTATGCCATAGGTTGATTCACGATATAGGTTAGCACATGTCAGGAGACCCGAAGATGCCAATGGCGCTCAAATCCGATGCCTTCGTCGACGGCGGCCCGATTCCGGTGCGATACACCTGCGAGGGCGAGGACATCTCCCCGTCCTTGTATTGGGAAGACCTTCCCGACGGAACCGAAAGCCTGGTCCTGATCGTCGACGATCCGGACGCACCGGATCCGGCCGCGCCCAGGATGGTGTGGGACCATTGGATCCTCTACAACCTGCCGCCTGAGGGAACGCTGACGGAAGGGATGGTCTCCGCGTACCTGCCCGCGGGGACTGGCGAGGGGATCAACAGCTGGGGTCGCACGGGCTACGGCGGACCCTGTCCGCCGATCGGGCGTCACCGTTATTTCCACCGCCTGTATGCCTTGGACACGCGTCTTCCGGGCGAGCTCGGGACGCCCACCAAGGACGCACTCCTACTGGCGATGGAGGATCACATCCTCGCCCGCACGGAGCTGGTCGGGGTCTACGAAAAGGCCTCCGTCAAGGTCTGATACGGTCGATCGTTACTGCGATCTGTGCGGTCTGGTCGACGTCGATCGGCCCGGCTTCGCCCTCCAGATCACCGGACTGGGGTGTGGCCTGACCGCTTTTCGAGATGCGCGCACCGATCATGACCTGAGGAAAGCTCGACAGACTCATCGCAGGCGTCATCGCCATGCTGTCGTTCAGGGTCACCACCGCAGGCAGGTCCTTGACCTGTAAACGCTGCACCGCGAGCGGCATCGGCGGTCCGGCAACCGCGCGCGCGAACACGAAGACCACGTCTTCGGGGTCGGCGCGGGTCAGGATGGCCTCAGCCAACCTGACGTCTGCGGTCAGCGAGCGACCCGAGTCTTGTTGCGGGGTTTCACTGCCGACAGGGTCGATGACTTCCCCGCCCTGCACTGCCGGCGCCCCTTCCGACGGAGCTGTCGCCGCGGTGTCGACGCCCATGTCCTCGGGAGAGGCGGCAGGCGCTTGGGGTGAATCCCCGGTCGCCTGAGGCAGCCCTGGCGGCAGCGCGCCGGCGCGCGACCTCGCCTCGGCGATCATCGTGCGCACATCCTCGACCTCCGGTGCATCCGGATCCATCTCGTCGAGGAGCCTTTGCCAGGCGGTGGCCGCGGCGTTGAATTGACCGCGCTGGTAATAGAGCATCCCCGACAGCCAGCGCGCGCTTGGGTTATCCGGCTCGATCGCGAGCACCTGCTCGATCAGCTGCGCGGGTTTCCCTTCCAAGCTGTTGTTGCTGTTGGCCGCGATGGCCTCAGCATAGGCGAGCGTGACGTCGGTCCGTTCGGGCGCCAGCGCATAAGCCTTGGAAACGGCCTCGAGTGCCCGTTCGGGCTGGCGCATCGTGAAATAGGTGCGCCCGATCATCAGCCAGCCCTCCAAGTTGTCCGGGTCCTGTTGCAGCCGCTCTTCAAGGCGCTCCACGAGCACCTCCAGCGGTGGCAGATCCTGGCCGGCTGGACTGGCGAGCGTCTTGCCCCGACCAGACGCGGTGCCCTCCAGGTGCGGGATCATCTCACGCTCGCCGAGCTCCAGGTACAGCGAGATCGCCGCCGCCGGCACCGCCACGGCCAGGACGAAGGCCAACCAGCGACCTTCCGATCGCCCGGGGCGTCTGACCGCGGCTGCCACGTCGCCTTGGACATCGCGCAAGAGGTCTCGCTCGAGGTCGCGCCGCGCCGCGGTGTACTGGCTCTGGTCGAGGGAACCGGCGGCCAGGTCGGCGTCGAGCTCACGGATCCGCTGGTTGAACACCTGGAGATTGAGCTCGTCCTGCTCCGGTGCGGAGGTCGGCGTCTCGGGGCGCAAGAGTGGCCAGGCGACAAAAAACAACGCCAGGCCCATCAGCCCGGCGGCCAGAATCCAGAAGATGGTCATTCGCTTGTGTCTTGGTTGTTGCCGCTGGCGGCGAGCAGTCGTTGAAGACGGGCACGTTCGGCCTCGGTCAGCTCTTGCTCCGGCTCCGTCTTCTTGCGTCCAAGCGCCCGAAACAGCAGGAACCCGGCGAGGCCGAGGAAGAGGAACGGACCGAACCAGAGGATGTAGGTCGAGGGTTTGATCGGCGGCTCATAGAGGACGAAATCGCCGTATCGGTCAACCAGAAAGCTGATGATCTCCTCATCGGTCTGACCCTCCTGAATCATCCGGTAGACCTCCTTTCGGAGATCTTCCGCAACACCCGCCTGCGAGCTCGCAAGTGATTCGTTTTGGCACACCAGGCAACGCAACTTCCCGATCAGGTCCCGGAAGCTGTCGCGCTTGGCCTCGTCCTCGAAGGTGAACTCCTCGAGGGTGTAAGCAGACAGGTTGACGGATGTGAGCAGGCCGACGAGCGCAATCGCGGCGAGAGAGAGTGAGCGGGGGGGGCGGGTCATGATGTCTGAGGTCTGTATTTTTCAACGATCGGGAGGATCTTGGTTTCCCACACCGCGCGGTCGACCGGGCCGATATGTTTGTACCGGATGATGCCTTCCCCGTCGATCACGAAGGTCTCGGGTGCGCCATAGACCCCCCAGTGGAGCCCGTAGCGGTTGTCAGGGTCGTAGGCGCTCACCACATAGGGGTTGCCGTAGCGTTTCAGCATCTGCAAGGCTTCCGGGCGGGTGTCCTTCCAATTGAAGCCGATCACCTGAACGTCGTTGCTACGCGCGATGTCCATTAGCTCCGCATGCTCTTGACGGCAGGATGGGCACCACGAGGCCCAGACGTTCACCAGTGAGACCCGTCCCAGGAGGATCGCATTGGTGACGACGCGGCCGGGATCCTCGAGTGATGGGAGTTCGAAGGCGGGTGCCGGTTTGTCGACCAGCGGGGACGGGACCTTCCGGGGATCCAGTCTCAGTCCATAGAAAAGCAGGGCCGCCAGGGCGGCAAAGACGACCAGCGGAGTCAGCGCACGAGCCGTTGCCTTGTTCATTATCGTCGTGACCTCGTCGTCATGTGTGCGCCGCCGTGGCGCCCGACGGGAGGCTCGCGGCGCGACGGGCCATGCGGTAGCGGCGATCGGTCATGGCCAGGATGCCCCCGAGGGCCATCAGAATCGCACCGAGCCAGATCCACCGGACGAAGGGCTTGTAGTAGACCCGCAAGGCCCAGTCGCCTCCGGTGCCCACAGGCTCCCCGAGGGAGACATAGAGGTCGCGCAGGAATCCGGCGTTGATTGCCGCCTCGGTCATCGGCATGCCCCCGGAGAAGTAGGCGCGCTTCTCCGGATAGAGCTCAGCAATCTTGCGATCGCCCTTGTAGACAACGAACTCGCCTTGCTGGGCACTGTAGTTGGGCCCGGTCAGCGACTGAACGCCGTTGAACTGGAATCGATAACCCGAGTCCTCGTGGACGTCGCCCGGCGACATCCGGACGTCCGTCTCCGAGCCGTGGATCGAGACCATGGTCACGCCGACGATGAAGACCGCCACGCCGATGTGCGCGGTCCACATCCCGTAATAGCTTCGACTTTGGCCGTTGAAATCGCCGGCCAGCGCCCGGAGGCCTCCCTTGTTCTTTAGCCGCTCGGCCAGGTTGATCAGGTGTGTGGCGACGAGCCAGGCACTCATCCCGAGACCGAACGCCATGTAGAAACCGCCGTCTTCGAATAGCGGCTGCACCGCGACGATGAAGACCAGGATGCCGAGGGCGAGGGCGATCCAGAGCGAGCGAATCAGGCGCGCGGGCTCGTCGTGCTTCCAGCGCGTCGAGGGGCCGATTCCCATGGCCAGGATGAGGAAGGGAGAGATGGCGATGAACATCTTGTTGAACCAGGGGAAACCGACCGAGATCTTCCCCCATCCGGCTGCCTCGTAGATCAGCGGCGCAAGTGTGCCGAACAGCACCAAGACCGTGAGTGCCGCGAACAGCAGGTTATTGACCAGGAGCAGGCTCTCGCGCGACAGGATGTCGAAGCGCCCACCGCCAGCGATGCTCGGTGCGCGCCAGGCGTAGAGGGCCAGCGAGCCGCCGATCACGACACACAGGAACATTAGCACGAAGGTGCCGCGCGCAGGATCGGTGGCAAAGGCGTGCACCGATGTCAAGACGCCCGATCGCACGAGGAAGGTCCCCAGGAGGGACAGCGAAAAGGCCGAGATCGCCAGCAGCACCGTCCAGGTCTTGAACGCGGCGCGCTTCTCGGTCACCGCCAGCGAGTGGATCAGCGCCGTTCCGACCAGCCAGGGCATGAATGAGGCGTTCTCGACCGGGTCCCAGAACCACCAGCCGCCCCAGCCCAGCTCATAGTAGGCCCACCAGGAGCCCAAGGCGATGCCGACCGTCAGAAAGACCCAGGCCGCAGTGGTCCAGGGGCGCGACCAGCGCGCCCAGGCCGAGTCCAGCTTCCCGCCGATCAGCGCGGCGATCGCAAAGGAGAAGGCGACCGAGAAGCCGACGTAGCCCATGTAGAGCATGGGCGGGTGGATCGCCAGTCCGGGATCCTGCAGCAGCGGGTTCAGATCCCGACCCTCGATTGGAGCGGGGAAGATGCGCTCGAAGGGGTTCGAGGTCAGTGCCATAAAGAGCAGGAAACCGACGGCGACCATGCCCTGGACCGAGATCACCCGGGCGATCATCGACAGCGGCAGATTCTTGCTGAAGGTGGCGACCGCGGCACCCCATCCCGCCAACATCAAGACCCACAGCAACAGCGACCCTTCGTGGCCGCCCCAGATCGCCGAGATCTTGTAGGGGATCGGCATCAGGGTATTGGAATGGGTCGCGATATATTCCACCGAGAAATCGTCGGTCAGGAAGGACTGCAGGAGTGCGAGGAAGGCGACCGCGAGGAAGGTGAGCTGGCCCCATGCCAGCGGCCTCGCCATGTCCATCCACCGGCGGTTTCCGGTAAAGGTGCCGGCGAGCGGCACGGCGGCCTGGGCGAGGGCGATGGCGAGGGCCAGGAGCAGCGCAAAATGACCGAGCTCCGGGACCATCAGTTGGACGCTCCGGGTATGCTGGAGGCGCTGACCGATTCCCCGACGCCGCTGGCATGTGCGGTCTGGAGCGTGTCGGCGACCTCGGGCGGCATGTATTCCTCGTCGTGTTTGGCGAGGACCTCCTCGGCGTAAAAGATGCCGTCGTTGCCCAGGCGGCCCTTGGTGACGACCCCCTGACCCTCGCTGAAGAGGTCCGGAAGGATTCCGGTGTAGGCGACGGTCACGGTCTCCGCATTGTCCGTGACGTCGAACTTGACGGTGAGTCCATCCTCCTCGCGTGTCATGGTGCCGGGTGTCACCAGCCCGCCGAGTCGAAAGACATGGCCCGGCGGGGCCTCGTTGGCCAGGACCTGGGACGGGCTGAAGAAGTAGGCGATGTTGCTGTTCAGCGCACTGAGGGCCAGGGCGGACGCCGCGCCCACCCCGAGGACGGCAAGGCCGACGAAGATCATGCGTTTTTGTCTTGCTTTCATTGCTTCGCTCCAGAGTCGCGCATCCGGATCAATCGACCAAGACGAGCCAAAATGGTTCGCCGTTGGGCACGTAATTGGAGGATTTCCGCCACGAGCAGCAGCAGCGTCATGCCGTAGGCGCCCCAGACAAAGAACGCATAACCGCCTTGAGACAGAAAGCCACTCATGGTCGTCCTCCCTTGCTGACCAGATCCCGGACCCAGGTGTTCTCGGCTTCCCGGGTCAGGATGATGCTGCGCAGGCGCATCAGTGTCGTGGCAAACGAGTACATCCAGAAGGCGAGGGCCACCATCAGCATGGCGAAGAGGATGTTGCCTTCGATCTGCGTCAGGTTCGAACGCTGGTGCAGGGCGGCGCATTGGCTCGGGTCGGGGCAGTTGATCGACCAGAAGATGAGCGGGACCATCACCAGTCCGACGATGGCCAGCAGCGCCGCGGCACGGTCCGCCCGGCGGGTATCGTCGATCGCCGAATGCAGTGCGATGTAGCCGATGTACATGAAAAAGAGGATCAACTCCGTGGTCAGCCGAGGGTCCCAGTCCCAGTAAGTTCCCCAGCTGGGACGTCCCCAGAAGGACCCGGTCCACAAGGCCAGGAAGGTGAAGATGGCCCCCGTTGGCGCGACCGCGTTGGCCATCATGAAGGACAGACGGGTGTTGAATACCAGTCCGATGGCGGCCCACCCCACCATCACCACGTAGAGCCACATCGACATCCAGGCGGCCGGGACATGGATGAAGATGATGCGGTAATACTCCTTCTGTGGATTACTGCCGCCGAGCCGGTCGGGGGTCTCGAAGAACCCCCAGTAGAGTCCGACCAACAGCAGCACCGCGGTCAGGACCCAGAACACCGGAACAAGCCGCCCGGCAATCGGGTAGAAGGAAGCCGGGGCGGCAAATCTAAACCAGTTCAAGGCCATTGGGGTAGTCGACTTCTGTAAGGATTATTCGAGCGAAATCTTCAGCGCGGCCGATGATGCCAGCGGCGCGAACAGGACGGCAACCAGGAGAAACGCCCCGAGCAGGGTGAGGTAAGGCCGGATATCCGCCAAATCGACGCTGCTGACCTCCACCGCCCCCGCACCGTAGACGAGCACCGGGATGTAGAGCGGGAGGATCAGAAGGGATAAGAGGATGCCGCCACCACGCAGGCCCAGGGTGAGCGCCGCCCCGATGGCACCGATCAGGCTCAACACCGGCGTCCCGATGAGGAGCGCCATCATCATGACGAGGATCGCGTCGGAGGTCAGATGGTACTGCATTCCGACCAGCGGAGCGATCAGGACCAGCGGCAAGCCGGTCAGCAGCCAGTGGGCGGTGATCTTGGCCAGCACCAGAAGCGACAGTGGCTGGGCGGTCAGCACCATCTGCTCGAGGGTCCCGTCCTCGTAATCCGCCGCGAAGAGACGCTCGAGCGCGAGCATGGAGGCGAGCAGTGCGGCCACCCACACCACGCCCGGCCCAAGCATCTGCAGGATCTTCCGCTCGGTGCCGACACCCAGTGGGAACAGGCTGACCACGATAACGAAAAAAAAGAGGGTGGTCAGGACATCCGTGCGGCGCCGCATGGCCAGGGTCAGATCCCGCAGCAGGATGCACCAGAAGACTCGGAGCACGCGCGATCAGCTCCCCAGCAGCAGGCGCTCGACCTGACCGGAGGTCAGTCCCACCTCCTGGTGGGTCGTCAGAACGACCAGCCCGCCGCCTGCCACATGCCCTGCGATCAGCTCCTCCAGCAGCTCCACGGCTGCCGTGTCCAGGGCGGTGAAGGGTTCGTCCAGGACCCAAAACGGGGCTCCGCTGAGCAGGAGGCGCGCCAGCGCGACCCGCTTCTTCTGGCCCTGCGACAGCATGCGTGTCGGCAGATCCTCGAAGCCCGCCAATCCGATCCGGGCGAGTGCGGACCAGATCGCCGACTCGTCCACGGGGTCGCCGTCCAGGGTCGCCGCCACGCGCAGATTCTCGATACCGGTCAGGTCGCCCTTGATCCCGTTCGAGTGACCGAAATAGAGGAGGTCGCGCCGATAGTCCTCACCGAGGCTGCGGATCGACGCCCCGTTCCAGCGGATCTCGCCCGAGTCGGGCGAAAAGAGTCCGCACAGGGCCCGCAACAGGGTTGTCTTGCCGCTCCCGTTGGCTCCCCGCACGTGCAGGAGCGTCCCCCCGGAGACCGTGAAGTCGAGCCCGGCAAAGAGCAGCCGGTCGCCTCGCCGGCATTCGAGCCCTGCCACCTCTAACATCGGGAGACGGACGTCCTCTGTGGTGAATCTCATCTCAGCTGGAGACGATGCGTAGACGCGATCTGACGGGGGATGGCGGCCAGGCCAGTCACGGCGGGGGCTCGTCCCGCTGGCCTCGACAGGGCGATGAAGGGCCGCTCGCCGCATTCGGTGCATTCGAGCCCACTACGTTATACGGTGGGGTCGAATTCCACAACTTCAGGAAGATCGAGCGGCATGGACTGGTGTTCGGGCCGCAGGTCGGACATCCGCCGCGGCGTCTGTTCAGCGTGCCCTGAATCCTGTCGTTGCGTTATGTCAATCATGCGGCAACTGGGATTGACGTGATGCCGTGTCAGTCTATCCTGACATTGGGGCGCACTCCCTCACGATTAGAACAAGTCAACCGCCTGGTGCGCCAGACGTTGGATACCCACCAGTCGAGGTCACACCTGATGAGACGTTCCCTGGGGACTTCAGCAGACGTGTCGGTGCGAGCCGAGCTCAAACGAGCTTTGTGCGCGGGTTGGTTTGGCCTCTGGCACAGGTCCCCGTCAACCCAGGGCGGCATGTCCTTCCGCCAGGGCCTGGAGCGCGGGCGCTTCGGTCCTGTCCTGATCACCCTGCTCGCCTGCAGCATCGCGATGCTCGCCGGGTGCGATCGTCCGGAGAGTGTGCAATGGGGTTACCGCGGGACCAGCGCGATCCATATCGACGATCTGGACCGATTCAAATCGGCTGCTGATTTTCACGGTGTCCCAGAACCGGAGCCGAGGGACCCTCCTGATCCCGAGATCCCCTTGGCCAAGGATGTCAACCAGAACGTCCAGGTGCTGACTGACCTCGATGCGCTTGAGTTTGCGCGACTGATGCAGGCCATCTCCGTATGGGTCGCCCCTAAACAGGGGTGCGAGTACTGCCACAACCCGGAAAACCTGGCGTCGGACGAGAAGTACACCAAGGTCGTCTCCCGCAGCATGCTGCGGATGACGCGCGACATCAATACGGATTGGAAGAGCCACGTCGCCCAGACCGGCGTGACCTGCTGGACCTGCCATCGCGGACAGGCCGTTCCGTCGGGTGTCTGGTTCACCGACCCGGGACCGAAGACGCCCTCCGCCGGTATCACCGGAGTCAAGGCGGGCCAGAACGTGGCCGGCGTGGCGGCCGTCGGCAACTCGTCGCTCCCGTTCGATCCGCTGACACCGTTCCTGGAAGGGGACACGCCGATCTCGATCCAGGGCACGACCGCGCTGCCTTCGGGCAACCGGAACTCCATCAAGAAGACCGAGTGGACCTATGCCCTGATGATGTACATCTCCACGTCTTTGGGCGTGAACTGCACCTATTGCCATCAAACCCGGGCAATGGGGATCTGGGCACAGAGCACCCCTCAGCGTGTCACCGCATGGCACGGGATTCGGATGGTCCGCGAGCTCAACAATGCCTACCTGACACCTTTGAAGCCGCTGTACCCGGACCACCGGCTCGGTCCCACCGGTGACGCGCCCAAGGCGGCGTGTAAGACCTGTCACAAAGGTGTGTTCAAGCCGCTGTTCGGTGTCAGCATGCTGGGTGACTATCCTGAGTTGGCCGGGTACCGCACGGAGCGAGCGATGCCTTCCGTCCAGCCGGAGCCGGCCCAGGTCGGGGAGGCCGCCCCGGTCGAGGAGGCTGCCCCGGTCGAGGAGGCTGCCCCGGTCGAGGAGGCTGCCCCGGTCGAGAAGGCTGCCCCGGTCGAGGAGGCTGCCCCGGTCGAGGAGGCCGCCCCGGTCGAGGAGGCCGCCCCGGTCGAGGAGGCCGCCCCGGTCGAGGAGGCCGCCCCGGTCGAGGAGGCCGCCCCGGTCGAGGCCGGGCCCCGGCCCGCGGCGGCACTCGGAGGCCCGATGCCCCCCGAGTGGCGCGCCAAGGTCGCGGAGATCGAGGACATTATTACCGCGCTCCGCCAAGAGGTCAGCTCGGGCTCGGCAGAACGCGAGCAGATCCGGCACCAGCTCGTTGACCTCGCCGCGCCGCTGGCCAAGGTTGTTCGGGAAGGTCAAGAAGGGTTGCAGCAGCAGTATGAGTCTGCCCGGGCGGAGGCCGACCGGCTCGCCGCCGAGGTCGAGGAGCTGCGCGGACGCCTCACCCAGGCGGCGGTCGAGCCCGAGGATCGGCGGGAGTCGATGATGGCGCTCAGTGAGGTCGAGAGCCGGCTCTCGGCCGCCGGCGCACAATTGGAGCAGGAGCGAGCCGCACTCCTCCAGCAGCTCGCCGTGGTTCGCTCGCAACGCGACGCTGCCTTGGCGGATGTGGAGTCGCAGATCGCGCGCTTGACATCGCAGCATGAGGCGGCACTGACGGCGGCCGAGACGAGACTGTCTCAGGAGCGGGATGCGCTTCAGCAGCAGCTCGCCGTGGTGCGCGCGCAACGCGACGCCGCCAAGGCCGACACCGAGGGGCAGCTCGAGCGGCTGGCCTCGCAGCATCAAGCGGCGCTGCGGGCAGCCGAGGCACGGCTGAGCCAGGAGCGGAAGGCGCTGCAGCAGCAGCTCGCCGTGGTGCGCTCCCAGCGCGACGCGGCCCAGGCAGACACCGAGGCGCAGCTGGAACGGCTGGCGGCGGAGCATGAGGCCGCGCTGCGGGCAGCCGAGGCACGGCTGAGCCAGGAGCGGAAGGCGCTGCAGCAGCAGCTCGCCGTGGTGCGCGCTCAGAATGAAGCGGCGATGGCCGATGACGAGTCGCGCATCGCCGCCTTGACCGATGAGGTCGCCACCCTGAAAGGTAAGCTTGCAGAAGCGGATCGAGCGTTGGAGGATCTGCGATCCCGAATGCAGGCCGCGGCGGACGCGCATGCGCGTGAGCTGGCCGAGGCCGAGGCGTCTGCCAATCGTGTCCGCTCGTTGTATGACGGGGTTGCCGAGGTGGGCGGCCGGATCACCGATCAGGGCATCCTGGTGAGCCTGGGCGGCGAGGAGCTCCAGTTTCCCAGCGGCAGTGCCGCCTTGCCGGCACGCGAGCTGCCGACCCTGGACCGTGTCGCGGAGCTGATGGCGCAGCGCCCCGAGCTCACGGCGCGTATCGAAGGACACACCGACAGCGCCGGCAGCCGCCAGCTCAACCAGAGCCTGTCCGAGCAGCGCGCCGACGCGGTGTTGCAGGGCCTGGTCGAGCGTGGCGTGGACGCCGGTCGGCTTAGCAGTCAGGGGTTCGGCCCCGATCGCCCCGTCGCCGACAACGCCACCGAGCGGGGCCGCCGCGAGAACCGCCGGGTCGAGATCTATGTGATCGAATGAATCCCTTGCGGCGCGCCAGGGTGTCTGCGTAAACGCGGACACCCTGGCGCGGTTGCCGATGGAGGTGCAGGTCGTTTCGGCCGCCCAAGCAACTGAACAAGCAGGAACGGTGAAACCGCGCGTTGCCGTTCCCTGCGTTCCCCCCCGGATGGCCGATCGATTCTCGTCTCCGCGTGCGCATGGCGCGTGGTTGTGATTGCGTACGGTCGGCCCCGATCCTCCCACACTTCGGGCGGCCAGGTGTCGCCCCGCGCCTCTGGCCGTCCGGTCACCCTCTGCGACGAATCTTCCAGCAGCTGTGGATCCTCGGGTTGCGGGCGAAGTCCCGTGGGAGGGTCTCCGCACTGATGTCGAGGACCTCGAGGTCTTCGAGGGCAGCGAGGTCCATGCGGAACCGGCGCAGATTGTTGGAGAAGATCAGCAGCCCCCCCGGCGCCAGCAGGCGTATGGTGTTCCGGATCAGCTCGACATGATCGCGCTGGATGTCCAGGGTGCCCTGCATCCGTTTCGAGGCGGAGAAGCTGGGCGGGTCCAGCAGGATGAGGTCGAAGCAGCGCTTGTCGACGGACTGGTGCAGCCATTCGAGGCAGTCTGCCTGGATGAGCTCCTGGCGCTGCATCGGGATCCGGTTGACGGCGAGGTTGTTGCGCGCCCAGTCCAGATAGGTGCGTGACATGTCGACCGTCGTGGTTGCCGCGGCGTCGCCCTTGGCGGCATAGACAGTGGCCGTTCCGGTGTAGGCAAAGAGGTTGAGGAATCGCAGGCCCGCGGCGAGCCCGCCGATCATGCGCCGAACATCGCGATGATCCAGGAAGAGTCCGGTGTCCAGATAGTCCTCGAAATTGACGAGGAATCGCAGCCCGCGCTCGCCGACCTCGTGAAAGCGTCGGGTCTCGGCCAGCCGCTCGTACTGGGCGCTGCCTTTCTGCGGGCGCCGCACCTTGAAGAACATCCGGGTGTCCGGGATCCCGAGGACCTCCGGGATCACACCCAACGCCTCGCGCAATCGCTGGCGGGCGCGCTTGGGGTCGACGCTCGCCGGAGCGGCGTACTCCTGGATGTGCACCCACTGCCGATCGCCCTCGTAGACGTCGACGGCCAGCGCGTACTCGGGGAGATCGGCGTCATAGAGCCTGAAACACTCGATCTGTTGCGCCTGCCGCCACTGCTTGAGTGCCTTGAGGTTCTTGCTGAGCCGGTTGGCGAGCATGGTCGCGCCTGCGCTCCGCTCCGCCAATGATGCCGCCCGCGGTCGATGTCGCACGAAAGCAGATGGGTCGACGTGGAAATGCAGCAGCACGGAGGGGATGGGGCCATTGTAGAGTCGATGTATCCGGTGTGCTCGCAGTCCCAGATGTTTGCCGAGATCGGGGTTGCCGGTGAACAGGGCCGCCCGCCAGCCTGCGAACCTCTCTTGGAGCACGGATCCCAGACGCGCATAGAGGGCCGGCAGGCCGCCCTCGGCGTCGAGCCGCTCGCCGTAGGGCGGATTGACGACCACCAGGCCGCGGTCATCGGTCCGGCCGGGCCGGCATTCGGCCAGCTCGCGCCGCTCGAAGTGCACCCGGCCGGCCAATCCGGCCCGCCCCAGGTGGTTCAGCGCAATGCGGATTACACGGGAGTCGCGGTCGTAGCCCCGCAACGATCCCAGGCGCTGGAGTCCGGCCATGCGGCGGTCGTCCGCCTCTTCCAGCAGCCCCCGCCAGGCCGCCGCATCGTGCCCGAGCCAGCCCATAAACCCGAAACGCTGACGCAGCAGGCCAGGTGCGATGTCAGCGGCGATCAGCGCGCCTTCGATGACGAGGGTGCCGGACCCGCACATCGGATCCAGCAGAGCCCCGCCCTCGGCGGCGATCTCTGGCCAGCCGGCGCGGAGCAGCAGCGCCGCCGCCAGGTTCTCCTTGAGCGGTGCCGCGGTGCCCTCGTGCCGGTAGCCGCGGCGGTGCAGCGAGGTGCCGGAGAGATCGATGCTGACCAACGCCTGTCCCTGGCGAACATACACATGGATCCGCAGGTCGGGCGTCTGGACGTCGACATTCGGGCGATGCCCGAGGCGGCGCGTGAAACGGTCAGCGATCGCGTCTTTGACCCGCAAGACGGCGAACTGGCCCCGATTGACGCCCGGCACGGCGCCATCGAGGTGGACCGCGAAGGTGCGCTCGGGCGAGAGATGGTCTTCCCAGGCAATATCGGCGGCGCCGGCGTAGAGGTCATCGGGACCGTCGATCGGAAAACGGGCGATCGGCAGCAGGATGCGATTGGCGACGCGCGACCAGAGGCACGCCCGATAGGCATCCTCGAGGCGGCCGGAGAAACGCGCGCCTCCGCGGGTCTCCGCGACCTGCGACAGGCTGAGCCCTGCAAGCTCCTCAGCGAGCAGACTGCCGAGGTGCCTAGGCGCAGAGGCGAAAAAGACCGGCTGGGGCATGCGGTTCGGGTCTCAAGAGGGACGGAGGGTGGTCATTGGACCGCACGACCCATGTGTGGGGTCATCCGGCCAGGCATGCTTCGGATAGCGTCCGCGGAGCTCCTTGCGGACCTCCGGGTAACCCCTCTCCCAGAAACTGGCGAGGTCTTGGGTCACCTGAATCGGCCGCCGCGCGGGCGAGAGCAGGTGTAGGAGCAGGGGAACTCGACCACCGCAGATGCAGGGCGTCGCGGCGAGGCCGAAGAGCTCCTGGACCTGGACCGCCAAGATCGGCGACTCGCCGCAGCAGTAGTCGATCCGACGGGACTTGCCGGCCGGCATGACCATCGTCGTTGGTGCCTCGCTTTCGAGACGCTGTCGTTGAGTCCAGTCGAGCCTGGACATCAGGAGTGGTCGAAGGTCCAGTTGGCGGGTCTCCGAAAATCGCGACATTCCGGTCAGGTAGGGGGCAAGCCAGTCCTCGAGGTGCGCGCGGAGAGACTCCGGCGCGAGGTCCGGCCAACCGCCTTGCGGCTCGATCCGGCGCATCAGGGCGACGCGCGCGCTGAGCTGGCGCGTCGCCTCGGACCAGGTGAGGGCCTGCTCGAGCCGGGTCGAGATCTGCCCCAGAAGGATCCCCGCCACCTCATCTGTGTCGTGGAAGGCAGATGGCTGGGAGCGCAGGGTGAGCGCATCCAAGCGCTCGACGGTGCGAGCGGAAACCGCCTCGCGCTGCGGATCCCATGTCAGCGAACGGCTGGCCTCGATCCGGTCCGCAAAGCGCTCGCGGATCTCGGATTCGGCGATCGGCAGCGCCAGCCGGATCTGTCCGTCCGCGCCCCCGGCATCGAGCGTGGCGATGGCGAGATAGGGGTGGACCGCCAGGGCGTCATCCTCCGGCAACCGGGCGCCGGACCCGCCGGCCAGGCGGTAACGCCCATCCGCGCCCTCGCGACGCTGTGCGATGCGTTCCGGATAGGCCAGCGCCAGCAGCTCGCCGGGAGATCCGACCGAGCCCGTCGGTGCAGTGTGCGTCAGCTTCTGCAGTTGTCTCGACACCCTGTCCGTTGCGGCGAGACGGAGCGCATCAAAGCCGTGCGACCGCTGCGCCGTCCGCCATAGCTGCAGGGCCTGGAGGCGCAGGCCCAGGTCTGCCGAGGGGCGTTGACCGGGGGCGTACAGCAGGGGATCGCGCTCGCTGACCAGTGCGCAAAGGTCGGCGGCGTGGCGCCGTGCGGATCCGCTCGCGCCCAGCAGCATGGCGGCCAGTCGCGGGTGGACCGGCAGGTCCGCCATCCGCCGGCCGAGTCGGGTGATCGCGCCGCGCGTATCCAGTGCGCCCAGCCGGGTCAGCAGCGCAATCGCCTGATCCCAGGCCGCCGCGGGGGGCGGATCGATCCAGCGAAGCGCGTGCGGATCGCTCACGCCCCAGAGTCTCAGCTCCAAGGCCAGCGACGCCAGATCGGCCTCGAGGATCTCCGGCGTTCGACGATCGGGTCTGCCCTGCTCCTGCGCGTGGGTCCAAAGCCGGTAACAGATGCCCGGGCCGAGGCGCCCGGCGCGCCCGGCTCGCTGATCCGCCGACGCGCGGGAGATGGTCCCCGTCACCAGTCGGGTCAGGCCCGAGCCGGGATCGAAGCGGGGCTTGCGGGTCAGGCCGCTGTCGATCACGACCCGGATGGCCGGGATCGTGAGGCTGGTCTCGGCGATGTCGGTCGCGACCAGGACGCGTCGGTGGGACCCGTCGCCCGGGACCAATGCCATCTCCTGCGCGTGCGTGGGCAGGCTGCCATGCAGGGGGAGGATCTGCGTCTCGGGATCCAGGAGGCCACCCAGGGTCGCGACACAGCGGTTGATCTCCGCGGCCCCGGGCAGGAAGGCCAGAACATCGCCCTGATGACTCGCCAGGGCCGAGCGCACCCGGGAGATCACCGCCCCGACCGGGTCGGTCCCGATAGCCCGCTCGGCATAACGCACCTCGACGGGGAAACGTCGGCCTTCGGCGCGGACGATTTCGGCCCCGCCCAGCTGCTCGGCGAGCGGCTCGGCATCGAGCGTTGCGGACATCAGCAGGAGCCGCAGGTCCGGCCTGAGACCGGCAACGACATCCAGTGCCAGCGAGAGCCCCAGGTCCGATTGCTGGCTCCGCTCGTGAAACTCGTCGAAGATGACCAGGCCGACCCCCTCGAGCGCGGGGTCGAGCTGGATGCGTCGGGTCAGAAGTCCCTCGGTCATCACCTCGATGCGGCTTCGGCGGCCGATCCGGCGCTCGAAACGGATCTGGTAACCGACGCGCCCGCCCAGCGGCTCACCCAGGAGCTCGGCCATGCGCGCAGCGATCATGCGTGCGGCGGGACGGCGGGGCTGGAGGATGAGGATACGCTGCGCGGCGAGCCAGTCCTCGTCGAGCAGGGCAAGCGGAACTCGCGTGGATTTACCAGAGCCGGTCGGTGCCTGAAGCACGGCGTGGCCGCGGCTCAGAGCGGCGCGCAGCGCACCGAGGACCGCGTCGATCGGCAGCGTTTGGGACAGGACGTCGCGTTGGTGAGGGGCGTTCGGATCCATTGCTTCTCGGACATCGAGGACGGGGGGATCTCGTCAGCGCCCTGCGAAACGCTGAAGTCTTCAACGTGTCCCGTCCGGGGCAGGAGGCCCCAGCACGTTCAGGCACCGAAGTGCCTGAACATAGAGCCTTCCGAGAGTCTGTCGCCTCGATCATGCTCCCCATTGCCGAGCCAAGCGGTGATGGGCCCTCTATTGGCGCAAACCCGCCCCGAACCGAGTTGGGACGAGAGACCCCCGTTCGTCTGTCGGCCTCTTTCGGGATGGTGTCCAGAGGCCACGCCGGGAGTTCGGCTACTCCGCCGCCGCGGACGCTTCGGGCGCAGCCGTCTCCTCGGTCGCTGCCGGCGCCTTGGGCCGGAGGCGCGTGATCAGCTGCTCGGCGAGCAGCACTTGCTCTTTCTCTTCACCGTGCAGCCACTGCTTGTTCTTGCCGCGTACCGCATAGCGGCCGGAGCTCTTTTGGAAGACTGTATAGTCAGCTGTTTTCTTGAGTTCTTTCATAAGCTCTCTCAATATCGATCTCGAAGAGGTGAGAGGTCGCCATCACCAGGCGTGGGTCGGGCTGTTGCTCGACGGGTCAGTCTTCGTCGCGGTCAGACGGATTCACCAGTCGCCCGGGCCGATCGCGTTCCCGTTCGATCTCGACCCGGAATTGCGCGATCAGGGCGGCCATCGCCGCGAGCGCGGCGAACACGGGCGCGAGCAGCGTCAGCAGGCCGGCGATTCCCACACCCGCGGTCAACGGGATCTCCACCAGCGCCTCCCCGCTCGGGCGGCGCACGACGACCCGGCGCACATTGCCTTCATGGATGAGATCCTTGACCTTGTCGACCAAGTTGCCGGCCGGCACGGTGATCTCCTCGCTCGAGCGGTCCTCGTTTCGGTCTCTCGTCTTATCGTCTCGCATGGTTCGGCATCCTGCTGTCGGGTTAGCGGGCGCATCCTAACGGGTTCGGGCCGGCCCGTCACTCGCTTCGGCCGCGTCGATCGGGGGCAGGGCGGCGATGAAGGCCGCCAGGCCCAGCTCATAAGCGGGCTGACTGGCGAGAAAGCCGGCGTTGTGGTCGCCCACCAGGTCGAGGAACCGGCGCGGCGACGGGGCGGCCTCGAACAGCCGTCGTCCAAGGGCGTAGGGGATGATCTCGTCGTCCCGGCTGTGCATCACCAGGACCGGACATCGCGCTCGAGCAAGCCGTCTCGCCGCATCGAAGTCGAAGCGAAGGCAGACAGCGGGGTGGAGCACGGGGTAGAGATGGCGCGCCAGATCGCGCGCAGAGCTGAAGGCCGATTCCAGGACCAGCGCGCCTGGGTTAACACGCGACGCGAGGTCCGCGGCCACGCTCGCACCCAGCGAACGACCGAACAGGATGATCTGCCCCGGGGCGATCCCGCGTTCGCTGACGAGATGGCTCCATGCGGCGGAGGCATCCAGGTAAAGCCCGGCCTCGCTCGGCTTTCCCTCGCTGTTGCCATAGCCTCGGTAGTCGATGATCAGCACCGACAGCCCCAACCGTCGAAAGATGGCGATCGAGTCGCCGCGGTGGCTGATGTTGCCCGCATTGCCGTGAAAGAAGAGGAGGGTCCGGGTCGCCCGCGGGTGGGGGATATTCCAGCCGTGCAGCCGGACCCCGTCCGTGGTGGTGAGCTCGACGTCCTCGAACGGGAAGCCCCAATCGTTTGGTGTCGCCTGGAGAGTGCGGGTGGGGTAGAAGACCATGCCCGGTTGAAGCAGCCACAGGAGCGCGTTGAGCAGCAGGACCACGAGCGCGACCCAGCCCATGAACGCAAGGATGCTCGGTAGGGGGGGCGGGAATCCCGACATCGGCTTTCAGAGGGAGAGGTTGGACCTGCAGAGCTTAGGGGATTGCTATCAGATCAAATTCGATCAGGATCGCCAATCAATCAGCGTCTTGTATGGACTCCTCAAGCCAGCGGCGCAGGCCTCGCGTTCTCCATCTCGGCGACCCGGTCGGCGAGTATGTGGACGAGTCGCGGGTGGCCCCCGACGAGGGGTGATGGATAGATCCGAAAGGATGGATGGAGCCGCTCGATCCGGCCGCAAATCTCGGCGATGTCCCCACCCGGCCCTGCATGCCGGCCGGGCGAGAGGAACAGCATCGACAAGATGACGGGGGTGCTGGGATCCAGGCTCGCAAGCGCGTCCAGCCGGTCTTCGAGCAGATCCCCGTTGAAGTCGTACTCGGTGCCGCCGCGTCGTTCCATCGCGGCCTCCTCGAGCTGAGTGCCCGGCCCAAGCCGCCAGGCGAGCCGCTCGCCGAGCCAGCGCCGCACCGCAGTGACGGCGGGGGCCGGAGACCCATGGTCGACCAGAAGTACACGCCGCGGCTCGATGCCCTGTGCCGTTGCCACCTGCCCGATGTGGTCGAGCAGGATCTCCACCAACCCGGGCTCGCCCTCCGGAAGGGGACAGAGCTCCCGTGCCAGCCGCACCGCGAAGGGCCCATACCCTGCTTGCAGCGCGGCGATACGTTCCGGCACGAAGACCTTGATGGCGCGGGTGGGTCCGAAGAAGAGCGGGACGAGCAGAAAGTCCCGGACGCCCTGAGCGAGTCGACGGCGCAGCAAGGGCTCGAAGGTCTCCGCGGGACGGCCCTCCAACGCGTCCGCCGGGACCGTGTCGGCGTGCAGCAGCGAGACCGGATGAACCGCCTCACCGAGACGATCGCCGAGCGCTAGGGCGATGCGCCTGAGACTGATTGTCGCTTCGGCCTGCTTGGAGCCGTTATCGATCAGCAGAATGTCGCGCATGCGATCCTCACGTTACCGGAAATCGGTTCCATCCCTGACCGACATGGGGTGGGCCCCGCCTACAGACAAACCGACCCGCTCCGGATTCGGCTTCTGAATCGGGGCGCGCACCGATTCACTCCGCGCGCAGGGTGAGCTGGGTGAAGGGTTGCAGATCGATCGAAGTGGCCAAGCGCTCGAGGGGCACGTTCGGCGCGGGGAGGGTTGGATCGAGGACCTGCCGGGTCCGGCAGGCCTGCACCGCATAGTGCGAAACACCGGCCCGTGCCAGGGCGGCGGCCAATCGCCTCAGGTCGTCCGGCCCCCACCCGGGCAGAGCGGTGGTGCGCACCTCCAGGTCGACCCCGGCGGCCTGAAGGACGCGCAGGCTCTCCCAGGCCCGCGCGCCGGAACCGGCCACGCCGGTGATCGCCCCGTAGTCGGCCGGCAACGCCTTGATATCCAGGGCGACCCAGTCGAGCAGCGGGAGGATGGCGGCCAGACGGCTCGGATAAGGCCCGGCCGTATGCAGGCCGACCTTGAAGCCGAGGCCCCTGACCGCGCGCATGGCAGCGGGCAGCCCGGACTGGAGGGTCGGCTCGCCGCCGCTGAAGACCACGGCGTCGAGCAGACCTCGCCGGCGTTCCAGAAAGGCCATGACCTCGGGCCAGGGGATGGGCGACTCGGCAGCCGAACCGATCAGGGAGCCATTCTGGCAATAGCGGCAGCGCCAAGGGCAGCCCTGGCAGAAGACAACGGCGGCGAGCTCGCCCGGATAGTCGATCGTCGTCAAGGGCAGCAGGCCGCCGACGCGCAGCCGAGGGGCCCCGGAGCGGGCGTGCGTCGTTCTATTCATCGCTCATGTCCCACCCCTCGCGGTTCTCTCGGCTCGAGGGGGCGTCCCACCAGCCCTGTCTGGCCGAAAACAGCCTCCGTAGAAAAGAGGCGGCGCCCTCGTCTGGTGTCACTGGCGTTCCTGGGGAATGGCACGTCCCTGTGCCTCGGGGATCCGGGTCTCACTGAAAGCGAAGACACCGTTTCCGCTTTTCTGCATGTTCAGCCGCTGACGCGGCGGACAGTGGCGGGCTCACTGTCCTAGGCCGCCGCCCGACCCGGCCGCCGGGTCCTCGTATCGCAGGGCGTCTCGGTGAAATAGCGGCGCTCGGCGTGCTCGGCTCGTTTGCCGGCATTGAAGGCCGAGACCGGGCGGTGATAGCCCATCACGCGGGTCCAGACCTCGCAACGGGTCCGTTCTTCGTCCTTCAGCTCGATTCCCTGGTCGATCATGCTCTCTTGCTCCTTTTCAGCGAGTGTCTTCGTCTCTTTCCGGGATCGGTCGTTCCTGATCGGTGCGGTGCTTGGTCCGGCTAGGCCGCGGTCTGCTCCAGCTCGACGGTCTTGCGCGCGATCAGCTCGCGATCGCACACCGGGCAGAATTCGTGCTCGCCAGCGATATACCCGTGTTTGGGGCAGATCGAGAAGACGGGCGTGACCGTGATATAGGGAAGCCTGAAGCCCTCCAGTGCGCGTCGGACCAGACGCTTGCAGGCATCCGTCGATGAGATCTGCTCGCTCATGTAGAGGTGCAGCACGGTCCCACCGGTGTACTTGCCCTGCAGTGCCTCCTGCATGGCGAGCGCCTCGAAGGGGTCGTCCGTATAGCCTGCGGGAAGCTGGGAGCTGTTGGTGTAGTACGGCGCATCGGGCGTGCCGGACTGAATGATGTCTGCAAAGCGCTTCCTGTCCTCGCGGGCGAAGCGGTAGGTGGTTCCTTCCGCCGGTGTGGCCTCGAGGTTATACATGTTTCCGGTCGACTCCTGAAATTCGACCATGCGTGCGCGCACGTGGTCCAGCAGCCGGCAGGCCAGGGCATGGCCGCGGTTGGTGCTGATGTCCTCGGCATCGTGGGTGAAATTCCGGATCATCTCGTTGATGCCGTTCACGCCGATCGTGGAAAAGTGGTTTCGCAGGGTGCCCAGGTAGCGCTTGGTGTAGGGAAAGAGCCCGGCATCCATGTGGCGCTGGATGACCTTGCGTTTGATCTCCAGGCTGTTGCGCGCCAGGTCCAGGAGCGTGTCGAGCCGGGCCAGCAGACCGGCCTCGTCGCCGCGATGGGTGAAGCCGAGGCGGGCGCAGTTGACGGTGACGACACCCAGCGAGCCGGTCTGCTCGGCGGACCCGAACAGCCCGTTGCCGCGCTTGAGGAGCTCGCGCAGGTCCAGCTGCAGTCGGCAGCACATGGACCGCACCATCTTCGGCGACAGATCCGAATTCAAGAAGTTCTGAAAATAGGGCAGGCCGTACCTTGCCGTCATCTGGAACAGACGATCCGCGTTTTCGCTGTCCCAGACGAAATCCGGCGTGATGTTGTAGGTCGGGATCGGGAAGGTGAAGATCCGGCCTTTGGCATCGCCCTCGGTCATCACCTCGATATAGGCCCGGTTGATCAGGTCCATCTCGGCCTGGAGGTCACCGTAGGTGAAGGGCTGCTCGACACCCGCGATCACCGGCACCTGTCCTCGCAGGTCCTCCGGACAGACCCAGTCGAAGGTCAGGTTCGTGAAGGGGGTCTGGCAGCCCCAGCGCGACGGCACGTTCAGGTTGTAGATCAGCTCCTGGACCGCCTGCTTGACCTGAGGATAGCCCAGCCCGTCGACGCGCACGAAGGGTGCCATGTAGGTGTCGAAGCTCGAGAAGGCCTGGGCGCCCGCCCATTCGTTTTGCAGCGTGCCGAGAAAGTTGACGATCTGCCCGACCGCGGAGGACATGTGCCGGGGCGGCCCCGCTTCGACCTTGCCCGGGATGCCGTTGAGCCCCTCGGCCAGCAGTGTGCGCAACGACCAGCCGGCACAGTACCCGGAGAGCATGTCGAGGTCATGGATATGGATGTCGCCCTCGCGATGCGCCCGGCCGATCTCGGGCGGGTAGACGTGGCCCAGCCAGTAGTTGGCGATCATCTTGCCCGAGGTGTTCAGGATCAAACCGCCGAGCGAGTAGCCCTGATTGGCGTTGGCCGCCACGCGCCAGTCGGAGCGGTCGAGATACTCATTGATCGAGCCGCCGACGTCGACCAGGGTCCGCCGGTCGTCGCGCAGTTTCTTGTGCTGCTCGCGGTAGACGATATAGCCGCGGGCCGTCTCGAAGTGGTTGGCGCTGATCAGCGTCTGCTCCACCACGTCCTGTATGCCCTCGATGTCCGGCAGGCGGTCCGCGCCGTAGCGATGGGCCAGCACCTTGACCACCTGGGCTGTCAGGAGGCTCGCCTCGGGCGCGGCGAATTCCCCGCTGGCCCGTCCGGCCCGCAGGATCGCCGACTCGATCTTGGATGCATCGAAGCGAACCTCGACCCCGTCGCGTTTGCGCACCCGAAGGGGCAGGGTCGACAGCGTGTTCTGGAGGTGTCCCATGGCGGCGTCTCTCGTCCGTGTCCACTATATCTTGTGGTGCAGACTATAGCGCCAACCAGATCATGTGTTAAACAAGTTGTAGAGAAATTGATCGAGGTCAAATGGGGTCGGTTTCAGGACTCGTCACGAGCACGCCGCTCATGCTCGTTACCAGCGCTCTGTTCGCCCTGACGAGACATCGGGGGTCTTCAGGTCACGAACCCAAGGTGGCGCCGACCATCAACTGTCCCGTCCGGGGCGGGAGTAACGGTTCTCGCTTTAAAGCTGGTACCGTGCCACCCCGGCCGGGTCGGGGTCCTCCCTGTGGGCCACTCCGTTGTCACAGACCGGGGAGCCGGCCGCTGCGGGGGCCGGAGAGAATGTGTCTGAGTCGACTTGGAACAGCGTCGTTCCGTGCAGAGAGGATGTCACGCGCGGGATGCTCTCGAGGGGACCTTGAAAATTGCCTTCCCTGCGATTCTTCAAGACGCAAACCGAAAATGCGATTTCCGCGTTGCTCCGATTGTCAGTCACTGAGGTGACTGAAAACGGCGCGGCATCCTTGCCCCGCACGGACGCCTCAGAACCCTTTAAGGTGCCCATTAGCC
>NZ_JAJDNA010000107.1 GCF_022340925.1 Thiocapsa sp.
CCCAGGTGGCGCAAGATCCCGAATTCCCTGCGCCGGCTGGCGGCGAGTGCGGCGAAGGTGGTGCTGATGCCGAACAGGCCGATCAGGATCGCCACCGCCTCCATCACATAGGTCACCAGGAAGGTGCGGTCGAAAACTCCGAGGATCATGGTACGCAGCTCCCCGGGCAGGATCATCTCGCTGACCCGCTCGCCGAGCGTCGCGCGGATCGCCGTCATGACCGTCTCCGGCCCGGTCCCCGGCTCGAGGAAGAGACCCAGGTCGTTGGTGCGGCTGTCGCCGGTGAAGGACCGAAAATCCTCGAGCTCGATGACGATCGCGCCCTGTTGGCGTGCATAGTCGCGCCAGATGCCGGCGATCCGGAAGGGCCGCGCCCGATCGCCGACCGGGAGGTCCAGCCGATCGCCGACCCCCAGACGCAGCCGGTCGGCCATGGCCTCAGAGATCCAGGTCGGCGGGAGCGGGTCCGGCCCGCCGACCGGCTGGATCGTCCCGGCGACCAGCGGCAGACCGGAGCTGCCGTGCACGGGGCGCGCGATCAGCGCGATTGCCCCCTGCACCCCGGCGAGCCGGAGCGTCTCGAAGCGGACCGGGCGCACCGAGACCACGCCCGGCAAGGCGGCGACCTGGGCGACCGACGCGGGATCCAGGAAGCCGCTCGCGGTGGACTCGGAGGCACGCAGATAGAGATCGGCCGGCAGCATCCGGCCCAGCCAGGCATCCAGCGAATCACGGAAGGAGGCGACCATGATTGCCATCGACACCGCCAAGGCGACGCTGGCGACGACCCCGGCCCCGGCGACCACCGCCTGGCCAGGCGCGGCCGCCAGGCGCGCGCGCGCCAGCCGCACCAGGGTCGAGCGGCGCCCCGTCAGCAGGCGCATCGCCCAGGGCGTCGTCCCCGGCAGCGCGAGGACGGCGCCGATCAGAATCAGGGCAATCGCCAGATAGCCGGACACCGGAACGCCGTCGAGCGGCGGCAGGAGACTGAGCAGACCCGCCAGGGCGAGGACGGTCAGGGCCGCGCCCCAATGCGCGCGCGCCCGATAGACCTCGGCCTCGTCACCGGCCCGCAGGGCGCGGGCGGGCAGCATCCGCGCCGCCTCGCGTGCCGGAAGCCAGGCGCCGGCCAGGCCCGCGAGCACCCCCAGGACGAGATAGGCAAGGGTCAGTCGGGGCTGGAGGCGGACCTCCGGGGTGACATCCCGAAAGAAGCCGGCGCCCAGGTCCCCGCCGATCACCCGGAAGGCGAGCGCGGTCATCAGATAGGCCAGGACGGCGCCGACCAGGCCGCCGATCAGCCCGAGCGTGGCGCCCTCGGCAAGCAGGCCGCGCCGCAGGCTGGTGCGGTCGAGCCCGAGCGCGCGCAGGAAGGCGAAGTCCTGGCGGCGGCGCACGACCGCGAGCCATTGCGCCGAGAAGACCAGGAAACCGCCGGTCAGCAGGGCGATGGCCGCCAGCATGGTGAGGTTGACCCGATAGGCGCGCGAGAGGCCCAGGGTCTCGGATTCCGCATCCGACGGGGTCAGGATGGTGACGCCGGGCGGCAGCCCGTCGGCCAGGCTCCGGCGGGCCGGCTCGCGCTCGATCCCGGCGGCGAGACGGAGGTCGATGCGGCTCAGCCGACCGATCCGGTCGAAGACCTGCTGGGCCGCGGCGATGTCCATCACGCCCAGCACCTGGCCGACCCCGGCGCCCGGGACCGAGCCGGCGATGCGCAGGTGCGCCTCGCGAATGCCCACCTGGACCGCAAGCGGACCAGCCGATGCGAGCCCCAGGCGCGACGATGCGGCGGGGCTCAGAAACAGGGCGTCGGGCTGCAGTGCTGCCAGGCGGTCTCCCGCCCGGGACGAGGCGCCGGCCTCGTCATCGCCCGGGGCCTCGGCTGCCGGCAGCAGCGATGGGGTGACCCCGCCGACGCGGAACAGATCGATCCCGAAGACACGCAGGGTCTCGTCCCGACCGGGCAGACGGGCCTCGATCTCCAGGACCGGGCTCGCGACGGCGACCTCGGGCCGGAGGGCCAGCCGCGGATAGAGGACGTCGTCGAAACCGAGCCGCGGCCCCACGACCTGAAGATCGGCCTCGCCGTTCAGCAGGCGCATGCCGCGGCCGAGCTCGTCGAGTGCGGCGGAGTGGATGAGCTGCACCGCCAACCCCAGGGCTACCCCCAGCGCGATCGCCAGCAGCGAGAGCGCAGTGGCCAGGCGGCGGCGCCACAGGCTTGCCAGGAAGACATGCCACAGTGCGGGGCTGATGCCGATCACATCGGCTCCGGGATCAATCCGCCCCGGGTCAGACGCAGTATCCGGTCGGCGTGGGCCGCCGCCGTCGGCGAGTGGGTGACCAGGATGCCGATGGCGCCGGCGGTATGGATACTCTCGAACAAGAGATCGAGCACCCCGACGGCCCGCTCGGGGTCGAGGTTTCCGGTCGGCTCGTCGCAGAGCACGAGCGCCGGCCCGTGCACCAGCGCGCGGGCGATGGCCACGCGCTGCATCTCTCCGCCGGACAGGTGGCGCGGCCAGTCGTCCGCCCGCTCCTCGAGACCCACCCGCCCGAGCATGGTCCGGGCACGCCGGTCGGCAGCGGCCTCGTCCAGGTCGAGCAGCCACAGTGGCAGGGCGACGTTCTGGGCCAGCGTGAGGTGCGGCAGGACATGAAATGCCTGGAACACGAAGCCGAATTGACGACGACGCAGGCGCGCGAAGGCATCCTCGTCAAGGGTCGTCAGATCCATGTCGCGCAGGCGGATGCAGCCGCCGTCGACCGGTTCCAGGCCGGCGATGCAATTGAGCAGCGTCGACTTGCCAACACCGGACTCGCCCATGACGGCGACCGACTCCCCGGGCGACAGGCGCAGGGAGACCCGCTCGAACAGGGGGCGATCGAAGGCGGCGTCGAAACGCTTCGTGAGGTTCTCGATCTCCAGCATGGCGGCACGGCATCGATGGGAGGGGCCGCCCCTATTCTATACCCGCGCACCGAAGCTACCGCACATGGGTTGTCGGCCAGGCGTGCCGCTCCCGCAGAGCCCCTGCAGGTCAGGAGCTCGGCGGGCTGCTCTGGGGAGGGGCACCGCTCATCTCCCGTCCCCCTGCGCCTGCGCGCGCATGCTTGCGAGCGCGTGCTCGAGTCTGAGGATCCGGGTCTGGGCATCGGCCAACTGGATCCGGACGGCCGTCAATGCGGCATCCAGGTCCAACTCGGTGACCGGTCGTCCGTCCGATGTGGTCGACGGCGTCGCGGGACCGCCGCCGGTTTCGCCGGGCGCCGCGGCCGGCGGCTGATTCGGTGCCCGGCTGTAGACCAGCAGCAGACCGGCCGAGAACGAGAGGATGAGAAACAGCAGGGCGAGGCCGGGCTTCGATCGCACCAGCGGGGCGGTGTCGGACATGGTTGCTCCTCGAGCGCAGAATCGATTCGGGTCGTCGTGACCGATGGGGGTCGATCCCCTCGGCCGTTGGCATGGAGCCTGTCGTGGTGGTTCAATGTCCGGGCACGCAGATCCCTTGACGGCGCACGGCCACGGCGGTGCGTGCGAGCAGGAAGGCGACGATCCCCGTCAAGAGTGTCAGCAGACCGACGCCCAGATAGCGGTAGAGGTCCTGCCCTGACTGCTCGAACATGAGCAGGCTGGCGATGCTGATCGCCGCGAGCGGGAACGAATAGGCCCACCAGGAGAGGAAGAAGCCGAGCTTCAGGAACCGGCCTGCCTGAGTGAACAGCAGCAGGGTCAGGAAGAGTCCGCCGAAGTACAGCACCCGCCCGAAGGGGTCCAGGTCGCCGACCAGCCGCGAGTAGGCGATGAAGCCGACCGCGGGCGGCGCGATCAGGATGAAGAGGGTCGGCATCAGTCGTTCCTCGATCGGGTTATGGAACAGCACCCGATAGAAGATGATCGTCATGAGGATCAGCCAGAAGAGCATGCCGATGCTGAAGAAGAACCAGGAGACGTCCGCGTACCCCAGCGGCACTCCCGCCACCGGAACCAGCACATTGCCGACCGCGGGGATGAACCAGGCCGGGTTCATGTGATGGACTTGAAAATGCTCATGGTGGATCCAGACGCTCACGACGTACAGGGTGAACACCAGGTGCAGCGCGGTGCCTGCCAGCCACAAGGCTTGGCTTGCCACGGGGATCAACGGCAGAAAGGCGATCGACAGCAGCAGCAGGCTGATCGAGATCGTTGGAAAGAAGTTGAGCTTGACCGGATGCCGCAGCTCCTGGACCACCGCCTGCCGGTAGAACGCGAGCTTGGTCAAGTAGGTGAGCGCAAGGATGACGAACAAGGTTGCGGTTGCGCCGACCAGCCAGGGGGTGATGCCCAGGTCGAGTTGGAGGACCTTTTGAGCCTTCTCCCAGCCGATGGTCAGGCCGGAGAGGCCCATCACCATGGCGAAGAAGGAGATCGGAAAGTGCTCGAGCCGACTCGGCTGCAGACTCTGCGTATGCATGCGGACTCCCGGTGTTGCGCCTCAGAGGACGGGTGGGGTGGGCGCGAACAACAGGACGGCGAGCAGCGTCGTCGTCGCCAGCACCGGAGCCCACAGCCAGTAAGAAACCGCTTCGGCCTGTCCTGGCGGGAGTGCTCTGATCGGGGAAGGGTGCGGCATGGTCTGGCTCCGGTTGGGTCGAGACACGTCGGGAGGTGTCGGTCGCAGCGATGCGAGGTCCCCGAACGCCCTCGGAGATTCAGGATCGGTTGACGGCACAGTCTAGGGGGCAGGCAAACGGCGCGCATTGACAAATCTCAGACTGGCTCGGTTGGTTATCGTTTGCTTCGCCGCGCGCGAAGCGGTCAGCGAGGGGCGGGCGGATCCTGTCGCGCGTGCGCCATGCTAGACTCCAGGGCTGATCGACTGCGCCGGCGGAGCCGTCCATGAAGGTCCAGGTCCTGCAGCATGTCCCGTTCGAAGACATCGGCTCGATGCGGCCCTGGCTCGCCGCACGGGGTGCGACCCTCGGCTACACGCGCTTCTATGCCGACCCCGACCTGCCGGCGCCCGACGGCATCGACCTGGTCATCGCCATGGGCGGGCCGATGAGCGTCAACGACGAGGCCGAGCTGCCCTGGCTCCGCGCCGAGAAGGCGTTCCTGCGCGAGCTGGTGGCGCGCCGGGTGCCCATGCTGGGCGTCTGCCTCGGTGCGCAGATGATTGCCAGCGCACTCGGGGCGCGGGTCTATCCGAATGCGGAGAAGGAGATCGGCTGGTTTCCGGTCTGGTCGGTCCCGGGCGGCACCGGTGCATCGGCCGATTGCTTCAGATTCCCGTGCGAAAGCCGGGTCTTCCACTGGCACGGCGAGACCTTCGATCTGCCGCCCGAAGCCGTCCGGCTGGCGAGCAGCGCCGCCTGTGCCAATCAGGCCTTCCAGATCGGACGCCACGTCATCGGCCTGCAGTTCCATCTCGAGGCTACGCCCGAGAGCGCCGCGGCCCTGATTGACCACTGCCGGGACGAGCTGGTGGCCGCGCCCTGGATCCAGACCGAAGCCGCCATCCGTGCCGCGGGGGCCGACGTCTACACGGAGTCGAACGCGCTCATGGACGGGGTGTTGGATTATCTCACCCCGCCGCCGGGCACCTGAGGGGATGCTGATTCATGGGCATGGAGATTCCAGCCTTCCTCACGAACTGGCCGCTGCAGTCCGTGCTCGCCATCGTCGCGGGCGTGGTCATCCTGCTCGTTCCCCGTGTCCTGAGCTATGCGCTCTCCATCTACCTGCTCGCCGTCGGGGTGCTCGGACTCCTGGTGTTCTTCCAGGGCCAGAGTGTCAGGCCCCAGGCGGTCATCGCTCTGGTCGCCGGGGTGGTGATCCTGATCAAGCCGACGATCCTGAACTACGTGGTCGGCATCTATCTCATCGTCATCGGCGTGCTGGAGGCAGGGATCATCCGAGTCTGAAGCCGGGGCCGACACGCCTGTCGCGGGGGAAGGGCGAGGCAGGTCCGGCCTCGCTTGTCGCGTCCTCGAAGCGCGAGTAGGATCCGAAACGGGGTGGCATCGAGGCCACCGCCACACAGCTGATGATCGAGGTAGCGAAGCGATGAAATATTATCTCGGAGCCGTGTGCGTCCTCATCGGCGCCTGGCTGGTCTATCAGGCGCTCACCCATCGGCGCACCGTGGTCGCCGCGCGCGCGCGCGCCGCCGCCGAAAACCGCGAGCAGCATATCCACCAGCACCTCCAGGCCATGCGCATGGGCCTGGCCCCGCTCTACGTGCTGGCTATCCTCTTCACCGGGGTGGTCCTGGCCGCCATCTGGTTCGTCGTCGATCAGGAGCGCGTCTTCTCGATCCTCGATATCGCCGGATTCCTGCTGGTCCTCATGGCCTATGCCTTTTGGATGTCCGTGCGCATCCAGTACAGCCCGATCGGTCTGGACCCCCCGCGGGACGAGTGAGTCCGCAGGGAGCCCGCGGCGCTCGTCACTCCCTGTGTCTCGTTCCGCGCGCGGTCGCAGGCATCAATTCGCCGTCAAGCCGGCACGGAGGCCGGAATCCGGTGGCACGGACGGGCGCCTGCAGTCGGCGCGGCGCAGCAGGAATCGGCGAAACGGCCGACCAGGACCCCGACCCCGCTCGGGTCAGCCGGATTGGTGCGCCCGCTCGTGCGGAGCGTTGAAGTCGAGCTCGGGCCCCTTCGGGACGATCCCCGTGGGGTTGATGTGACGGTGACTGGCGTAGTAGTGGGTCTTGATGTGGTCCATGTGCACCGTCCCGGCGATGCCCGGCATCTGGTACAGCTCTCGTGTGTAGGCCCATAGACTCGGGTAGTCGATCAGACGCCGGCGATTGCATTTGAAGTGGCCGTAATAGACGGCGTCGAATCGGACCAGGGTCGTGAACAGCCGCCAGTCCGCCTCCGTGGGCCGGATCCCCATCAGGTATCGCTGCCGGGCCAGGCGTGCCTCGAGCGCGTCGAGCATCTCGAACAAGGCGTCGAAGGCCGCCTCGTAGGCCGCCTGTGTGGTCGCGAAACCGGCGCGGTAGACCCCGTTGTTCACCTTCTCGTAGACCTCGGCATTGATGGCGTCGATCTCGGCCCGCAGGGGCTCCGGGTAGAGATCCAGGTCGCCCCGGCCCCAGGCATCGAAGGCGCGATTGAGCATGCGGATGATCTCCGATGACTCGTTGTTCACGATCGTCCGGCGGCGGGTGTCGTAGAGCACGGGAACGGTGACCAGGCCGCTGAACCCGGGCTCGACCTGTCGATAGAGCTCACCGAGCGTCTTGAAGCCCTCGACGCGATCCCCTGTGGCACCCGGGTAGTCGTCCCTGAAGGTCCAGCTCTCGGGCGGCATCACCGGATGGACGACGGAGACCCGGATGCCGTCCTCCAGCCCCTTCAATGCCCGCACGATCAGGGTCCGATGGGCCCAGGGGCAGGCATAGGATACATAGAGATGATACCGACCGGGCTCGGCCGGAAAGCCGCCTTCCCCCGTCGGGCCGGGTGCTCCGTCTGCGGTGACCCAGCTCCTGAAGCTCGATTCCGAGCGGACGAACTCACCTTGCATTCGATCTCTCCTCGTCGGTTTCCGGCCGGCCCGGGTCCCCTGGCGCCGTCGAGGCGCCTGCAGAGCGCAGGGGTGAGTCATGCCCATCCAGAAGTAGCATGGGGGCGAGCTGGGGCCGAATCACGCCCGAGACGCCACTCGGCCGGTCCGGGGCAAATGTAGACCCGTCGCATCGGGATTTTCCGCCGCGATGCACGTCTCTTGTGCCCGACAGCGGCGTTGCGACTCCTCGCAATAGAGCCGGCTATTCCTCGTCGCGTCTGGCTTTCGGGCGCGATCGACGCACCTTGCTGACCGGAAAACCCACATGCGATGGGTATATAAGCCAAATCCCTTACCGGGGGTGTCACGGGGACCGCGGACCCATGGGCGACCTGCTGCACCTCTGCAGACAAAATGCGGGCGCGTGGAATGCCTTCCGTTGAGCTTGTCCGACTGACGATCTGTCAGGGGTAGAATCAAGCACAAGCCGTTTGGCTGGGGCCATGCCAACCGGCTCGAGGAGCAGCTCAATGGCGAGCCCCGTAAGCGCAACGCAGAGGAGCAGACATGTCGGAGCTTGATTGGTTCTTTCGCAGCCCCCGTGAAGCAGCGCCTGCGTCTCCCGGCGAGACAGTCAGCTGCCTGTATCTCTTGCGGCGGGACATCGACACTTGTTTCGGATTTGACCCCAATACCGGAGCGCGGATCGATGCGATCGATCAGGCCACCGGTGCCCCCATCGACCGGGAAGCAATCCGACCGGGCACGATGGCGATCCTGGCGGGCATAGACCTACTTGGTCAGTTCCTCGTCGGTACGGATCAGACGCGCGGCGACGGCCGCTTCTCAAAAGGCCGCAAGCGCTTCAAGCGCTTCACGAAGCGCTATCTCGGCTTCTCCTCGCTCAACGCGGAGCTGCTGTACCAGCTGCGGAATGCCCTTCTGGACGGATGCGGTCTCCATTCCGAGAGGAGAGACAAGAACGGTTGCGTCACGACCTACAACTTCATCCTGGCTCGCGGAATGGAGACGGTCATCCGGCAACTAAAAGACACAGACCACTCCTATGAGGTGGACGCGCGGCAACTGCGCCAGCTTTTTGAGCTGGCTGTGTTGCGTTACGAGTTGGACCTTCGCGACACCTCACATCAGCACCATGAGAAGCTCAGGCCCAGGTTCGATGCGATGTTTCCGAAGTACGCCAGGCCCATGTCGAGCGCAGGCGGGGCCGGTTAGCCTAAGCGCGCCAGCTTACCCCTATCGCGGGCCGTTCGCCGGCCGCGAGGCGCACGGGACGGGAGCGACGAATCGTCTACGACGGGGCGGGGAGCGCGGGCGGTCCGCGTAGCTGGCGTCCCCCGAGTTATTTCACCAGGGCACGCGAGAGCAGGACGCGCCCGGATGAGACGCTCGATGGTCTTCTTGACCCCTCGGGTCAGGCGCAACTTGAACAGGAAGGGAATCCCGTCCTGCTCGGCCCGGGCCATGTTCGCCTCGCTGCCCCAGTCACGATCCCCGCGCAGCAGCGCCGGCCAGTGCGCCCGCGGCAGACGCCCGAGCAGCTCCCACAGCCCGGGGCGCTGGACTTGTAAGCTGTGCGATGGCCGCCCCGGCTGATGTGGGTTTGTACCCCTTCACCGCTCCTTCCTGGTGGCCATCGAGTGGCTTGACCGTGACGTCGGCGCCGAGAATCCAGGGCTCATCGAGCACCGGCCCCGACTCTCTGCCTTCGCTCTCACCCACAGGGTGAAGCGTCTGATTGGTCATAGGCGCCTCCATGCCCCGGTATTTCAGCCAGTGACGAGTCTGAGGGCAAGGTCAAACTGCCGCTCTTCGGGTGGACAGCGGCTCGATCAGCCGCCCCCAGGTGGCGAAGCAGCGGGGCGCTCAGCGCATAGAGCAGCAGCAGGCCGAGGGGACCAAGACGGATCATGGTGGCTGGTGTCCGTGGCTGGTTGTGCAGGGCGGGCACCCGCAAGCAATGCCGGGCGGGCGGGATGGACTCTGCATGGTCACCGCGGGGTTGATCGCGGGTCGGTGGAAGCTGATCGGCAGGCCGTCCCGGCGGTCGTCACACCAGCGCCCAAGACGGACGCTGGCGTCGGCGCTCATCGATATCGAGGGGCGAACAGGGTGCATGTCGTGGAGTCGGTATCCGTTCGTCACACCCGATCAGGTCAGGGGATCTCCGGCATGTCCCAGGTTTCGTCGCTTGTCAGCGAGCGCAGAAAGGCGACGATCTGAAAGATCTCGATGTCGTTCAGCTCGCGGTCGACCAGGAGCTCGGACTTGCGTGGGTCCGGGTTGCCGCCAGAGGCCATGTAGCGGACCGCCTGGTCCAGCGTGGCGCGGCTCCCGTCGTGGAAATAAGGGGCGCTCAGGGCCACGGACCGGAGCGAGGGCGTCTTGAAGGCCCCACGGTCGGCCTCGTCTTTGGTCACGTTGAAACGGCCTGGGTCGGGGTTCTCCTTCCCGTGCTCGAGGCCGACGTTGTAGAAGGTGCTGTTGCCGTAGTAGGGCGGCGCATGACAGGCGGCGCACCCTGCCTTACCGACAAAGAGCGCATGGCCGGCGATCGCGTCCGGGGTCACGGCGCTGGGATTGCCCATCTCGTAGCGGTCCCAAGGGGTATTGTCGCTGTTCTTGGTCCGCAGATATGCGGCCAGGGCCTTGACGATCGTCTCCGGCGTGGCTGGACCGCCAAAGACCGCCTCGAACTGCGCGGCATACTCGGGTATCGCCTGGATGGTCGCCGTGGCCTGCTCCGGGTCCGCGTTGATCTGCGCCTTCCAGGCCGCCAGCACCTGTCCCTCGAGCGTGGTGGCGCGGCCGTCCCAGTACCAGGCCGTCTGGTAGCCGACGTTGTACAGCGATGGCGTATGCCGCGTGTTCAGCTCCCCGTTGTCCTTCGCCGAAGCGACGCGGCCGTCCGCCCAGCCGAGGTGGCGATAGTGGCAGCCCTGACAGGCCGTCTTTCCGCTGCCCGACAGACGCGGATCGACGAAGAGCTGCTTGCCGAGCGCGATCTTCGCGGACGTGGCCGGGTTGTCCTCCGGGTGGGTCATCGGGGGCAGGGCCGACAGGCGCCCGGCCGCGTAGCCAGACGGGGGCTCGGGCGCGGGCTCGACAGCGGGGCTCTTGGTCTCCGATGCCGCAGCGGGTTCCACTGCATCCGCAGCCGCAACGGGCGGTTGCTCAGCCGGAGGTGTCGGTGGCGGGGTCTCCCTGTTGCGGTCGTAGATAATCCACAGGGACAGGATCAGGACCAGTCCTGCAATGGGATAGCGGATATCGCTCATGTCTTGTCTCCTCAGGTGATTGTCGGTCTGCGGGCGGCACCCTCCCGGTCGACGAAGCCTTCAGGCCGGTGTTCGGCCCCTGACCGGAGTGTGGCGCAACGGGCTCGGCAACTTTACAGCAACTCGCCGAGGCGCAGAAACCTTGCTCATGCGGGCGCTGTTCGGACGGTCAGGAGGCGTTGGACCGGGTGCCGAGCGCGGCGACCGGCTCGTCGCATTCCTTGCCGGACGGAAAACGCCAGCACCCCGGCGCATCGGCCGGGCAGCGGGCCGACACCGGCATCGCCGCCGAGGCCGACCCAGACAGGGCTGATTGGATGCTGGGGTGACGGATGGGCCTCAACGGCGCCGTCAGGGCTCACAGACTCCCAGGACGTCCTCTGCCGGCACGTACGCGTAGCCCAGGGCTGCGGCGACCGCCGGGTGAGTCACCTGACCCTCGCACACATTGAGGCCATCGCGCAGATGCGGGTCGTCGCGCATGGCCGCCCGCCACCCCTTGCCCGCCAGCGCCAGCACATAGGGCAGGGTGGCGTTGTTCAGCGCGTAGGTCGAGGTATGGGGCACTGCACCGGGGATGTTGGCGACGCCGTAGTGGACGATGCCGTCGACCACGAAGGTCGGCAGGTCGTGGGTGGTCGGCCGCGAGGTCTCGAAGCACCCGCCCTGATCGATGGAGACGTCCAGCAGCACGGCGCCGGGCCGCATCCAGCCGAGCATCTCGCGCGTCACCAGACGGGGTGCGGCGGCGCCCGGCACTAGGACCGCACCGACCACCAGGTCGGCCTCCCGAAGATACCGGTCGAGGGTTGCCCGGTTGGAGTGGACGACACGTGCGCGTGATTCGAAGTGCAACGCGAGCTGATCCAGCACCGCGGGGTCGCGGTCCAGGATGGTCACGTCCGCGTGCAGGCCGACCGCGATCTGTGCGGCGTTGAAACCGACGACGCCGCCGCCCAGGATCAGCACGTGTCCCGGCGCGACGCCGGGCACACCGCCCAGGAGCACGCCCCGCCCCCCATGGGCCATCTCAAGGGCGGTGGCTCCGGCCTGGATCGCGAGTCGCCCCGCCACCTGGCTCATCGGCCGCAGGAGCGGCAATAGGCCGCGCGTGTCCGTGACCGTCTCATAGGCGATACAGACGGCGCCCGAGGCGATCAGATCCCGCGCCTGCACGGGGTCGGGGGCGAGATGCAGGTAGCAGAACAGGACCTGCCCAGCGCGCAGCCGCGCGCGCTCCTCGGGCTGGGGCTCCTTGACCTTGACCAGCAGGTCGGCCCGGTCGAAGACCTCCTCCGCCGTTTCGCAGACCCGTGCGCCGGCGGCCCGGTAGGCCTCATCGTTCGCGCCGATCCCGCCGCCGGCCGCGGTCTCGACCAGCACCTCATGCCCCCGGTGCACCGCTTCCGCCGCCGACTCGGGCGACATGCCGACACGGTACTCTTGCGTCTTAATCTCGCGTGGAACGCCGATCAGCATCCTGATGGTCTCCCGATTTGTCGTGGCCTCGTGCCCCTCGACGGCACGAATGATTCGCCACAGGGAGGAGAGATGGGGCGCACTGTGCTCTCAGAGAAGTGCCGTGACCCAAGTCGTCAGTGGCGCCGCGTTCGATCCGGCCGAGCGGATGTCGACGCGTCTTCGCGCACCGGCGAATCGGTTCCCCGTTCAGAGGACCGCGAACGCGGTCGAGGGTGATCCGGAAACGGGAGCATCTCTAGCAGCACCTTCACTCCTTCAGCTTGATGACCAGATTGCCCTCCTGAATCTGAATGTTCTCGATGCCGTCGGCAAAGGACTTCCAAAATCCCTCCTGGCCGCCGAATTCCTTGACCAGGTCCACGTTCTTGAGCCCGCCAAGCCAGGCGTTGGGAACCGGTACGCCCCAAACGCTGGCGCCTTTCAGGATGACGATTGGGCGCTCCTTGGCATAGGCCAGCTCCAGTCCGGCGGATGCCTTCAATGTCTTGCCTCCGAGCACCGGAAAATCAGGGTCGATCGGGAACAGCAGTCTGGCGCTTGCCAGATTGTCGGCCAGGTCGATCGCCAGCTTGTCCGCAAGATCGGTATTCTTGGCCAGCAAGGCATTCAGCTCGCGCTCGGAGAAGGCGACCTCGCGCTTGGCCCCGACCTCACTGTAGGGTTCGGGCTGCAGCTTGCCCTCGACGACGTCGCCGGAAGGCGCCACGATGGGCTTGTCGGTCGATTCCCTCTGGAGGCCGAACCGCTGCAGCTTCTTCTCCAAGACGGCTTCCTCTTTGCTGGTGAGCTCGACCGGCTTGAATTCTTTCGGAAAGATGTAGGTGGTCATCAACCAAACGGTGATGGCCACGGAGATGACCACGGTCAACAGCACCAAGGCCGCGACCTTCAGGATGCCCATGCCCGGCTTCGCCGGCTCGGCCGGCTGATACGCCTCAGGCGGTCGCTGTTGGGGCTGTGTCATGGCGTCCTCCCACGGGGTTGGCGGTGTTGGATCGAGAGACCGAATCGACCGCGGAGACGGACTTGCCTTGGCTAAAGGCGCCATCCGGGTCTCTGCGAAAATAAAGAAGGCACCTTCGAACGAGGCATTGACCCCTTGGGGGCAGAGAGCCCCGATGAGACCGGTAGCGGACATCCTGTGCCGCCGGGGCACGAGCGCTCCATAAGCCGATTGCAGTGCCGGCACACCCAGAACCGGACGAGGCCGCGGCGCGCTTCCAGCTCGGCGGACTGCGGTCACGGTCAGTGGGCCGAATGGGGTGCACGCGAGTCATCTCGGGGGGCGCTTCAAACCCCGCGACCCCCAAGTCTACGCCAGAACAACGTTGGCTTCTCCTCGGTTGCCGGCATTGGCGTCCGTAAGGCCTGCCGGGACGTCCAGTCGTCGAGCCGCCTCCGGTCACCTATTCAAGCGCGCCGATCACAGGCCATCGACGACCGACGTCAGCCAGGACGGCCGCGAGGCTGCGTCCGCGACTGCCGACTGCACCGTCATGAAAGACGAAGAGAAGGTCGTCTACCTTTTGTGTTTGGATGAATTCCGAAAAAAACAAAGCCATTTCATCTTGCTCCAGATGATTCGTATTGACATAGATCAGGGATCGATAACCTGGAGCAAGATGCTCTACGAGGAACGCCCCGAATGAGTCTGAGATCATCAGGGCGTTGCGGTCTGACAATGGATTCCCGGTGTTCAAGGTGCCAAAATCTGTCGCCTTGCGATAATAACGAAGAACCCCTGCTGGCTCGCGGAATACCCTCTTCGTCTTGAAGCTGGTGTAATCGAAGCTCGGAAAGGTTGAAGATCGCGTGAACCCGATAACCTGGTCCATGTCGTTACGCGCCTTTGCCAATGTGAAACGGTCAAAAACAGCGGGCGTTTCGATCCCCAAAGACGCCAAGGTCAGTGACGCTAGAAGATGAGCGCTGGCGCCGCTGAAGTGAAAGTTCTCACGCGGATAGAAGTTTCCATTGAAGCGCTCCTTGAAGAAGCGGTCGATCGGGTACACAATCCGGACGCCGGATGATTGGCCCCAGTCCGAGATGGCTTTTGGTACTGAAAGCCTGGCCCGATATTGTGCGCACGTGTTTCGGAGCTCCCGCGGGACCGAAAGTGGCAATTTCTCAGGATACAATGCAGGTTTGCTCGGTGGGATCAACAAAGCGACGCGAGAAACTCTGGGCGCGTAGAAATCAAAGACGTGTTTCCACGAATCGACAGCAGCGGCTGCAACTGTGTCACCAACCTGTAAAGAGCAAAGAGCGCGGAAAGCGTCGAAAGGCTTGCCAGGTGCATGGGCGTTGAGAAAAACAAAGCCGTCTTCTCCCCGGGTGACTCTGGGCGTAGGGCTGTCATGAAATACATAGAAGACTATTTGTCGATAGATCCGATTCATCTCCAGAGCAAATCCGAAATGGTCGTTCAAATAGGCGTCGATCTCTCTGAAAAAGGATGCTTCACCTGACCGATGAATATCGGAAGGGAATTTCGCGAGCGGACGATTCTCCCATCGGGACCGGAGTTCGCCATCGGTGAAAGGCATAAGGAGTGCTGGGAGACCGAAAAAAAAGGCCAAGAACAAGGTGAAAAGCCGAGACTCCGCGTCGTAGACATACTTTCGGCGGCGGGCGCCCTTTGCGGACATCTGGGAGCTCCCTAGAAACGGAAATAAATGAATGGGTTATAGGTGCCAGACGCGATGTAAACCCCACAGATGGCGATCAACACCAAGGCAAAGCCCAGGTCGGTGGCGACGCGCGCCTTACCCCCATGGGCTGCCCGACGGGTGACGGTCAGGTCTCGATCCGTGATGAACCTTGTCGCGACCCGCCGCGCCATCGGAGTGGCGGCAATCACCCCCAGTACGCCAAAGAAGAGTTGCTGCGTGGAAACATACTCCCACATACCCGGCGCACTCGCAGGGCCGGGGGAGAAAAAGAACATCTGCTCAAGGAAACGCCCGGCCTGCCCGAAACTCTCCGCACGAAACAAAACCCATCCGACGCAGACTGACACCAACGCATAGGCGTGGCGAAGTCCCGGAGGTAGCAGGGTAAGGGCGCGCGACAAACCGGCACGTTCTGCGATCAGCAGCGCGCCATGAAAGAGGCCCCAGGCCACGAAGGTCCAGCTTGCGCCGTGCCATAGGCCGCACAGCAGAAAGACGACCAGCAGATTCCGATAGGTCGTCAACGCGCCATGCCTGTTACCGCCGAGCGGGATGTAGAGATAGTCACGAAACCAGCTGGATAAGGACATGTGCCAACGTCGCCAGAACTCGGTAATGGACTGCGAGATGTATGGGTAGTTGAAGTTGTGGGGGAACTTGAAGCCCAATAGTAAACCGAGGCCAATCGCCATATTAGAATATCCCGCGAAATCGAAGTAGATCTGCAGCGTGTAGGCGACAGTGCCGGTCCAGGCGAGCGCAGCATCGAGCGAGGCCTGGGGGAGGGCAAAGACGCCATCAGCGACGCCCGCGACGTTATTCGCGATGAGAACCTTTTGGCTCAGTCCTACGGCGAAGAACAGAATGCCATGGATCGCGTAGTTGAAATGGATGGTGCGCCGCTGGATCTGTCGGGCGACAGCCGCATAGCGGACAATGGGTCCTGCAATGAGCTGAGGGAACATCATGATATAGAGCGCGACATCCCAGACCGAGTCTGCTGGACGTGCGTCCCGACGATATACATCGATCAGATAGGAGATTGCCTGGAAGGTAAAGAATGAGATGCCTAAAGGCAAATGCGGAACGGATGCGGGGTCGAACGCGGTCAAACCGAGTATGTCGAAAACGAGGAAACCAAAGTACTTGAAATAGAACAATAAGGAGAGGTTGGCAATAAGGCCTAGCGTCAGTGCGACCCGGCGGTGGCCCTGCGATGCGGACGCGATCTGTCGCCCAGCGAGATGATTGATGATGACGGAGGCGATCAGGACGAGAAAAAAGACCCCCTCGCCCCACAGATAAAACAAAGAGCTGAACAGGAGCAGGGTCGCATTTCGAAAAGGTAGAAGCGCGTAGCAGAGCAAGAACGCAGGCAAGAAGAAGAACAAAAAGGTAACGGATGAAAAGACCACGTTCGGAGGGGTTCGCGCTGGGATCGGAAGGGCAAGTTTACCTCAGTTCTCCGAGCCGCGGAGATGTCGCAGATGCGGGGTGCAATGATGGGACTGTGGGCCGCTCATTATCGGTCACCGCCCGGTGCGGCCGGACTTCCGCAGCATCCTCTGGCATATTGTTGCGCCAGCGGGGCTGCGGGGCGTCTGGAAGGCGCGCCAAGAATTCGGTTCGGATACGGCGCATCGCGGCCGCCGGATCGAGTCCGGCGGTCGCCGGGCCGTCGTCGTCCGCGGTGCTGTCGATCCGGTCAATCGCGCCGGGCTGGATCGCAGGAGGATCGGTATACTCAAGTCGAGAAGATCCTGACACGAGCCACTCCATGTTTCCGGCAACCCTCCGCTTCCGCCCGGCGTGTGGCTGCTTGATTCGCCCCAGAGATGCACATGCGGCGGACAAGATCGTTGGGCCGTCACGCTACTTTGGGGCGCCGGCCGATCCGCTCGACTCGCCGCGGAGGGGTAAGGGATGAGCGAATCCGCCGCCCGCCTGCGCGCGCTCCTCGAGCGCGGCGATCTGCTCACCATGCCCTGCTGCTTCGATGCCTTGTCGGCGCGGCTGATCGAGCAGGCTGGCTTTCCCCTGACCTTCATGAGCGGCTTCGCGGTCTCGGCAAGCCGGCTGGCGGTGCCGGACACCGGTCTGATCTCGGTAACGGAGATGCTCGACCAGGGGCGCAACATCTGCGAGGCGGTTCGCATCCCGGTGATCGGGGACGGTGACACAGGCTATGGCAATCCGGCCAACGTCCGGCGCACCGTCGCTCAATACGCCCGCGCCGGCTTCGCCGGCGTCATGATCGAGGATCAGGTCATGCCGAAGCGCTGCGGCCACACCGGGGTGAAGGAGGTAGTCGAACGCGACGAGGCCATGCGGAGGGTGCGGGCCGCGATCGATGCCCGCGATGCCGGTGCGGGGATCCTGATCGTCGCCCGCACCGATGCCCGAAGCGCGCTGGGTCTCGAGGAAGCGCTCTGGCGCCTCGGCGCGTTCGCCGATCTGGGCGCCGACATTCTCTTCCTGGAGGCTCCTCGCGACGAGGCGGAGATGCGCCGCTTCTGCGCGGAGGTCCCGGGTATCCGGATGGCCAACATGCTGGAGGAGGGCGTGACCCCCATCCTGCCGCCGGCGCGCCTGGCGGAGATCGGCTACCGCATCGCCGCCTACCCGCTGACCCTGCTCAGCTCGGCCGTCCTCGCCATGCGCGAGGCCCTGATTGAGCTTGCCGTCGGGCGGACGCCGGCCCGGCGGGTCGACTTCGGGACGCTGCGCGAGCTGGTCGGTTTCGATGCCTACGACGCGCTCTTGAAGCGCTACTGACTTGCCCCTGTGGACATCAGCGGGACTGCATCCGCTCGGCGTCGGCCGATGCCGTATCCGGACGCACGCCGTGCCCCCATGGAGCCGGTCCCTTGCACCATGAGATTGCCGACGGGCCTCAATCGTTGGATGACGGTCGTCGAGAACGGGGGAGCGCCCTCCGTCATCGCTCAGCGGATCGGTACGAAGATCCGAGTCAGGATTTCGTTGCTGTGGGCGACGCGACGCGGATCGTTCTCGTAGACCTCGAGCGAGGGGCGGGCGGTGTCCTGCCGGAACGACGTGGTAGTCGATCAAGCCTCAAGTCCAACGGGTCCCAAGAGCTGGTGGCGCGGGTGAGCCCGTCAGGGGAGGGCTCCAGCGAGTTGCGTGATGCGGTTCCACCTTTAGCCTGGAGGGAGTAACGCGGAATCCGATGTCCCCTGCCATCGCATGAGGCCGCCACCGGATCCCCGCGCGCTCCGGCCGGGCTGCGCGGGGAGTGCGGGTTATCGCTTGCGGTTGACGAATGTCTTGAGACGTTGGCGGTGCTTGATCTGACGAGGCGTGAGCTTGTTGCGATGCCCTTCGAAGGGGTTGGTGCCGCTCTTGAGCTCGAGGCGCAAGGGTGTGCCGACGAGGTCGAGCTCGCGACGGAAGCGATTGATCAGATAACGCCGGTAGCTGTCCGGCAAGGCCTCGGTCTGGTTGCCGTGGATGACGATGATGGGTGGGTTGCGACCGCCTTGATGCGCGTAGCGGAGCTTGATCCGTCGACCGTGAACGAGCGGAGGCTGATGTTCCCGGATGGCCAGCTCCAAGAGGCGTGTCAGCTCGGGCGTCGACAGATCGCGGGTGGCACTGGCATAGGCGTGATCGACCTCGTCGAGCAGCAGGCCGACCCCGCTGCCGTGGAGGGCGGAGACCAGCTGCATCTTGGCGAAGTCGAGAAAGGCGAGCTTGCGTGCGAACTGGGTCCTGACCTGCTCGCGTTGGTCGGACTCGAGGCGGTCCCACTTGTTGATTGCCACCACCAGCGCGCGGCCGCGCTCGATGATGTGGCCCGCGAGCGTGGCGTCCTGCTCGCCCACCCCCTGGTGGGCGTCAAGCACGAGGATGACCACATTGGCGGCGTCGATTGCCTGGAGTGTCTTGATGACGCTGAATTTCTCAATGGCGTCCTCGACGCGCGCGCGGCGCCGCACCCCTGCGGTGTCGATCAGCGTGTAGTGGCGGCCGTGGCGCTCGAAGGGGATGAAGATGCTGTCGCGGGTGGTTCCCGGGCTGTCGAAGGTGACGACCCGCTCGTCGCCGAGCAGGCGGTTGATGAGCGTCGACTTGCCCGCGTTTGGGCGTCCGACGACGGCCACGCGGATCCCCTCTCCTGCCGCCGAGGTTTCCGCCTCTGCGCTCGGTGTCGGCAGCCGGCTGAAGACCTTGTCGATCAGGTCGCGCACACCCAGCCCTTGGGTGGCGGAAACCGCCCTGGGCTCGTCGAGGCCAAGGCGGTGGAAGTCGGCAGTTGCGATGGCCGGGTCCGTGGTGTCGCTCTTGTTCACCACCAGCGAGACGGGTTTGCCGAGCCGGCGCAGGCGCGAGGCGATGTCGATGTCGCCCGGCGTGCAGCCGTCGCGGGCATCGACCAGGAAGAGCAGGTGGTCGGCCTCGTCGATCGCCAGCTGGACCTGGCGCTCCATCAGGGCTTGGACGCCATCCGCGGACTTGCTGATCCCGCCCGTGTCGACGATGACGTAGGGCCCAGGGCCCACCACCCCGATCCCGTACTGGCGGTCGCGGGTCAGACCCGGGAAGTCGGCCACCAGGGCATCCCGGGTGTGCGTGAGGCGGTTGAACAGCGTCGATTTGCCGACGTTGGGCCGGCCGATCAATGTGACGACGGGCAGCATGCCGTTCAGGGCGTCGTGTCCATTGGCGGGACATCCGTCGGCTGCGCTGTTCCGGTGTCGACATCTCGTGCGGCTGCCCCGGCTCCGGCCGGCGGCGCGCCGCGCAGCCCCGACCGCGTGGGCGAAGCGCTACCGAGGCTGAGGGCTGCAAGCGTGCCATCATCGGCATAGACATACAGACGGCCGCCCGCAACCAGCGGTCGTGCCGTAATCGCCCCTTTACCGGTGATGCGGGTGCGGCCGACCAGGCGGCCGTCCGATCGTGCAAGCAGGTGGACGTAACCATCCAGGTCGCCGACCGCGACCAGGTTGGGCAGCAGCGCGGGGGCGGTGAGCTGACGGTAGCGAAGCGCCTCTTGACGCCAGCGTCCGGCCCCGTCGCTCGGGGCCGCCCCCCAGACTTGGTCGCTCGAATCCGTGATGAACAGGTCAGACTGGTCGGCGGCGAGTCCGGCGTGGGCAGAGAGCTCACGGCGCCAGAGGACGGTGCCGGTGGTGATGTCGACGGCGGCCAGATCGCCGTTGTAGGAGCCAACGAATGCAATGGTCCCGATCACGAGCGGATCGGCGTCGATGTCGGCGATGCGCGCGAGCTCCGAACGTCCGCTCGGGCGGGTGATCGTGACCTCCCAGAGCGGGCTGCCGTCTGACGGGTCGAGCTTGACGAGCTTGCCGCCGGAGAGTCCCACGATGACCCCGCCCGGAGTGACGACCGGGCTGCTGCTCCCGCGCAGCGTCAGCACGGGAGCCGGGTAGTTGATGCGCCACTGCTCGGCACCCGTGTTCGCGTCGATCCCGTAGATGCTGTCGTCAAGGGTGTGGACCACGACGCGGGCATTGTCGGTCAGGCGTGGCACCGACAAGACCTCACTCCCGAGTTGGGTGCGCCACTGCTCGGCACCGTCTGCGCTGGAGAAGGCGAGGACTTCGCCCCGGCTGGTGCCGATCACAAGTCGATCGCCCCTGACGTCCGGCCCACCGCTGAAATGCAGTCCCGTGTCACGCTCCCAGAGGACGCGTCCGCTGTCGGTGGCCACGGCAGCCAGGCGACCGCGTGAATCTGCGAGATAGATGCGTTCGCCCGCCAGTGCCGGGACCAGATAGAGCCTTCGCCCCATCGTGCCCCGGGTCGCGCGCACCGACCAGAGGGTGGTCAGGCCGACCGTCTCGACGATGTCGCCGAGCTTGGTCGGCGGGTTCGGGTCTTTTTCGCCACCCAGCCAGGGGATCATGCCACAACCGCTCAGCAGCGAGGCGAGAAGGAACATGCCGAGATGGCCGGCTCCCGATGTGCGTTGAGTGACCATAGGCGGCTCAGTACACCCTAACCGGGGGGCAGGTTGTCGAGCTTCAGTCGGATCAACTGGGCTAAGCCGCTCCCGTCGGCGATTGCCAGCTCGTAGGCCTGGCGTGCCTCGGCATAGTCCCCCCGACCCGCGGCGATATCGCCGCGGACCGCGGCGAACTCGCCGGCGAATTCGGGGCTGGTATCGTGCCCGGCGATCGTCGTGACGGCCTCGTTCAGCTGCCCTTCAGCGACCTGTATCCGCGCGAGCCGCAGTGCGGCGATGCGCGCGATCGCCGGATCCGGTGCGTCGCCGATCGCGCGCGTCAAGGCCGCAATGGCGTCTTCCGCCTGGCCCGCCTCATAGAGCGCCTTGGCCTCGACGAGTGAGGCCAGGGCCGCGTACGGCGTGGACCTGAAGCTGTTCTCTAGCGTTCGGGTCTGCTCGACGACCGTCTCGGTCTGGCCGGTGGCAGCATTGGCGAGCACTTGGTCGAAAACTGCCGATGCCTGGCCGGCGACGCGGTCGCGATAGTCGCCCCAGTAGCGCCAGCCAACGATTGCGACCACGCCGATGGCGAGACCGGCGACGATCGCCACGCCGTTCTCTTTCCACCATGCCTTGATGGCTTCGACCTTTTCCTCGTCGGTTTCGTAGGTCACTGCAGTCTCCGTGTTGATATCGACCCCGATAGCTGCGCGGATGCGCCGCGGTCCAGCGTATCTTTCGTTAGCCCGGCCAGGAAGGAGACGAGGTCGCCGAAGTCGAGCTCCTGCTGGCCGGTCTGCTCCCGCAGTGGCTTGATGCCGACGATGCCACGCTCCAACTCGGCCTCGCCGAGGACCAATGCGTAACTCGCCCCGCTTCTGTCTGCCCGCTTGAACTGGCTCTTGAAGCTGCCCCCGCCGCAGTGTGTCATGAGGCGCAGCCGCGGCAGGGCATCGCGCAGGCGCTCGGCGAGGAAGGGCGCCTCCGCTTGGGCTTGCTCGCCGACCGCCACCAGGTAGGCATGGACCGGCGCGTCGCTCGCGTGGCCCGCGAGCGCGAGGAGCTCGACCATTCGCTCCAGCCCCATTGCAAAGCCGACCGCCGGGGTGGGCCGGCCTCCCAGCTGCTCGACCAGACCGTCGTACCGTCCGCCGGCGCAAACGGTCCCCTGGGCACCCAGGTCATCGGTGATCCATTCGAAGACGGTTCGGTTGTAATAGTCCAGGCCCCTAACCAGCCGCGGATTGAGTCGATAGGGAACGCCTGCCTGGTCGAGGCCGGAACAGACGCTCTGGAAATGGCTCCGGGTCGACTCGCCGAGATGATCCATCAAGGTGGGTGCGTCGGCGATGACCTTCTGTGTCTCGGGGTGCTTGGAGTCGAGGACGCGCAAGGGATTGGTGTGCAGCCGGCGGATGCTCTCGGCGTCAAGCCGGTCGCCATGGCTGCTCAGATACGCCACCAGCTCATTCCGATAGGCCTGCCGTTCGTCCGGATCGCCGAGGCTGTTGAGCTCCAGGCGAAGGCCCGCGAACCCGAGGCGCCGCCAGAGTCGGGCAGTGATCAAGATGATCTCCAGGTCGATATCCGGACCAGGGAGCCCGAACACCTCGACGCCGATCTGATTGAACTGCCGGTAGCGTCCGCGCTGGGGGCGCTCATGGCGGAACATGGGGCCGCGGTACCAGAGCCTCTGCGGCTGGACCAGCAGTCCGTGCTCGATTGCGGCGCGCACACAGCTCGCGGTGCCCTCCGGACGCAGGCTCAAGCTGTCGCCGTTGCGGTCCTCGAAACTGTACATCTCCTTCTCGACGATGTCGGTGACCTCCCCGATGGAGCGCTTGAACAGATCGGTGACCTCCAGGATGGGCGTGCGGATCTCGGCGTAGCCATAGCTGGTCAGGACCTGGCGTGACACATCCTCGATGCGGTGCCATGACGCGACAGCCTCGGGCAGGATGTCATGCATCCCACGGATTGCCTGGATGAATCTGCTCACGGGCGGCGGTTCAAGGCGCCGAGCCAAGGCGCCCGTGCATGCATATAAAACAGGTGCTGCGTCACTCGTGGGATTCCGGGTCCAATGTGAAACGCGCCACGTCGCCCTTTGAGTTACCGAGCAGATCGAAGGGCTCCCCATCGACGGTCATCCGGGTGTTGCTGACACGTCCGATCGTGAATCGAAACGGCGATCGACCCGTGATCCCGCGCTGCTCACCCGCCTGCATCTCCCCCGAGATAAGTCGAACGCCGTCGGCGTCTTGCACCTCGACCCAAGACGGTCCGGTGAACTCGAGCAAGACCCCTTTCGGCTCGGTCGCCTCGGGGGTCTGGGAAGCCGTATCGGCCTCGGCGTCCAGGTCGGCGTCTGGTGGAGGCGGTCTCGTCGCCGCCTCGGTCGCCATCGGCGCCGCCTCCGCCTCTGCCTCCGCGGCTGGGGTCGCGGTCGGGTCGGAAGGCAGCGAGTCGACGAGGGGACGGGCCAGCTCCGGGATCGGCTCGAGGCCGGCCTCAGGCAGCGTGAAGATGAGCGACGCTGCCGGCGAGCCCGGCCCTGGCAGGTCGGGGGCAGAGCGGTCGGGTGCCTCCTCGGCTGTCTGCTCAGCAACGTTCGACGGCTCCGCGGGGAGCTCGTCCGGCTGCATCTCCTCGACCATCGGTTCCGGCTCGAGGGTGGGTGCCCCGGCCTCCCCCATGGCCGACTCGACATCCGCCCCGCCGCGATCATGCCACCACAGTATGACGATGCCGATGACGGCGGCCGCCAACGCCAGACTGATGACACGCACGAGCAGGCGCGGACCAGCACCGTCGGCCTCCGGACGGTCGGTCCGGCGGGCGGCAGCAACGTGGCGGAGGTCCGCTTGACCTTGGTAGGCCGCAATCAGCGGTGTTGGATCCAGCGCCAGGAGGCGTGCGTAGTTGCGAAGGTAGCCGGCGACGAAGACAGGGTCGGGCAGCAGATCGAAACGATCCTGCTCCAATGCCTCGACCGTCTCGGGGCGAAGGTGCAGCTGGCTGGCAATGCGCTCGACGGCCAGCCCGCGGGCCTGGCGTTGCACGCGCAGGCGTCGTCCGGGGCTATCGCCAAACTCGACCACGTTCTGATCGTCTTGATCGGTCGCTATCGTCTGGTTTGTCACGCTGGAGGTCCCTACAGCTCGCGGATCTCGGGTGCGTCGGGAAAGTTGGCGCGCAGCACCTTCTCGTACTCCGCCGCGCGGGCGTGGTTCCCGAGTTGACGTTCGGTCTTCACGGCGATGCCCAGGGCGGCTTGGGCGGTGGCTGGCGTACGCAAGGTGGCCGGCTCGAAATAGCGGTCAAGATAGACCTTGGCTCCCTCGGCGTTGCCACGTCTGAATTCCAGCTCCGCGAGCTTGGCCAGCGCGGGCCCGAATCCCGGGTTGGCGGCAATCGCGGCCCGATAGTAGGTTTCCGCCTTCATCGTCTGACCCGCGCTGCTTGCGCAGTTCCCGGCGTTGGTCATCGCGATCCAGGGTGTGGTATAGAGGGGATTGTCCAGTGTCTTCCTGAAGTTGACATCCGCCTCTGCATACCGCTTCTGGCGGCACTGATAGGCGCCGACGGCGTAGAGGATCTCCGGATTGTTGGGCGCGAGCTTGATTGCCCGGTCGTAGTGTTCCGCAGCGAGGTCGGGCTTGCCCATCTCCTCGTAAAGGAAGGCCAGCCAGATGTGCGCCTTGGGGTAGTTCTTGTCGGCCGCGATCGCCTGCTGGGCGCGACGGAAGGCAATCTCGGTCTGCCCTCGGTTGTAATACTCCTCGGCCATCTGGACATAGAGCGCCGCCGGGCTGCCCTGCGGGTCGAGTCCGAGCGGATCCCCCGTCTGGCGGCTCGCGGTGCCCGAGCAGCCGGCCAGGCCGAGGCACATTGCGAGGAGCCCAAGCAGGCGCGGGGCGGGGATTCCGCCCAGGATGCCGATTCTCATGACGTCGCCATCCTGCGGCTGTCCACGAGGACGCGTCCCATGCGACCGGTGCGATCCTGGACACGTCCTACGAGCTGACCGCAGGCCGCCGCGATCTCGTCGCCGCGTGTCTTCCGGGTCATCGTGAAGATGCCCGAGCGGGTCAGTCGCCCGCGGAACGCCTCGATCCGCTCGGGAGGCGAGGTCCCGTAGGTGCTTCCGGCAAAGGGATTGAAGGGGATCAGATTGACTTTCGACGGGATACCCTCTAGCAACCGGACCAGCTGCTTGGCATGCGCCGGGCTGTCGTTGACGCTGTCGAGCAGCACATATTCCCAGGTCACGCGCCGGCGCCGGTCACCGGACACATAGGCCTTACAGGCGGGAAGCAGCTCGGCGAGCGGATACTTGCGGTTGATTGGCACCAGTTGATCCCGCAATGCATCATTCGGTGCGTGCAGCGAGACGGCCAGTGACACGTCGCTGACCTCGCGCAGCCGATAGATGTTCGGGACGATCCCGGAGGTGCTCAGGGTCAGGCGCGTCTTGGCGACCATGTAGGCCAGGTCGTCCTGCATGATGTCCATCGCTTTGACCACTGCATCGAAATTGGCCAGCGGCTCGCCCATCCCCATCATGACCACGTTGGACGGCGCGGCGCCGATCCGTCGGGTGGCGTGCCAGATCTGGCCGGCGATTTCGCCGACCGACAGGTTGCGGTTGAACCCCTGAGTCGCCGTCGCGCAGAAAGAGCAGCTCAACGCGCAACCCACTTGGGACGAGACACAGACGGTGGTGCGGCGGCCCTCCGGGATGAAGACGGTCTCGATGCGCTGGCCGTCCCCGAGCTCCATGATCCACTTGACAGTCCCGTCTGCGGACGGCCGGTCGTGGATGATGCGCGGCAGGCGAATCTCGACCCTGTCGCGCAGCGTGTCCCGCAACCCCTTGGACAGGTCTGTCATGGCGTCGAAATCGACGACGCCATGCTTGTGGATCCATTTGAACAGGTTGCGGCCGTGGAACGCCTTGAAGCCGAGCCCGAGCACCAGCCTCTCGCAGTCGGCGAGATTCAGATCGAGCAGGTTGGGCTTGAGGGCGAGGTTCGACACGCGGGTCTCTCAGCGCGTGCGCTCGCAGATGCCTTCGGGAAAGAAGAAGGCGATCTCGGTGGCCGCGGTCTCGGGCCCATCAGACCCGTGCGCGGCGTTCTCGGTCAAGGAGTCGGCGAAGTCGGCCCGGATCGTGCCGGGTGCGGCATCGGCGGGATTCGTTGCACCCATGACGTCGCGGTTCTTCGCGACCGCGTCCTCACCTTCGAGGACCTGCACCATGACCGGGCCCGACGTCATGAACTCCACCAGCTCTTCGAAGAACGGCTTGCCCTGGTGAATCGCGTAGAAGGCCGATGCCTGCTCCCTGCTCATGTGGAGCATTCGCGCTGCGACGATGCGCAGGCCGGCGTCCTCGAAACGGCTCAAGATGGCGCCGATGGCGTTTTTCGCCACCGCGTTGGGTTTGATGATCGAAAGGGTCTGCTCGATGGCCATAGCGGCTCCAGTTGGGAGATATCGAGGTCAAATGGGACAGGCTGAATCCGTGTGGGGATGAGGCAGGGTTCTGCCGGCAACCGGTCCCCCGCCTCGCGGTCTTTCGCCGTCCATGGAGTCTTGAGTGGAACCGTGAAGTCTACCGATCACGATCCCCTCGAGCAACGCCGGCCATCACGGGATCAGTTTGGACCAATCCACGGATTGAGAGGATAATCCGCAGACTTCATCCATCCGTCACCGGTGATTCACCATGGCCCATTACGATGTTTTCAACGGCGACGCCGACGGACTCTGTGCCCTCCAGCAATTGCGCCTTGCCGAGCCGGTCGACAGCATCCTCGTCACCGGCGTCAAACGCGACATCGCCTTGCTCGAGCGGGTCGACGCGGCGAAAGGCGACCAAATCACCGTGCTCGATGTCTCCTTCGACAAGAACCGGGGGGCGGTCGAGCGCCTGTTGGGACAGGGCGCCCATCTCCGCTACTTCGATCACCATTTCGCCGGCGAGATCCCGACTCATCCCGCACTCGACGTTCACATCGAGACCCTGCCGGACAAGGGAACCAGCCTGTTGGTCGACGATTTCCTGCAGGGCACCCAGCGTGCCTGGGCCGTGGTCGGGACCTTTGGGGACAACTTCGACGCGGCGGCCGCCCGGGCCGCCGCACCCCTGAAGCTGTCGGAAGGCGAGCTCGGCCTGCTGCGGGAGCTGGGGATTTACCTCAACTACAACGGCTACGGCGAGACGGTCGATGACCTCTTGTTCGCACCCGATGACCTCTTTCGGCGTCTGCAGCCCTACGCCGACCCTTTGACTTTCGTCGCGGAGGATCCGACGTTTGCGGCCCTGCGTGACGGCTACGCCGACGACATGGACCGTGCGCGCGCCGTCGCGCCCGCGTTCGAGGACGCGCATCACCGTCTCGTCATCCTCCCGGCCGAACCCTGGGCGCGCCGGGCCAGCGGGGTCTTGGCCAATGAGCTCGCCCAGCAGGCCCCAGACCAGGCCCATGCGATGCTGACCCGGCTGCCCGCGGGCGGATTCATCGTGAGCGTCCGGGCCCCGATCGCGCGGCCCGACGGGGCGGATGTGCTCTGTCGAAGCTTCCCGAGCGGCGGTGGGCGGAAGGCGGCGGCCGGGATCAACCTGCTCCCCGACGGGGCGTACGACACCTTCCTGGAGCGGTTCCGCGCGGCCTTTCGGTGAGACTGTCGCGCCAGTAGACATTGGCCGGATCCCCAAAGCCTCTCGGAACGAATGGAGCCGTCGAGTTGCGCACGCCATCGGCGAGGGAATCCGACCGGTCGTCAACGCGCAGGATGCGAGTCTTCGTTTCCGACAGCCCGGCGCGCGGTTTCAGTGGGTCTCTGCTTCGCCCCGCCGTTGACCTTTCCGGCCTGTCTGCTCCAGATTGAGCCAGGCCTCATGCCAAAGGAGTCTGCAGCCGCGATCGCAAGGGCCATCTGGGCCGAGCACGGCGCCGGAGCAATTCAGCCCCTCGAGAATGTAGATCGGCTCGACAGCGGTCCTTTCCCGGAGCTCCCAGACCCTGTCGACCTTCTTGACCACGCGGAAGCGCATTCCCTCGTAAGCGTACATCTCCGGCATGAACATCAACCCGCGATGCTTGCTGCGGCGGTCGAGGGTGCGATCGATCTTTGCGGCGCTCTTCACCGTCGCATAGAGGTCCGTGTCACGCAGATGCCGATGATCGAGCGCGCCTGCGTCGGCGGGGGGTGGCACCTCCTGCAGCCATTCGTCGCGGTACCAGAGCGGGCATTCGCGCCCGCAGCCGGCCGTGCCGTCGACGCCGCCGCAAGGCGTTGCGAGGAGCACGGTTCTCGCTACGGGCCGTACATGCCCCGCGTCATCCATCAGGCGGCGGATCGGTTTCAAGACGCGGTGCGTGGTGCCGCAGTAGGGCCACATCTGACTGACGAACGCGAGCCCCCGAAGCTTGTCGTCCGAATTCAGAGTCCGGCGGATCTCGTCGGCGTCCCGGATGCGCACCCAGCTGCCGGGCGCGAAACGAGACGCCTTCCCGACCCGCCTGAGGCTGGGCCTCGCTCGGGAGAGCAGCTCAAGCAGCGTCCTGCGCAAATTGAGCCGGATGCGCCAGGTCAACAATCTCTCGCGAAATGTGTAATGCGCGAGGCGATTGTGAAGCTGGCAACGGTCGAAGAGCATCAAGAGGATTTCCTCCCTGTCCGGGTTCCGGTCGCGACCGACGTCCTATGCTGCGCCGTTGGCCCCGTCCCAGGTCGGCTCGGGCCATGAGTGAAGAGATTCGGCCGATCGATCGCGGCAACGGCGAGGCGTCGCAGCGATCCGGTTGCAGTAAACGCATCCGTCGGCGCTCGATACCGAAGCCTAGCACAAGGCTGGGTTGATGCCCGTTTCCAAAGGCCGCTGATGGTTTGGCCGTCCTGCCCCACGGGAAGCGCCCGACGTTCCAGGGCTGTCCAGCGGTGACGCGCCCTGAAGGCCTGTGGCCGCCGAGGTCGGAGCGGCGCTGCCTCGATGCTCGGGCGAGCCGCCTGACATGGTGCAAACGCAGCGGCCCATGCCCAGCTAGACGTCATGTCTAACGCAGCCGATAGGTGATTGGCACGACGATCTCCAGCCTCGACTGGTCCATGTCGGCGGGGATCGCGGGCATGGGCGATGCGCGGCGCAAGAGGTCGGATGCGGCACCGTCCAGAATGGCATGTCCAGAGCTCTTTTCGACGCGGTGCGAGATGACCTTTCCACTTCGATCGATCACGAAGCGGACCCGCACCACGCCCTCTTGGCGCATCTGGCGTGCACGCTGCGGGTAGCGTTTGTGGCGCTCCAGCCAGGCGGCGAGCTGGGCGTGGTAGCGGTCACTTGCCTTGCCGCCCGGGATGGCCCCCCCCATCCCGCCATGGCCGTCCGCGCCCGCTTCCGATCGCCCGCCCCCCCGGCCAGAACCGGGCTTGCCGGCGGGGTCGCCGTTGCCGGTATGCGCCGGTGCAGCCTTGGGCGCAGGCGGCTGGCTTCGTTGCGCTTGGGCTCGTGGCCTGGGCTTGGCCCCGGCGCGAGCCGGCTGCTCCGTCTTTGGAAAAGACGGTTCAACGCGCTGGATGCTGGCGGCCTTGGTCGCCGGATCGAGCGGCTCGGACACCTCCGGTGCCTGAACGGGCGGGGGAGGCGCGGTGGCCGGGACCGTCTCGGCGATGGTACTGACCGGGGTCAAGGTCTCGGTCAGCGGTGCGGCCGACTCGGCTGCTTGCGTGTCGCCGTTCCCGCCGGCGGGGCCGCTTCCGCCGAGCGCGATTCGGACACCGGTCCCATCCAACGCGACCGGCCCTGGCCGCTCGAGCAGCGCTGCCAGCGCGAGGTGGACCAGCAGGGCGAGAACCAGCGCGAGGCCCCACTGTGCGCGGCTTGGCTTCATCATTGCCCGCGAGGCAGGGTCAAGAGGTCAAGCTCCTCGGCACCGGCGGCGCGCAGCCGGTTGAGGAGCCCGATCAGTCGCATGGCATCCAGTCTGGCGTCGGCTTTGACCTGCACGCGCCGGCGACCCCCGATCCCGCCGGCAATTCGCGCGGCGAGGCTCAGCTCGTCCACCGGCTCACCGTTCAAGCTGACCTGCCCCGTGCGATCGATGAGGATGACCAGCGCGGCCGGTCGAGTCCCTCGGGGGCTGTCGGAACGGGGGGATTCCGGTGTGGCGCGCTCGCTCGGGGCCAGTCGGCCCGCCAGCATGAAGAAGATCAGCAGGAGAAAGACGACATTGATGAGGGGGATCAGGTTCGGCTCGCTGTCGCGCGTGGCTCTCGGGCGCGTGAATCTCATTTGACTCAGGGTTGCAAAAGGGTGAGGTGCGCGGCCTCCGCGTCACGCAGGCGATCGATGATGTCCACCAGCTGCTGGAGGCTGACGCCTTGCGCTGGCTGGAGCAGGATGCGCTGATCGGGGTACTCGGCGATTCGGGCCGCGACCCGTTGGGCGAGCTCGCCCGCGTCCATGGCCTCGCCATTGAGATCCAAGCCATCGCCTCGCAGGCGGACCAGCCACGATCCGACGAGCGGCGTCCCGTCTGCTGCCGACGCCGGCGCATCCAGCTCGAGCGCGTGCCATTTGTCCAGGGTGGAGGCCAGCATGAAGAAGACAAGCAGGATGAAGACCACATCGACCAACGGGGTCAGGCTGATCAGTCGGCGGTGCGGCGTGCTCGACTCAAATCGCATCGGTGGTCGAGCCCATCGTCACTGCACCCGGGGAACGGCTGGGCCCGGTGAGCCGCAAACCCCCGGTGAAGACCCGCGTGACCTGGTCCTCCAGGCGCCGGGTGACGCCCTCGAGGAGGCGTTCGAGCCAATTCAGTGCAATCAAAGTCGGTATGGCGACGGACAGCCCTGCGGCCGTGGTCAGCAATGCGACCCAGATCCCGCCGGACAGCACTGCCGGGTCGACCCGGCCGCCGGTCGCCTCGAGTGCGCGAAAGGCCTCAATCATCCCGATCACGGTACCGAGGAGGCCGAGCAGGGGGCTCAGGCTGGCGATCACCTCGAGGCCGCGAAAATGACTTCGCAATGCGGCCAACAGGCGTCCCGCGCGGCGGTCGACCTCCTCACGCAGCGCCGCCTGGTCATTGTCGTAAAGGCTCCCGGCCATGGCGGTCTGAACGACCTGCGCGAGCGGACTCGGCGCCGCCGCGAGGCGCTCAGCCGCCTCGCGGCGGCGACCGGCCCGCCAGTCATCCAGCGCCTCCTCAATGAGATCGGCGCCGCCGCGTCTGAGGCTTGCGAACTGCCAGAGCTTGACCAGGACGATGGTCAGGGCGAGGATCGACAGGCCCACCAGGATTACCATGACGGGACCGCCGGCATCAAGGAGTGCGCGAAGCGGATCCGGTATCGGGATCGATGCCGGGAACAGGCCAATCGAGCCGAGCCAAGTCGGTGTCGCCGCACTCGGATCCAGGGCGTCCGGCGCCGCCATGCTGATCGACGGTTGGGCGGCAGCGGTCTCGATCTCAGACATCAGACATCGCTGGATACCCCCTGGCGGCGGGGTTCACCTCAGCAGCTCCGCGTCTGCGCGCGAGGAGACGCTCAGACGCTCGATACAGTCATCATGCTCCCCGTTGGCGTCACGACAGTCGAGCACCTCATTGACGAGGATTCGGCCAATGTCTGCGCAGGCCAGATCGGGGATCTCGAACAGCTTCACGGTCATCTTCGCTGCACGCAAAGGCGCCGTGTCCACCGCCAGGCGCCGCGCGATGACCCCGTCGCGGTCGAAGAGGATCAGATCCAGCAGCAGGGCGTCGATCGCCGAACCGGAGCTGTTGTCGAAGACCAGGTAGGCGCGACAGGCATTCGGTTGAGGCTCAAGCTTGTTGAGCTCGAGCTTGATCTCGTCGGCGGTGGCCACGGCGCTCACGGCGAGCAGGGTCAGTCCACTGATCAGGTTCTGGTAGGTCATCCAACGGCTCCTTGTGGTTGCATCGTCAAGCATCAGCATCTTCGCCGCCACCGGGTTGCGGCGCAAACAAAGCGGAGCGAATCGATCGCGAGGGCCCTCGCCTTCAGTCGACGACTGTCACGCGGTCCCCGATCCTCAGCCGATCGAACAGGAATCGCGCGTCTTGCTCGCCCACGCGCACGCAGCCGTGCGAATCCGGGTAGCCGGGCAGCCAGCCCTCGTGCAGGAAATAATCCCCGTGGAACTGGATCGAGTAGGGCATCCAGGCGCGCATCCCGAGCGAGTTGGTGTAGCGGTACGACACCTTGTCCATCTGTTTGCTCCGAACCGAGAAGCGACCGCGGGGCGTCTCGTAGCCCTGGCGGCCCGACGAGACCGGTCCGCTGCGGACCACCCGATCATCCTCGGCATAGACAAACCGCTGGCTGCCGAGCTTGATCGTCAGGGAGCGGCTTGTTGGCTCCATCGCCGGGCGATCCGCGGCTCGGCTCTCCGCTCGCAGGGGCGTTGATGCCTCGGCTCGTTTGCGCTCAGGGGCTGGACGGGACAGTGTCTGCGCACAGCCGCCGACGAGAATGGCGGCGATTGCGGACAGCGCGATCCAGTGTGTGGGAGGCATGGTGCAGGGGGCATCGGGCGGCGGACGGACGTTCCAGGTCATCCTGAGAGGCGGCGATCTCCACGGCGACTATAGCCCAAACGACAGGTTAGGAACCAGCCGGGCGATATCTGTCGGCCCCCGGCCCTGTCGTCACCGCGCAAACGGGGCTTGACGCGCGCGCTCAGATTGCGAGTCGCCGCTCTCTTCCGGGACAACGTCGCGCCCGGCCGATGACGGGACCTGCAGGTCGTCCTTGCCGTGCCGGCCGTCTCGGGACGCTAAAACGAGCTAATCCCCACCTCGTACGCTCCGCCGATCACCACGTATTCGTCCTCTCCCTTCAGCATTCTGGGCAGTAAGCGGTTGAAGAAGAAAATCTTTGGCAAGGGCACCTCCGCGACCAGGATGTAGTCGCCGAACTCGTCGGCGCGCTCTCGGCTGCTGGTGAAGCTGTTGAGGTTGTTGAGCAGGACCCGGTGGCGGCCGCCACCGAGCGTCTCGAGGATCTCATGCTCATCGATGCGGTTGATGCCGCGATAGAGGCTGAGGTGCGTCTCTTCCGGATGCGCGAGGATGAGCTCGTACTGACAGTAGGTATAGAGCAGGTCGAGTTGCGCCTCCAAGGCATTGGTGGCGTAGAGTCCGCGCGTGCCTTCGAGGACATAGTGCTGATAGGCCTCGCTGCGGTGTCCCTGCAGCGGACCGGCATGGTGCCGTGCCAGCAGGCCGAAGCGGCTCTCGACCCAGCGCTTGAGGGTGGCTCCCTCGCGCCCGTCCGAGTCGAAGGACCAGCCACGCGCCATGCGTAGATAGTTGGCATTGACGCGTTTCTTGTTCGTCTTACCGGGGGCGAGCCCCGCCTCGTCCAGGTGGTCAAGGAGGAAGTGGGCGCGCATGTAGTCCTGAAAGGCTTCGGCGCGTGCACTGTGCTCTGCCAGCTGCGCCAGGCTGCGGAACAACTCGGCGTGGAACTGACGAACGCCGTCCAACTCCAGGGGGACTGGATGCTGTTGATAGGTCAGGCTGCCCAGGATCACCGCCGGGAGGTTGCAGTGGTTGATCGGAAGTCGGGCGTTGACCGGAAGCGTCGCGGGCGGCCCGGCAGCCGGTTGCCCGCTTTGTCGGTTGTTGTCCATACATGCCTTGCGGCTTTGTCGTGGATGCCACCAACGCGGCAGCATCGGGGGGTCTTGTTGATTGCCAATCAAAACATCGGGATAGGTCGCATCGAACTGGTTGGCACATGGCTTGCGTCGTGAGGCCGTGAACGTCCATCTGTTCAATGCCCGCCAGAGCGGGCCAAAAGGAGACCCCACTCATGGCAATGCGTCAATGCGCCATCTACGGCAAAGGCGGAATCGGTAAGTCCACCACCACTCAAAACCTCGTGGCCGGTCTGGCCGAGCTCGGCAAGAAGGTCATGATCGTCGGTTGTGATCCAAAGGCCGATTCCACGCGCCTGATCCTCCACGCCAAGGCACAGAATACCATCATGCAGATGGCCGCCGACGCAGGCTCCGTCGAGGACCTCGAGCTGGAGGACGTGCTCAAGGTTGGTTACGGCAACATCAAGTGTGTCGAATCCGGCGGTCCCGAGCCGGGCGTGGGTTGCGCCGGTCGCGGTGTCATCACGGCAATCAACTTCCTCGAGGAAGAAGGGGCCTATGAAGACGACCTCGACTTCGTCTTCTACGACGTGCTCGGCGACGTCGTCTGCGGCGGCTTCGCCATGCCGATCCGCGAGAACAAGGCGCAGGAGATCTATATCGTCGTCTCCGGCGAGATGATGGCCATGTTCGCGGCCAACAACATTGCCAAGGGCATCGTGAAATACGCGAGCTCCGGCGGTGTGCGTCTGGCCGGTCTCATCTGCAACAGCCGCAACACGGCCCGCGAGGACGAGCTGATCACCGAGTTGGCCCGACAGCTGGGCACACAGATGATCCACTTCGTCCCGCGCGACAACGTGGTGCAGCGTGCCGAGATCCGCCGGATGACGGTCATCGAGTACGACCCCAAGGCGAAGCAGGCCGACGAGTATCGCACGCTGGCCCAGAAGATCGTCGACAACAAGATGTTCGTGATCCCGACCCCGATCACCATGGACGCCCTCGAGGACCTCCTGATGGATTTCGGTCTGATGGACGGCGAGGACGAGAGCATCGTCGGCAAGACCGCGGCCGAAGAGTTGGCCGCCTAGACCGCGTCCGGAGTGGGTTGGGGTTCTAGCACCGGACCTCTCCTTGTGAACGGACGCGGCACGCGGATGCCGCAGTCCGTTTGCGCCTCCATTTCTCAACGCGCGACCGTCGGCGGATGGGCTGCGGCGCCGAATCTGAGGAAAGCCAGTATGTCAGCATTGACTCGCGAAGAGACCCAGGCCCTGATCCAGGAGGTCCTCGAGGTCTACCCGGAAAAGGCCAAGAAGGACCGTGCCAAGCACTTGGCGGTCAACGACCCGTCCGTCGAGCAGTCCAAGAAGTGCATCATCTCCAATCGGAAATCACTGCCGGGCGTGATGACCATACGCGGCTGTGCCTACGCCGGCTCCAAGGGGGTGGTATGGGGTCCGATCAAGGACATGATCCACATCTCGCACGGCCCGGTCGGATGCGGCCAGTATTCGCGCGCCGGGCGTCGGAACTACTATGTCGGCCACACCGGGGTCAATACCTTCGGGACGATGAACTTCACCTCGGACTTTCAGGAGAAGGACATCGTCTTCGGTGGTGACAAGAAGCTCGATAAGCTGATCACCGAGATCGAGGGGCTCTTCCCCTTGAGCAAAGGGCTGAGCATCCAGTCCGAGTGCCCCATCGGTCTGATCGGCGACGATATCGAGGCGGTCGCCAAGAAGAAGAGCAAGGAGCTCGACAAACCCATCGTGCCGGTGCGTTGCGAGGGCTTCCGGGGTGTCTCTCAGTCCTTGGGTCATCACATCGCCAACGACTCCATTCGGGACTGGGTCATTGGCAACCGGGATGGCGACCACGCCTTCCAGGCCGGCCCCTACGACGTGGCCGTGATCGGGGATTACAACATCGGCGGCGACGCCTGGTCGTCGCGCATCCTGCTCGAGGAGATGGGGCTGCGCGTCGTTGCCCAGTGGTCGGGTGACGGTACCCTGTCGGAGATGGAGCTGACTCCCAAGGTGAAGCTCAACCTGATTCACTGCTACCGCTCCATGAACTATATCTCGCGACACATGGAGGAGAAGTACGGGATCCCGTGGATGGAGTACAACTTCTTCGGCCCGACCAAGATCGCCGAGTCGCTCCGCAGGATCGCCGCCTTCTTCGACGAGACGATCCAGGCCAACGCCGAGCGGGTGATCGACAAATACAGGGCAGAGTACGAGGCGGTGATCGCCAAGTACCGTCCGCGTCTGGAAGGCAGGAGGGTCATGCTTTATGTCGGCGGCCTGCGCCCGCGCCACGTGATCGGCGCCTACGAGGATCTGGGCATGGAAGTGGTGGGCACGGGTTACGAGTTTGCCCACAACGACGACTATGACCGGACAATGAAGGAGATGGGCAACGCAACCCTGCTCTACGACGACATCACGGGCTATGAATTCGAGGAGTTCGTCAAGAAGGTCAAACCGGATCTGGTCGGCTCCGGCATCAAGGAAAAGTACATCTTCCAGAAGATGGGCATCCCCTTCCGCCAGATGCATTCCTGGGACTACTCGGGCCCCTATCACGGCTATGACGGCTTCGCCATCTTCGCCCGCGATATGGACATGACGATCAACAATCCCTGCTGGCGGACGATGCAGGCGCCTTGGCAGCAGTCCGCCGAGGGCGAGGCCCAGACGATGGCCGCCAGCGCGTGACCGATAGCCAGTAGCCAACCTCGAGTCTCCAGCTGCCCTAGCTGGAGGCCGGGGCTTGGCCAGGACACCGAATTCAGGATCAACCATGTCGTTGTCCGCGGATTGGCGGCGCGGCAGGAGCACATTTATGAGCCAGACCATTGACCGGATCAAGCCCAGCTACCCCTTGTTCAGGGAAGCCGACTATGTTGAGAACCTTGCGAGAAAGCGCGAGGGTGTGGAGGAGCGCCACTCCGACGAGAAGATCGAAGAGGTGTTCCAGTGGACCACGACGCAGGAGTATCAAGAGCTCAACTTCAAGCGCGAGGCCCTGACCATCAACCCGGCCAAGGCCTGCCAGCCGCTCGGTGCCGTCCTCTGTGCCCTCGGGTTCGAGAAGACGCTGCCTTACGTGCACGGTTCCCAGGGATGTGTTGCATACTTCCGGACCTACTTCAACCGTCACTTCAAAGAGCCGATCGCCTGCGTGTCCGACTCCATGACCGAGGATGCGGCCGTGTTCGGCGGCCAGAAGAACATGTTCGACGGACTGGCAAATGCCCGCGCGCTCTATAAGCCCGAGATGATCGCGGTGAGCACCACCTGTATGGCCGAGGTGATCGGTGACGACCTCAACGCCTTCATCGGCAACGCCAAAAAGGAGGGGCATATCCCGCCCGAGTTTCCAACCCCCTTCGCGCACACCCCGAGCTTTGTCGGCAGCCATACGACCGGATGGGACAACATGTTCGAGGGGATCCAGCGCTATTTCACGCTGAACGAGATGGACGACAAGGTCGTCGGCTCCAACGGCAAGATTAATCTGGTCCCCGGTTTCGAGACCTATCTCGGCAACTATCGAGTCATGCATCGCATGATGAAGGAGATGGGCGTCGACTACAGTCTGCTGTGCGACCCGACGGAGGTATTGGACACCCCGGCCGATGGCCAATACCGCATGTATGAGGGCGGCACCAGCATCGCCGAGATCAAGGATGCCCCAAACGCGATCGACACGCTCTTGTTGCAGCCCTGGCAGCTGCCCAAAACCAAGAAGCTCGTGCAGATGACCTGGAAGCAGCCGGCGGCCCACGTCAACATTCCGATGGGGTTGGAGTGGACCGACGAGTTTCTGATGAAGGTCTCCGAGCTGACCGGCAAGCCGATCCCTGAGTCGCTGGCCAAGGAACGGGGCCGCCTGGTCGACATGATGACCGACAGCCATGCATGGCTGCACGGCAAGCGGTTCGCCCTCTACGGCGACGCCGACTTCGTGCTCGGCATGGTCAAGTTCCTGCTGGAGTTGGGGGCCGAGCCCACGCACATCCTGTGCAACCATGCCAACAAGCGCTGGAAGAAGGAGGTGGAAGGGCTGCTGGCCTCCTCACCCTACGGCAAAGAGGGCAAGGTCTATGTCGGCGCTGATCTCTGGCACTTCCGCTCGCTGTGCTTCACCGACAAGCCCGACTTCATGATCGGCAACAGCTACGGGAAGTTCATCCAGCGCGACACCCTGCATAAGGGAAAGGAGCACGAGGTCCCGCTGATCCGGATCGGCTTCCCGATCTTTGATCGTCATCACCTGCATCGGATGACCACGCTGGGCTACGAGGGCGCCATGTACGTCCTCACGACCCTGGTCAACGCGGTGCTCGAGCGTCTGGATGAGGAGACGCGCGAGATGGGTGTGACCGATTTCAACTACGACCTGGTGCGCTGATTCGGCGATCGCCGCGCGGACCGCGCGGCGTTTTCCCAGGCACTGAATGCCGCGTGGAAAGCGATCGGCTCGCTAACCGCTCGAAGAGGCAAGTGACTGATGCCCAATGTGATGATTCGAAAGAACGACGCCGGCGAGCTGCTCTTCTATGTCGCCAAGAAGGACATGGAGGAGACCATCGCCTCAGTGGAGACGGATACCTGCGAGTGCTGGGGCGGCGAGGTGGAGCTGACCGACGGGTCGCGCTGGTACATCGATCCGATCAGCCCGCCGCCAGCCTTTCCGACCACGCTCCGTTTCAAGCGCAGCGAAGACTGAGACCAGACCCGATCAGGAGTATTGACATGGCCCTGCAAATCATCCGTGAGCTCTGCACCGCCTGTGGCGACTGTGAGCCGCTCTGCCCGACCCAATCCATTTCGGCCTGGAAGGGCGTCTACCGTATCGATGCCGGCACCTGCAGCGAGTGCGAGGGTGAGGGGGAGCCCGGATCGCCGCAATGCCTCGACGCCTGCATGGAAGAGGACTGCATCGTCCCTGCCTGAGGCGTATCCCTTAGCCCCCTGTGCCAGGGATTGAGGCCCTGCCTTGGGATCAGTCACCAGCCTGGATCCGATCCGATGTCAAACGATACCCTCTCCGATGAGATTGCGCTGCGTATCGGCCTTGCCGCCCGGATCCTGCCGGAAGCGGACCCCGCCCGAATGCTTCGTGTCCTCGCCGACGCGGTTGGCCTGCCGCCCACTGCGGCCGCGCTTGAGGCCCTGCGCTTAAAGGACCTCAGGCAGGCGGCCGACAGCGAGCTGGCCGAGCTGGACGCGGACGCGCTCAAATCCATGCTCGCGATCCTCAAGGGCGAGACCGGACAGACCGTTGCCCCGGCCCCGCCGATCGAGCCCTACGCCGAGGGCGACATGCCGGACTCGATCCGGGTCGCGTGCGCCTCGAACGGGGGCGAGGCGCTCGACGGACATTTTGGGGCCGCGCGGCGCTTCCTGGTCTACCAGGTCTCGGCCGCCGAGGTGCGTCTGATCGATGCGCGCGAGACGCAGGACTCTGGTCCCGGAGAAGACAAGAACGGCTCTCGCGCGGCTTCGATCGCCGATTGCCAGCTGGTCTACGTGGCCTCCATCGGAGGTCCCGCCGCGGCCAAGGTCGTCAAGGCCGGCATCCACCCGATCAAAGACCCCGACGGCGGCAGTGCTCGGACGCGTATGGTCGCATTACAGCGGGTCCTTGGCGATCAGGCCCCGCCCTGGCTCGCCAAGGCGATGGGCCGTGCGCCGGAGGAGCGGGTGCGGTTGACCCGCCCGGGCGACGCGGCATGATCCCGGAAGAGCGCCTCGACCAGATTACCGCGGTGGTGCGCCGCGCGGGTCTCAGTGACGTGACGCTGGCGGCGTTGCGGGAGGCGTTCCACGAGCTCCACTTCACATATTGCCGCGACGACGAGATCACGGTGGGCGCACCGGTGCGGACCTCCCCGGGCTTGAGGCTCTATCTGGTGGATGGCCGCGACCACTGTCCGGTCCTGACGAATGATCCGGCCAGCGCCACCGGGGTGGTCCTCGCGCATGTCGAAGACGAGGACGCGCCCTGAGAGCCGCCGCCGGCGACCAGCACCCGGCGTCCGGTTTGTGCCCGAATCGGCCCAACGGCCCTGCGCCGACCGAGCGTGTGGGCGATGGCGGCCTTGTCTCTTGTCCCTAGGCGTCACATCGGCGTTGTTCCGCCGCGACGCACGCCTCGCGCACCCGCGTGCTGCGTTGCGACTGCTCGCAATAGAGCCCACGATTCCTCCTCGTCCCGTCTTGCTCTCGGGCACGATAAACGTCCCTCGCTTTCCGCAATACCCGTGTGTGACGTGTCCATGCGCACCGGGTCGGCGTGCGACTGCAGCTCCCACACGCGCGCTTGCAGTTGCGGCACGCCCGACCCACTTCCTGCAGTGTCAGGGTCCGCTGCCAAAGAGTCCCGCCGTCAGCCTTGCCGGTGGCGCGCCCCGGCCGGCAGCACGTAGGCGACGTGTGCTTCGTTTACCCAGCCCGTCGCGGCAGACAATCCAGTGGAGGAAATCGATGAAATGCGCAATGCTGGTGACCGGTAACGGCCCGATCGTGATCGTCACGTCCTATGACTCGCTCGAGAACCCGGACTTGCTGCAGCGCCTGAACGAAAAAGGCATTCCGAAATTCCTGGCCTACGAGATCCCGTTGGAGCTGGCCGAGGAGCGTTACAAGGGCCACTTCAAGAAGGTCATGAACGGGTTTACCGAGTCCGACAGCCTCCGTGTCCTTGACCACAACGGACATCGTGCCTTCAACCTCTTCACTTGGGCGGAGCTGGGCGATCCGCTCGCCCACGAGGCTCCGCCGGACGAGCTCCCCCCGCATTGACGGCCCGCATGCGCACGACCGCCTCGACCGACTCGCCGTCAGACTCGATCGGATAGCGCCGATTGGGCCAAAGCCCGGCAGGCTCCTTGAGAAAGCCCCGCTGCGAAGGCTGTCCGGGTCTCCCCGGTGAGAGGCAGCTCAGAGCAGACTGAAGGTCACCGTGATCCCCGCCACCACAATGGCCATGATGCTCATGAGCTTGACGAGTATGTTCAGGCTCGGCCCAGAGGTGTCCTTGAAGGGATCACCCACGGTGTCACCGATCACGGAGGCGCGGTGTGCGCGTGAGTTCTTGCCGCCGTGATAACCGGACTCGATGTATTTCTTGGCGTTGTCCCAAGCGCCGCCAGCGTTTGAGAGAAAGACCGCAAGCACGAAGCCGCTTGCGAGACCGCCCATCAGCAGCCCGATCACCCCGGCGACGCCCAACACCAAACCGACCAGGATCGGGGCGACGATCGCGAGCAGCGCCGGGAGCACCATCTCGCGTTGAGCGCCGACGGTGGAGATGGCGACACAGCGCTCGTAGTCCGGCTGCGATGTCCCTTGGAGGATGCCGGGGTCTTCGCTGAACTGCCGGCGCACCTCCTCGACCATCATGATGGCGGCGCGCCCGACCGCCTGCACGGTCAGTCCGCTGAAGACGAAGGCCACCATCGAGCCGATGATCAACCCCACGAGAACGGTCGGGTTGAGCAGCGTTACATTGTAGAAGCTCATGAAATCGGTGAGGCTGGCCTGAGCCGTCTCAATCGTTGCGCCGTTACCGAGCGCCAGCAGCGTCTGTCCGGATTTCACCAGCTCGATCCGAATCACCTCGATGTATGAGGCGATCAGTGCCAGGGCCGTCAGCGCGGCGGAGCCGATCGCGAATCCTTTGCCGGTGGCCGCGGTGGTGTTGCCGAGCGAGTCCAGTGCGTCGGTTCGTTCTCTCACCTCGGGCCCCAGACCGCTCATCTCGGCGTTCCCGCCGGCATTGTCGGCGATGGGCCCGTAGGCGTCGCTGGCGAGCGTGATCCCCAGGGTGGAGAGCATCCCGACCGCTGCCACGGCCACGCCGTACAGTCCGAGGTTCATCCGAGTCAGGTCGAAACCGGAGGCGAGCAGAAAGGCCAGCAGGGTCCCGGTGCCGACGGCCAACACGGGAATCGCGGTCGACAGCATGCCCACGCCGATGCCTGCGATGATCGTCGTCGCCGGCCCGCCTTCGGCCTGGCTGGCGATGAGACGCGTCGGGCGGTAGCTTGCCGAGGTCGAGTACTCGGTGGAACGCCCGACGATGATGCCGGTCACCAAGCCGGTCACGACAGCGCCCCAGATGCCCCAGACATTAGGGATACCCAAGAGGAGCAAGAGTCCCGCGGCTGCGATGACGATCATGATGGCGCTGGCGTTGATCCCGCGCGAGAGTGACCCGAGCAGGTCCTTTTGGGTTGCGCCTTCTTTGGTCTTGACCAGGAACACCCCGGCGATCGAGAGCAGGATGCCGAGGCCGGCGATGGCAATGGGGGCGACCACGGCCTTGATCTGGAGCGTGGGCTCGGAGACATAGGCGGCCGCGCCCAAGGCGCATGCGGCCAGGATCGACCCGCAGTAAGACTCGAAGAGATCGGCCCCCATCCCGGCGACGTCGCCGACGTTGTCGCCGACGTTGTCGGCGATCACCGCCGGGTTGCGCGGGTCGTCTTCGGGGATGCCGGACTCCACCTTGCCAACGAGATCGGCGCCCACGTCTGCCGCCTTGGTAAAGATGCCGCCCCCGACCCGCGCAAACATGGCTTGCATCGAGGCACCTACGCTGAAGGTCAGGATGGTGGTGGTGATGAGGACCATCCGCACCCCTTCGCCGGCGTCGCCGCCGGGTATCAGCCAATTGGCGAGGATGAACCAGACGACGATGTTGCCGAGCCCCAGACCGACCACGACGAGCCCCATGACCGCCCCGCTGCGAAATGCGATCCGCAAGGCGTCCGAGAGCGACGAGCGTGCGGCCGCGGCGGTCCGTGTCGAGGCACGGGTGGCGGTTTGCATACCGAAATAGCCGGCGAGTGCAGAGAAGAAGCCGCCGAAGACGAAGGTGAAGGGCAGCCAGGGGTTCTGGGCCTTCAGGTAATAGGCGAGGAACGCAAAGATCAGGGCCAGGATCACGAAGACTAGCGCCATGACCTTGTATTGCTGGCGAAGATAGGCCATGGCGCCGTGGCGCACATGATCGCCGATCTCCTGCATCAGCGCGGTCCCCTGGTCTTGACGGACCATGTCCTTGAAAAAGATCCACGCATAGACCATCGCCAAGACCGCGGCAAGCGGCGCAATCCAAAAGACAGGCTCGTTCATGGGTTTTCCAAGCGATATGGGATGACAAAGAAGCCCGCCACGAATGGTGCGTCGGGCACCGAGTTGGACTGAGTCCGGGCGAATCCGGGGCGGCGCGTCACTCCAGGGCGGTCACCTGGGCCGATCGCCACCAGCTTCGATGGCGGTTCTCCAACTCCTCGGCGTCCGGGAAACGATAGAAGGCGAAATCGTCCTGGTCACCGACGTAGAAGCCGCCCTGGACCATGCGATACAGCACGCCCTCCTTGACCTGCTTCAACACCAGCTTGCTCGGCTTGGTGTCGTTTTGCTGCAGCTCGCTCAGCACGTCGCGCAGGTGGGCGAGGTTCGAATAGGGGAGATCGTCGGCCGAGCCGTTCTCGGGATCGCGGGCGAGCTCGCCGAGCCGCAGCTCGGAGAAGACGATCCGCGGGACATGGATGGGTTGCGCCGGATCAGTGATGGCGTTACAGAAATCGTGCGGCTCCGAACGGCTGGCGACCATGGGTGTGATCGGACAGAACTCCTGGTAGAGGTGCAGCCGTCCGCCAGACTCGGGGACGTAGGGCGCGCGCTGCAGCTCAAGGGTCTTGCCGTCATTCGTCACCAGATACAGGTGGCCGAGCGCCGAAACGGGCATCCGCGAGAGGACGTGGTAGATGGAGAGGTAGACCGAGCGTTTGGGGGCGCCGTCGGGCTGGACGACACAACGCTCATCCACCAAACGAAAGGGGAAGTCGTCGGAGCGGAACGAGGGATCGACCTCGAAAAAGATGGCCTCGCCCTTCACATGGACCTTGGTGCCGACCGCATAGTAGCTGCCGAATTCTTCCGGCTTGAGCATCGAAGCGATCAGGGCCTGAGGGATCAGGGACAGATAGAGGTGCTTTTCAGCCATGCCGAGCCTCGCCGTAATGTGCCCGGGTGTCCGACTGGAACCGGTGCCTGGTCATTATCGCCGTAAATTCGAGCGGTGTGGAGATGCGATGCCGTTCCGGCGGATGAGGGGCCGACGGTCAGGACCGGAATGCGCAACCTGGCTGGCGCGCCGAGGTCAAGCGGCACACAGGTCGGAATGGCCGGGGGCGGATACGTCCCTGTATCCTGCAAAGCTCCGGATGTTGGGGCTGCCGATTCGGCTTCGTCCGAAGCGACTCCCGGTTATTGGGCCGGGGTGGCCTGCGGGGCCGCTGCCGGAGCCGGCATCGGGGGCGCCGCACCATAAGGTCCGGCACCATAGCCGTAAGGCATGCCATAGCCGCCGCCATACGGGGCGCCGTAGCCTCCGCCGAAAGGCGCGCCATAGCCACCGTAGGGTGCGCCATAGCCATAGCCGTAGGGTTCGCCGTAGCCATAACCGCGCCCATAGCCACGGCCCAGACCGCGACCGTAGCCGCTGCCGCTCCCGCTCATGTTCATGTCGAAGTCGCCCGTGCCGTCGCCGAACATGTCGCCGAAGTTGTCCATCAGGCCACTGCCGTAACCGGGGCCGCCATAGCCCGGGCCGCCCCACCAGGCGCCCGCCGAGAAGGACGCGCCGGCCAGGGCAACGATGGCTGCAAGACCGGACACTCTGATCGCTCTCTTCATTGTCATCCTACCTGTTGTCACGAAACGTTAAATGCGGGCATTGCCGCGGGCTCGTCCCCACCACGGGGGACGTCGTTGGCCCCGACCGTGGACCTGAAGCGGGAACGGGATTCCAGCCCGTTGATCGGGGTGGATCTCCGAAGAAAACCGTATGAAAACGCAAGCTGCCGAACGGCGCGATTTGCCGTGATGCGCAAATCAGGACTGAAGGGGAGGTTGCGGGCTCGACGGCCCAACGGAAAAGGCCCCTCGATACGAGCAGGAAGCCTTTGATGTACCGATGATGGCGCCGTGAGTGTAGGCTTCCCGGGCTCCGGACGCAACGTCTTATCGAGTCCTCACACGGCAGCGAACTGCGCCCGGCCGGCCGGAAGAGTCCGTTGCTTGGTTTGCCTGAGATGCCCACCGGCGCGTCACCCGATGGTGCGCAGGGACCTTCCGCATCACATGGGACGCGTCCTGAGTGTCGCGTCCGGACGGCTCGGGTCGATCCGAGCCACAGGTTCTGACTTGGTCTTGGAGTCGGGCCGGGAATCCACGCGGATCTTGTTCCGCTCCAGGGCAGCATCATCCATGCGCTCAGGTCGATCCAGGCAGCGAGAGCTCCTTCCACAGCCGTAAGGTCGGGGCGGATTGGTTCATGGTGTAGAAGTGCAGGCCCGGGGCGCCGCCTTCCATGAGTCGGCGGCACAGGTGGAGAACCACCTCGTGACCGAACGCACGCAGACTGTCCACGTCATCGCCGTAGCCTTCGAGGCGGCGGCGAACCCAGCGCGGGATCTCGGCACCGCAGGCGTCGGAGAACCTGGCCAGCTGGGTGTAATTCGTGATCGGCATGATGCCGGGTACGATCGGCACTCTGATGTGTGCCCGGTCGCAGCTCTCGACGAACGCGAAGTAGGCATCGGAATTGTAGAAGTACTGGGTGATCGCGGCGTCGGCGCCTGCCTCGACCTTGCGCTTGAAGTTCTCCAGGTCGCGGGCGGGGCTTCCGGATTGCGGGTGGTACTCGGGGTAGGCGGCGACCTCGATCTTGAAGGCCAGCCCAAACTCGGCGCGGATAAAGGTGACGAGCTCGTTGGCATAACGAAAATCGCCGCCGGTGCCCCCACCCATTCCGGAGGGGAGATCACCGCGCAAGGCGACGACGTGTCGGATCCCCTGCTTCCGGTACAGGCTCAGGATGTTGCGGATTTCGGCACGCGTCGAGCCGACACAGGCGATGTGAGGTGCGGTCTCGATGTCGTGCCGACGCAGCCAGGCGACGGTTTCGAGGGTGCGTTCTCGCGTCGACCCGCCAGCCCCGTAGGTGACGGAGAAGTAGTCGGGCGCGACGCTGTTGAGCCGTTCGAGCTCCAGCTTGAGCTTATCCATCCCCTCGGGCGTCTTCGGCGGGAAGAGCTCGACGCTGTAGACGGGTGCTCGGTCAGTTTCGGGCGGCATGGCGTTGTGGCCCTCCAGCCTCCCAGGCGGCGCGGAGCCGCGCGACCTGGGGCTGTCTCCTTAATAACGGTAATGCTCGGACTTATAAGGGCCTTCCACGGCGACGCCGATATAGTCGGCCTGGTCGCGCGTCAAGGTCGTCAGGTGCGCCCCGATCTTGCCCAGGTGTAGACGAGCCACATCCTCGTCCAGATGCTTCGGCAGCACATAGACGCCGATCGGATAGTCCGCGGGTTTCGTAAAGATCTCGATCTGTGCCAGGACTTGGTTCGTGAAGCTGTTGGACATCACGAAGCTCGGATGGCCGGTCGCGCAGCCGAGGTTGACGAGGCGGCCCTCCGCGAGCAGGGTGATGCGATGCCCGTCCGGAAACAGGATCTGATCGACCTGGGGTTTAATGTTGACCCACTGATACCGTTTGAGCGACTGGACCTGGATCTCGTTGTCGAAATGGCCGATGTTGCAGACAATGGCCTGATCCTTCATCGCCGCCATGTGATCGTGGGTGATGATATCGGTGTTGCCGGTCGCGGTGACGAAGATATCGACCATCGAGACGACGTCCTCGATGGTGACGACCCGAAAGCCTTCCATTGCCGCTTGCAGGGCGCAGATCGGGTCGATTTCGGTTACCCAGACGGTCGCGCCCAGCCCCCGAAGCGACGCCGCGGAGCCCTTTCCGACATCGCCGAAACCGCAGACCAGCGCGATCTTGCCGGCGATCATGACATCGGTCGCGCGCTTGATTGCGTCCACCAGGGACTCGCGGCAGCCATAGAGGTTGTCGAACTTTGACTTGGTGACCGAGTCGTTGACGTTCATCGCCGGGAACAAGAGCTGCCCGTCACGGGCCATCTGATAGAGCCGTTTGACGCCGGTCGTGGTCTCCTCGGTCACGCCCCGGATCCCCTCGGCGATGCCGTGCCAGTGCAGCCGGTTACGGGCGAAGGTGCGGGCGAGCAGGCCCAGGATGGCCTGCCACTCCTCGCTGTCGTCGGCGCGCGGGGCCGGCACCGTCCCGGCCTTTTCGTACTCGACGCCCTTGTGGACGATCAAGGTCGCGTCTCCGCCGTCGTCCAAAATCATGTTCGGGCCGCCGCCGTCGGGCCAGTTCAAGACCTGCTCGGTGCACCACCAGTACTCGTCGAGGGTCTCCCCCTTCCAGGCGTAGACAGGGATTCCGGCAGCCGCGATCGCGGCGGCGGCATGGTCCTGGGTGGAGAAGATGTTGCAGGAGCACCAGCGGACCTGGGCGCCTAGCGCGACGAGGGTCTCGATCAGCACCGCGGTCTGGATCGTCATATGCAGACTGCCGGTGATGCGGGCACCGGCAAGTGGCTTGCTGCCCCCGAACCGCTCGCGCAGGGCGATGAGTCCCGGCATCTCGGTTTCGGCGATGGCGATCTCTTTGCGGCCGAAATCGGCCAGGGACAGGTCGGCGACCTTGTAGTCGGTAAACTCACTCATGGTTATCAGCTCCTGATGAATCGTGAGTGAGCGCCGTTGGTCGTGTCGACCAGGCCGCCGAGCCTGGCCCGAATGCCGGCCATCCGGGTTGCAACGCTCCTCGGCGGCGAGGTGTGCCTACAGATCAGATCCCCGCGGCCTCCCGCAGCATCTCGGCCTTGTCTGTCCGCTCCCAGGTGAAACCCGGCTCGGAGCGTCCGAAGTGACCGTATGCAGCCGTGTTGCGGAACTTGATGAGATCGCGGTTGTTGAGGTCCAGCATCCGCGTGATGCCGTACGGGCGCAGGTCGAAGTGGGCACGGATGAGCTCGATGATCCGATGCTCGCTGATGCTGGCCGTTCCGAAGGTATCAATGGACAACGACGTCGGCTCGGCCACGCCGATCGCGTACGAGACCTGGATCTCGCACTTTTCGGCGAGACCGGCCGCGACGATATTCTTGGCGACATAGCGGCCGGCGTAGGCCGCCGATCGATCGACCTTCGACGGGTCCTTGCCGGAGAAAGCGCCGCCGCCATGGCGCGCCATACCGCCGTAGGTGTCGACGATGATCTTGCGTCCGGTCAGACCACAGTCACCGACCGGGCCGCCGATGATGAACTGCCCGGTCGGGTTGATATGGTAGCTGGTCTCGCGCGTCAGCCAACCCGTGCCGCCCAGGACGGGCTTGATGACCTCTTCCATGACCGCCTCGTGCAGCACGCCCTGGCTGACCTCCGGGCTGTGCTGTGTGGAGAGCACCACGGCATCCACGGCAGCCGGTCTGCCGTCGATGTATCGGAAGGTCACCTGCGACTTCGCATCCGGACGCAGCCAAGGCAAGGTGCCGTTCTTGCGGACCTCGGCCTGGCGTTTGACCAGCCGGTGCGCGTAGTCAATCGGCGCGGGGATCAGCTGCTCGGTCTCGTTGGTGGCGTAACCGAACATCATGCCCTGGTCGCCGGCCCCCTGCGACTCCTCGCTCTCCCGGTCGACACCTTGCCCGATATCCTTGGACTGCTCACCCAGTGCAACCAGCACACCGCAGGTCTGGCCATCGAAGCCGACATCCGACCCAAGGTAGCCGATGTCGCAGACGACCTCACGGACCACGCCCTCGTAGTCGATCTTGAGGCTTCCATCGGTGAGCGTGATCTCCCCGGCCAGGACCACGAATCCGGTCTTGACCAACGTCTCGCAGGCGACGCGCGCCCTGGGGTGATTGGGATCGAGGCGATAGATCTCGTCGAGCACCGCATCGGAGATCTGGTCCGCCATCTTGTCCGGGTGCCCTTCGGAGACGGATTCGGATGTGAAGATGTAGTCCTTGCTCATAGTGTCGATGGCCTGCGTTTGGCGCCGGAAGGAGGCGTGTCTGGACGCGTTATAATAGCGATCCGGAGAGTGACTGCAAAACCGCTGACGCCGGCCGTTTCGCGCAGAAAGGTTTGGAAACCGCTCGGCTTCCGGTAACATGCCGCCCCACCCCGCCCGACCCAGTCACTCACTCGGAGGGCCCCGAATGGCCTCGCTTGAAACCCCCGTCTGCGATTTTGGGCGTCTCGCGCCGGATTTCTCGCTCCCCGGCGTCGACGGTAAGACCTGGACCCGCGATGCCTGCGCCGGCGAACGCGGGCTGCTGGTGATGTTCATCTGCAACCATTGCCCGTACGTCAAAGCGGTGCGCGAACGCATCGTCCGGGATGCGCGCGATCTCCGCGATTTCGGCATCGGCAGCGTTGCGATCATGTCGAACGATACCCGCGACTATCCGGAAGACTCGTTTGACAACATGCGGCGAATCGCCGAGGCGCTCGCTTTCCCCTTCCCCTACCTCCTCGATGAGAGTCAGGCTGTCGCCAAGGCGTACGGCGCGGTTTGCACCCCCGACTTCTTCGGCTACAACGCGGCGCTCGAGCTCCAGTATCGTGGGCGACTGGATGCGAGTCGCAAGGAAACGGCCCCGGATGATGCCGGGCGCGACCTGTTTGAGGCCATGAAGCGGGTGGCGCAGACGGGCAGGGGTCCCGAGAAACAGATTCCGAGCATGGGCTGCTCGATCAAATGGAAGCGCGCTTAGGGTGCCGGCGGGATGGGACATGGGGCAGGGCGTTTCGCTGACGACGAACCGGCTGAGATGACTGACCCCCTCGCTGCGTAAGTCTGAATATTAGGAACTTATAAATTCCTTTTTGGAGGTATAAGTTTGTTTTGATTTTCGGGTGGGTGCTCTTCGTCCACAATGACGGTCCTTTGTAAAGGAGCGCGGTCTGGCCATTTCGTTCGAGCACTCGAGTCCCCGTCGAGCGATCCCGAGGGCGCTAAGGTCCCGAGCCCCAAACACCACTTTCCAATGCCGTGCCACCTTCCGTGCCGCGCACCCCGCCACATGATCGGCGGTCGTTATCCCCGGCACGTTTCGCCGAATCGACCATTGCTTCCGAACCTAGGAGGGGCTGATGTCCTCAAGAAAAGAACTCGCCAATGCCATCCGGGCGCTCGCCATGGATGCGGTCCAAAAGGCCAATTCCGGTCACCCTGGTGCGCCGATGGGCATGGCCGATATCGCCGAGGTGCTCTGGAACGACTTCATGACTCACAACCCGGCGAATCCGGCCTGGATTGATCGTGATCGATTCGTGCTGTCGAATGGTCACGGCTCGATGCTGATCTACGCGCTCCTGCATCTCACAGGGTATGAGCTCGGAATCGAGGACCTCAAGCAGTTCCGTCAGCTCCATTCGAAGACCCCGGGTCATCCCGAGTATGGCTATGCGCCGGGTATCGAGACCACCACGGGTCCGCTTGGACAGGGTATCTCCAACGCGGTCGGCATGGCCTTGGCGGAGCGGGCGTTGGCTGCCCAGTTCAACCGCCCGGGCCATACGATTGTCGACCATTTCACCTACGTCTTTCTGGGTGACGGCTGTCTGATGGAGGGGATCTCCCACGAGGCCTGCTCCCTGGCCGGTGCCCTCGGGCTCGGCAAGCTGATCGCGATCTATGACGACAACAACATCTCGATCGACGGCGAGGTCCGGGGGCACGGCGATACCCCGGCCTGGTTTCTGGACGATACGCCCAAGCGCTTCGAGGCCTATGGATGGCACGTCATCCCGAAGGTCGACGGCCACGATCCGGAGGCCGTCAAAGCCGCGATCGAGGAGGCCCGCGAGGTCACGGACCGACCGAGCATCATCTGCTGTCAGACGATCATCGGTTACGGCTCGCCGAACAAGCAGGGTAAGGAAGAGTGCCACGGTGCCGCGCTCGGGGAGGATGAGGTCGCGCTGACCCGGGAGGCGTTGGGCTGGAGCCATCCGCCCTTTGTAATGCCCGAGGCCGTCTATCAGGGGTGGGATGCGAGAGAGCGCGGTGCGGCGGCCGAGTCGGACTGGAATGACAGGTTCGCTGCCTATGCAGCTGCTTTCCCGGCCGAGGCCGCCGAGCTCAAGCGTCGCATGGCAGGCGATCTGCCCCAGGACTGGCCCGAGCAGGCCGACGCCTTCATCGCTGCCGTCGTCGACAAGGGTGAGACCATCGCCTCGCGCAAGGCATCTCAGAACGCCCTCAACGGCTTCGGGCCACTGCTCCCCGAGTTGCTCGGCGGCTCGGCGGACCTGGCCGGCTCGAACTTGACCCTTTGGAAGGGTGCCAAGGGCATCGGAAAGGGCCAGGCCGCCGGCAACTATGTCTACTACGGCGTGCGCGAGTTCGGCATGTCGGCCATCATGAACGGCGTTGCCCTCCATGGGGGGTTCGTCCCGTACGGTGCCACTTTCCTGATGTTCTCCGAGTATGCCCGCAATGCGCTGCGCATGGCGGCGCTGATGCGCATTCAATCGATCTTCGTCTACACCCACGACTCCATCGGGTTGGGCGAAGACGGTCCGACCCATCAACCGGTCGAGCAGATCCCGACCTTGCGGATGATCCCGAATATGAGTGTCTGGCGCCCATGCGACGCCGTCGAGTCCGCGGTTGCTTGGAAGCTCGCGATCGAGCGCCGTGATCGTCCGAGCTGCCTCATCTTCTCACGGCAGAACCTGGCACACATGAGCCGCAGCCCCGAGCAGGTCGACGCGATCGCTCGGGGTGGCTATATCCTGCGCGACTGCGACGGGACCCCCGCCGCCATCATCATCGCGACCGGATCCGAGGTCGAGCTGGCGGTGAAGGCTGCCGAGGCCATGGTAGACAAGGCAATCCGAGTGGTGTCCATGCCGTCCACTGACATCTTCGATGCACAGGATGCCGGCTATCGCGAATCCGTCCTGCCCAAGGCCGTGACCGCCCGGGTCGCGGTGGAGGCGGCGGTCCCCGATGGCTGGTGGAAGTATGTCGGTCAAGACGGGGCGGTGCTCGGCATCACCCGTTTCGGCGAGTCGGCGCCTGCCGGCCCGCTGTTCAAAGAGTTCGGGTTCACCGTTGAGAACCTGGTGGCTCAGGTCCGAAGTGTGCTCTGACCGTGGGCCGGCCGTCCGGGCGGACCATCCCGCGGCGGCCCGATCCGCGCGAATGCAGCGCATCGGTACACCGATCGGTCGCTCGTCCTCTGGCATGGATCTCCGGTCTCGCGTTGGTCAACCATCGCGCACCCGGTGCCCAGAGACCGAACACCCTCTTCCCCTCACAGGAGTATCTCTAAATGACACTTAAAGTCGGCATCAATGGGTTCGGCCGGATCGGCCGTATGGCATTTCGCGCCATTGCAAAGGATTTTCCCGGGATCGAGGTCGTCGGCATCAACGACCTCCTCGAGCCGGACTATCTGGCCTACATGCTCAAGTACGATTCGGTGCACGGCAACTTCCAGGGCGACATCGCGGTCGACGGCAACACCATGGTCGTCAACGGCAAGGCGATCCGTCTGACAGCCGAGCGCGATCCGGCCAATCTCAAATGGGGCGACGTCGGCGCAGAGCTGGTCATCGAGTGCACCGGCTTCTTCCTGACCGAGGAGACCTGCCAGAAGCATATCGACGCCGGCGCCAAGAAGGTCGTGCAGAGCGCGCCGTCGAAGGACGCGACCCCGATGTTCGTCTACGGCGTCAATCATCAGGCCTACGCGGGGCAGGCCATCATCTCCGCAGCGTCCTGCACCACCAACTGTCTGGCGCCGGTGGCCAAGGTGCTGCATGACAACTGGGGCATCAAGCGCGGCCTCATGACCACGGTGCATGCTGCCACCGCGACGCAGAAGACTGTCGATGGTCCCTCGATGAAGGACTGGCGGGGCGGTCGGGGAATCCTCGAGAACATCATCCCGTCGTCGACCGGTGCGGCCAAAGCGGTGGGCAAGGTGCTGCCGGAGCTGAACGGCAAGCTGACCGGGATGGCCTTCCGCGTGCCGACGTCGGATGTGTCCGTGGTCGATCTGACCGTTGAGCTGAGCAAGGATGCCACCTATGACGCCATCTGCGCGGCCATGAAGTCCGCCTCCGAGTCGGGCGATCTGGCGGGTGTGCTCGCTTACACCGACGAGAAGGTCGTTTCCACCGATTTTCGCGGCCGCTCGACCCCCTCCATCTTCGATGCCGAGGCCGGGATTGCCCTGGACCCGACCTTCATCAAGGTCGTCGCCTGGTATGACAACGAGTACGGATATACCTGCAACATGCTGCGCATGGTCGAGCACGTCGCTGCCTAAACGATCCACGTTCGGCGACCAGCCTCCAGCCGCCGGTGTTCAGGCGTCCGGGCTGGGCGCTGGTGGCTAGGAGCCTGTCGGACTTGAGCGATCGTCGCGAGCCGAGTGGGGGGTCCAGGACAGATTCGACCGATTTTGAGGCGCATAGTGGGTCTATGTAACGAGAAATCGTGCGGATATGGGCTGCTCTCCCGCCGGCGCAGTAGATCGGCCCCAAGTCCGACAGGCTCCTAGAGGTGCTGGCCGTGCGCTCCATGAGGGTGTTCAGGCAAGGCCGGCCTTGGTCCTGAATTCTTTCGATCTCGACACTCTGCGGGGGTACCCATGTCCTTCATCAAACTCACGGATCTCGATCTGTCCGGCAAGCGGGTGCTGATCCGATCAGACCTGAACGTCCCGGTCAAGGGCGGTAAGGTCACATCGGATGCTAGAATCACGGCCTCCATTCCGACCTTCGACCATTGTCTGAAGGCGGGCGCAAAGGTGATGGTGATGTCGCACCTGGGCCGGCCTGAGGAGGGTGTCTTCTCGGACGTCGACTCGCTCAAGCCGGTTGCCGAGGCCATCGGGGCCAAGCTGGGCCAAGAGGTGCGACTCGTGCGCGACTACCTTGAACGGGCGCCAGAAGTGGCTGACGGGGAGCTGGTGCTTCTGGAGAACGTCCGCTTCAACCGCGGCGAGGGCAAGGACGGCGAGGAGCTGTCCAAGCAGTACGCCGCGCTCTGCGATGTCTTCGTCATGGACGCTTTCGGCACTGCGCACCGCGCGCAAGCCTCCACCCACGGCGTCGGTCGGTTTGCCCCGGTCGCCTGTGCGGGACTGCTGCTCGCCGAAGAGCTTGATGCGCTTGAAAAGGCGCTCGCCGATCCGGCACGCCCCATGGTCGCGATTGTCGGCGGGTCGAAGGTCTCCACCAAGCTGACCGTGCTGGAGTCCCTGTCGGAGAAGGTCGATCAACTGGTGGTTGGCGGTGGCATCGCCAACACATTCCTCGCGGCGGCCGGATATCCGGTCGGCAAGTCGCTCTGCGAGCACGACCTCATCCCCACCGCGAAGGCGTTGATGGAGAAGATGAGCGCGCGTGGCGCCAGTATTCCGATCGCGGTCGATGTGGTGTGTGGCAAGAAGTTCGATGAGAACGAGCCGGCCGTGACCAAGGATGTCGCGGAGGTCGCCGAGGACGACATGATCTTCGACATTGGCCCCAGGTCGGCCCAGCAGCTGGCCGATGTCATCAGCAAGGCCGGGACCATCGTCTGGAACGGCCCCGTCGGCGTGTTCGAGTTCGACCAGTTCGGTGAGGGGACCAAGACCGTGTCCATGGCGATCGCATCCGCCCCGGGCTTCAGCCTGGCCGGCGGCGGCGACACCATCGCGGCGATTCAGAAATATCAGATCTACGATCAGATCTCATACATCTCGACTGCCGGGGGCGCGTTTCTCGAGTATCTGGAGGGCAAGACCCTCCCGGCGGTAGCTATGCTGGAGGCGCGGGCGAAAGACTGATCGAATCTCGCCGGCCGCTGTCCTCCGCCCGTGGGCGGGAGGTCTGAGGCCGGACGGTGGAGGCCGGAGGCTGAACATGCCAAGACGTACCAAGATCGTCGCCACCCTCGGCCCGGCCACCGACTCGCCGTCGGTGATGGACGAGCTCGTCGCCGCTGGGGTGGACGTCGTTCGCCTGAATCTCTCACACGACAGTCATGCGCGCCACCGTGACCGGTCGGAGAGAATCCGTGAGCGCGCCGCTGCGGCCGGACGGGAGGTTGCGGTCCTCATCGATCTGCAGGGACCCAAGATCCGTATCGGCCAGTTTGCTGATGGCCCGGTCTCACTCATGCGCGGCGAGGGCTTCGCAATCGACACGTCCTGTGCCCTGGACGAAGGTGACCGGGAACGGGTTGGTACCACCTACCCGGGGCTCGTGGGTGACGTGGGCCACGGCGATACGCTGCTGCTCGACGACGGTGCGATCGAGCTCTGGGTGGAAGCCGTCAGCGATGGGCGGATTGATTGCAGGGTGGTCGTCGGCGGCACCTTGTCCGACAACAAGGGGATCAACAAGAAGGGTGGCGGTCTGTCCGCGCCCGCCTTGACCGATAAGGATCACGATGACCTGCGCTTCGCGGCGGAGATCGACGCCGATTATCTGGCGGTCTCCTTCGTGCGCAACGGCGATGACGTTCGGTTGGCCCGTGAGCTCTTTCATGAGGCTGGCGGGCACGGCGGCATCGTCGCCAAGATCGAGCGCGCCGAGGCGCTGCGGGCGATCGACGACATCATCAATGCCGCCGATATCATCATGGTCGCAAGGGGTGATCTGGGCGTGGAGATCGGGGACGCTGAGCTGCCGGCAGCTCAGAAGCATTTGATCAGCCGGGCGCGCGAGCTCAACAGCGTCGTGATCACCGCTACCCAGATGATGCAGTCCATGATCGAGAATCCGATCCCGACCCGGGCGGAGGTCTTCGACGTGGCGAACGCGGTGCTCGACGGCACGGATGCCGTTATGCTCTCGGCGGAGAGCTCGATTGGAAAGAATCCGGCCAAAGTGGTCGAGGCGTTGGATCGGATCTGTCTTGAGGCGGAGAAGCACGTTACCCGCTCGGGGCACAGATTGGATTCGGTCTTTGGCCGCGTGGACGAGGCGATTGCGATGGCCGCCATGTATACCGCCAACCATCTCGGCGTAAAGGCCATCGCTGCCTTGACGGAGACCGGATCGACGGTGAAATGGATGTCGCGCATCCGCTCGGGGATTCCCATCTACGCGATCACGAGATCCGCGCCAACCCGCAGAAAAGTAAGGGTGTTTCGGGGTGTTTATCCGGTAAGCTTCGACGTCTCGAGCACCGACATCCACGAGGTGAACTGCGAGGTGATCGACGAGTTGCTGCGGCGTGGCACCGTCCGCGACGGCGACTTGGTGATCATCACGAAGGGCGACCGCTCGGGGGTTGAAGGTCAGACGAATATCATGAAAATCATGCGGGTCGGTGAGCATAAGCTCCTTACCAAGGACTAGGAGCCTGTCGGACTTAGGGGGATAGCAGCGAGGGAGTGGGAGAGCGAGGCCATTTCGTTCCGGTTTCGAGGCGCATAGTGGGGCTATGTAACGAAAGAGCCGGGCGAGACGGACCATTGTCCCGCTTCCGTAGCCGATTCATCCTAAGTCCGACAGGCCCCTAGGCCCGCGATTCTGTTTTGTTCACTGTCAGTCCGATACGAGGAGAACCTACATGGCCCTGATTTCGCTTCGTCAACTGCTCGACCACGCCGCCGAGCACGGCTACGGCGTTCCCGCCTACAACGTCAACAACCTGGAGCAGATGCGCGCCATCATGGAGGCCGCCGACGAGACCGATTCCCCGGTCATCGTGCAGGCATCCGCCGGTGCCCGCAAATATGCCGGTGCGCCCTTCCTTCGCCACCTCATCTTGTCGGCCATCGAAGAGTGGCCCCACATCCCGGTCTGCATGCACCAAGATCACGGTGCCTCTCCCGCGATCTGTCAGCGCTCGATTCAACTGGGATTCTCCTCGGTCATGATGGACGGCTCGCTGGGTGAGGACATGAAGACCCCGACGAACTACGAGTACAACGCGCGCGTCACCCGGCAGGTTGTCGAGATGGCACACGCCTGCGGTGTCTCGGTCGAGGGTGAGCTCGGCTGTCTCGGCTCGCTGGAGTCCGGCATGGCCGGCGAGGAAGACGGCTCGGGTGCGGAAGGCGTGCTCACGCACGATCAGCTCCTGACCGATCCGGAAGAGGCTGCCCGCTTCGTCAAGGATACACATGTCGATGCCCTTGCGATCGCGATCGGCACCTCTCACGGGGCCTACAAATTCACCCGTCCGCCGACCGGCGACATCCTTGCCATTCAGCGGATCCGTGAGATCCATGCGCGCATCCCCAACACCCACCTGGTGATGCACGGATCTTCCTCGGTGCCGCAGGATTGGCTGGCGATTATCAACCAGTACGGCGGCGACATGGGCGAGACCTACGGGGTCCCGGTCGAAGAGATCGCCGAAGGCATCAAGAACGGCGTCCGCAAGGTCAACATCGATACCGATCTGCGAATGGCATCCACCGGCGCCATCCGCAAGTTCCTTGCCGAGAACCCGAAGGAATTCGATCCGCGCAAATACTTTTCTGCTGCCACCAAGGCGATGAAGGGCATCTGCAAGGCTCGCTACGAGGCCTTCGGTACAGCCGGAAACGCAAGCAAGATCAAAGTGTTGTCTTTGGAGGCCATGACCAATCGCTATGCGAAGGGCGAGCTGGATCCAAAGGTCAACTGAGGGTTCCCTGCCCGGCAGGAAAGGAGGCACAGGGGCGCGCGAGCGCCCCTTTTTTGTAGAGCGCAGGGTTTGGAGGCTCGTTGACCATAAACCGGCTGTTCAGACGGAGGTCGTCGTGACCGAGCATGAGAAGTTTCCTTGTCCCTGTTGCGGCCACCGCGTACACGACTACGAGCCCGGATTTCACCAGGTCTGTCCGATCTGTGGCTGGGAGGACGATCTCACCCAACTGCGCTTCGCCCAGATGCCCGGGAGCAGCAACACCGTCAGCCTCCAGGACGCGCAGCAGAATTACCGCGACTATGGCGCCTCGGAGCGCCGCAATCTCGGCAGGACCCGCCCTCCAGTAGAAGGCGAGACGCTGGACGACGGATGGCGGCCGATCGATCCCACGCGCGACAATATCGAACAACCGCATCGTGGCGCCTCTTACGCGGAGTCTTACCCCTGGCCCGACACCACGGTCCTCTACTACTGGCGAATGACGTACTGGCGCCGGGTCGTGGGCTGAACGATTCAGCGCGTCCCGTGCGGCGTAAGATGCCGTGCTGGTTTGTTGGCCAGGACGGCCAATAACTCAGCCCCTGCCCAGTGCGGACGACGCCGATCCCCCTGAGTCCGACAGGCTCCTAGGGGGCGAGTCGATCGATCCGCCACCCTGCTTCGCGATCCCGTGTATACAGGAAGCGGTCATGGAGGCGACTCTCCCGGCCCTGCCAAAACTCGATCGCCTCGGGAGCCACACGGTAGCCGCCCCAGAAATCGGGGATCGGGATCTCTCCATTGGCAAACTTTCCCTTGATCTCGGCCACCTTGGCCTCGAGCAATGAGCGAGACTTGATCACCTGGCTTTGCGGCGATGACCAGGCGCCGATCTTGCTGCCACGAGGGCGCGTCACGAAATATGCAAGCGACTCGGCCATCGGGACACGCTCCGCCCGGCCAGTGATATGCACCTGCCTTGCCAGTGCGACCCAGGGGAAGAGCAGCGCGACGCGAGGATTCCGGGCGATCTGCCGCGCCTTACGGCTCTCGTAATTGGTAAAGAAGACGAACCCCCGCCGGTCGAAGAGCTTCAGCAACACCGTGCGGACAAAAGGCTGCCCCAACTCGTCGACGGTGCAAAGGCTCATGGCGTTGGGTTCCGGCAAGCCGGTTTCGATCGCTGCCCGGAACCAATCCTCGAACTGCCTGAGCGGGTCCGGGTCGAGACCGCGCCGCGAGAGTCCCTGTTGCATCGCCGCCTGCCTAAAAGCATCCGCGTTCATGGAAAATTGTCTACTACAATAAAAAAAATTAGGATAATTGGCTCGCTAAATGCTGGAGGCATCTGTACGGTTGCGGGCAAGACCGAGTGGGACGGTCAATCTTCCATGATCCCCCCTGGAGGCCGCCACTGAACCTCGATAGGGCGATGTCTCAGAATACGTCATCGAGCGGATCGTCAAAAAGACTCAATCGGAGCCTCGTCATGACCCGCCAACACCAGATCCGAGTCCTGCAGCAGGATTGGGCAGACAACCCCCGTTGGACCGATGTGAAGCGCGGCTATTCCGCCGAGGATGTCGTCCGCCTGCGCGGTTCCGTCCAACCGGAGCAGACCTATGCCAGGCACGGGGCCGAGAAGCTGTGGCGTCTGGTTCGTGGCCATTCGAAAAAAGGCTATGTCAACTGCATGGGTGCCATCACGGGAGGCCAAGCGCTGCAACAGGCCAAGGCCGGCATTGAAGCCATCTATCTCTCGGGCTGGCAGGTGGCCGCGGACGGCAACACCTCGGAGACCATGTATCCGGACCAGTCCCTGTATGCCTACGACTCCGTGCCTGCCATGGTGCGGCGGATCAACAACGCCTTCAAGCGCGCCGACGAGATCCAATGGTCGAAGGGGATTGAGCCGGGTGATTCGGCCTATATCGACTATTTTCTGCCGATCGTGGCGGACGCCGAGGCTGGTTTTGGCGGTGTGCTGAATGCCTTCGAGCTCATGAAGAACATGATCGAGGCCGGGGCGGCCGGGGTTCATTTCGAGGATCAGCTCGCGTCGGTCAAGAAGTGCGGGCACATGGGCGGGAAGGTGTTGGTCCCGACGCGCGAGGCTGTCCAGAAACTGATCGCGGCACGACTCGCCGCCGACGTCATGGGCGTACCGACCCTGCTGCTGGCTCGAACCGATGCGGAGGCCGCGAATCTCTTGACCTCCGACGTCGATGACAACGACCGCCCATTCGTAACCGGCGAGCG
>NZ_JAJDNA010000114.1 GCF_022340925.1 Thiocapsa sp.
CCCAGGTCAGTCCCGGAGCATTCGAGGCCGACGTCGCCGTCGTGTCGGTGGGGGAGATTGGACTGTTGCGGGCACGGATCGGAGTCTCCGCGGTTGGCGTTGGCCTGACGGAACTCGGCAGGTTCGCGGTCGAATACCGGCGCCTGTTTGGCGAATCTCCCTCCGCCACCATCAGCAGGTCGCCCTAATGATCGGCGCCTAATGGCTTGTGCATCGTCTCTCCAGCGATTTCTTGGTGGAGCTCGAATCCGACGCCCCGTCCGTGCCGATCAATCGCCCCCGAGGTGACGCCAGGGATCGATGGCCTGGACCCCGCAGCCCTCGACGTCGCCGATGTTGCGGGTGGCGATGGCGGCGCCATGGGCGCGGGCGATGGCGGCGATCTGTCAATCGAACTGGCTGATCGGGCGTCCCGCGGCTCTGCGCTCCGCGCCGATGCCGGCGTATTGCTTGGCGGCGGCGCTGTCAAAGGGCAGGATGCGGTCGCGGAATCCTCCCGCAGCATCCCATTCACGGCATCCGACAGCAGTCTTCAGCGCTTGCCCTTCGCCATGGTGGCGACGCCATAGAGCAGCCCCGCCTCGCTGATCGCGGTCAGATAGATGTCGGCGCCGTCCTGGCCGGCGAGCCATGCGTCCACCCTGGGCGCGGGCGCGGCGCGCAGGAGCTCCGAGACGACGTTGGTGTCGAGGATGACCACCGCCGTATTAATCCAGAACCGGCGGTTCGCGCATCGGCTCGCGGGGCGCAAGTTCGATATCCGCACCACCGAAGACGGCCGCCCGCGCACGGATCGCGGCCGCGAGGTTGGCGGGCGGGGCCGGTTCGCCCACGACCAGACGCAGGATTTCCCGCGCCTCCTCTTCCATCGAACGGCCATGCTCTGCCGCGCGGATGCGCAGGCGGCGCTTCAGTGTGTCGTCGAGATTGCGGATCGTGATGCTGGCCAGGGTGTCCCCCGTTGCTTCCGTGACAGGCTAGGGGTTGACTGCATTGCAATCAAGATCGGTCGACGGCGATAGCCGGGAGGATTCTGGGTTCCAGGCGGGGTTTGTTCGCAGCCACGTTCCAGCGTGGGAGTGTCGGCGCACCGCTTCATCGGGGCAATAGGCGTGGCGTCACAAGAGGCGGGGGGTGAAGAAGGAAAATTCGGGCGTACGACAGCCGTCCGCTGTCGCCGACTGCTCGGTCACCGGGAACCGGTGGGTGTCCCGGCGTAGTAATCCCCTGTTTTTCGCGACCGGCAGCTGAGCAGCGATCTCGCCGATCAGGTAGCGCTCGTCGACCGCAAAGTCGGTGGCATCCTTCGTCGTATAGCCGGCTAGGACACTGACATGCCCGGCCGGCCGCTGAATACAGGCGTCCAGTTGCCGGCCATGCCGTAGCGCATGGTGTCGGGCGCTGGAATTGCCGATGGATCGATTCCCAACAGCAGCGCTCCGATGTACAGGCCCTGCCAGTATCCGAAGTGATTCCCGATCTGCAGACCGGCGTAGGCCAGCGCTCCCCCAAAGAGCACCCAGCCCAAATCCGCCGGGCGTGCTTGAAACACCAGGCCCAGACCCAGCATCAACACCAACATGAAGAGCCAGTGCGCACCTTACACAGATCTGTGTCCAGTCAATCCGAGCCGGTACAGCGATAATCCTCGTCTTCAGGTTTCTCCCCGGCGCAATTGAGTCAGCCCTTGAGCCAGGCGCTGTCACTGGGGACGCCGCCCCCACGGGAACGACGCTCAGGCGCAAGGCCCCGTTTGCCTGCCTCTGGCCTATCTCGTGACCGACGGCTGGCTGCACAGCATCTCGGCGCGGGCGCGCGACCCGATTTTTGCCATATGCTGTTGTGGGGCCAGCGTCAGCTGCTTGCGTCCAATGGAGGATTCCTCGCAGGCGGTCGGCGTGAACAACAGGCAGGCAATGGCCCGGCAATCTCACAAAGTAAGATTCTCATCGATAACCGACCACGAGGTGGACCAATCATGAAGCACGCCCGACCCCAAGCCGTTCGTCTCGCCCTCACCGCCCTTGCGCTCACGGGCTGCGGCGGGGGAATCCTCGCTCCGGAGGGACCGCAATCGAACGCGTTCCTCAATCAGGTCTCCGCCAACTGCGGCAAGCTCACCATTGGAAACCAACCGATCGATTATCTGCTGGATGTGAATAGCAGCGACGCCTATTTCATCGACGAGCTCAGCAAGCTCTCGGCCGGCGAGGTCGACCAGGCGACGTTCGCCAGCGACATCAACAGCTTCTATCCCACAGGGGCGAATCAAACCAGCCTCGACTGCATCTTCGAGCAGTTGGATGGGGACTGAGATGTCACCATCGATACGTTGACTGCGCAACGAAAACAAGGGGTCTGTCGGCCACCCCGGACCTGTGCTCTGAGGCGATCCGCTCGCTGGCGCGCGCGTGGGATCTCGTGCTGATGCTGGCCTGCGTGATCTCCGTCTGTCTTTACCCGCACATCCTGTCGTCGTGCGTGCCCGGCGGTGCCGGCATGAATACCGCGCCGAACGAGCATCTCATGACGACTGGGGTTATCCTGGTCATCGCGACGATCGGCCTGACCAAGGGCCTCGGCGATCCCGGCATGTTGGAGCAACGGGCGCTTCCGATCACCTGTCTCATCATCGGCCTGCTGCTGCTCGGCTTTGCGCACTGCGACCGGGGCGCCGCGCAATCCCCCTTGGGCGACACAGCCTGATCTAGCTCGCCGGTATGGCATCCACGCTGCTGGTCGCAGGGATGATCATCGCCGTCGCGCTCGACTGCATCGCGGTCTTCGCCGTGGCCGCGAGCTGAAAATGCGAACAATAATGACGACCCTGGAGTCGGATATAGTTTTATTCTCCTGACAGGCAATGAAGAAGGTGAGCGATGGTCGATAACCTGAACCTCGTCTGCCCCTCCTGTGAGGCCGTTAACCGCGTTCCCGCCGCCAGGCTGAGCGACCGGCCGACCTGCGGCAAGTGCAAGCGGCCCTTGTTTGAGGGTCATCCGGTCGCCCTGAGCGACCACAACTTCGACCGCTATCTGACCCGCGGCGACCTGCCGCTGGTGGTCGACTTCTGGGCGCCTTGGTGTGGGCCGTGCAAGATGATGGCGCCGGCCTACGAGCAGGCCGCGGCCCGCATCGAGCCCCGCGCCCGCCTGGGCAAGGTGGACACGGAGCAGAACCCCATGCTCGCCCAGCGCTACGGCATCCGCAGCATCCCAACTCTGGTGATCTTCAGAGGGGGCAGGCAAATTGTCAGTCAGCCCGGCGCCATGGGCCTGCCGCAATTGCTGCAGTGGATCGAGACGTATCTCTGATGCGGCATCGCAGGATGCGCCGCTAGCTTGTTTCGGTCCGCACAGCGGACCCTGCGCGGCACGGCGTGCGCTGCGCGGTGTAGGGACCGCCGCACGGACCAAGAGTCTAGGAGCCTGGTGCCATGCGGATGGACGAACCGACAACGAGGTTTCAGCTCGCTCTGGCGGACGCCCAGAGCCTCGCCGCCAGGCGTGACCAGTGCATCGAGCCCGTGCATGTGCTCATGGCGCTCCTCGATCAGGACGGGGGTTCCGCCCGCCCGCTGCTCGCCGTCGACACAGGCGCCCTGATGCCGGGCCCAAATTCCGCAGTGAGCTCGAGGAGCAGCTCAGGGGCGTGCTCAACGAGCCGGCCAAGCAGGAGGGGCGGATCATCCTGTTCATCGAGGAGCTGCAGACCATGATCGGCGCGCCCCCCGGCTGTGTCGGCCAGGACGAGGGCAGCTCTCTGACCGAGGCGGTGCGCCGCCAGCCGGAGATGCGGGTTTCGGGGCACCGCCGGCTCGAGCCGGGCCGCGCCGCCTTCACACAGATCCACGACAAGTCTTCCGGGTGATCACTGGATGGAATTCAAGGACTACTACAAGACCATGGGCGTGGCGCGCGACGCTACCCAGGACGAGATCAAGCGTGCCTACCGCAAGCTCGCCCGCAAATATCACCCGGACGTCAGCAAGGAGGCCGACGCCGAGGAACGCTTCAAGGAGGTCGGAGAGGCCTATGAGGTCCTCAAGGACCCGGAGAAGCGCCTGGCCTATGATCAGCTCGGGGCCAACTGGAGGGCCGGGCAGGAGTTTCGCCCACCGCCCGACTGGGACGCCGGGTTCGAGTTCAGCGGCGGCGGCTACACCGATGCCGACGCTGCCGACCACAGCGCATTCTTTGAGGAGCTCTTCGGGCGTGGCGGTTACACCCGCGCGCGCGGTGGGGAACGCCGGCGGACCTTCCGCATGCGCGGTGAGGACCACCATGCCAAGGTGCTGATCGACCTCGTGGACAGCTTCAGCGGCGCGACCCGCAGCATCACCTTGCGAATGCCCGAGCTGACCGAGGATGGGCATGTGGTCGCCAGTGAACGGTCGCTCAACGTGCGCATTCCAAAGGGTATTCGCCCCGGCCAGCAGATCCGCCTGGTCGGCCAGGGCGGCCCGGGCATCGGGGGCGGCGAGTCGGGCGACCTCTATCTCGAGGTCGAGTTTCGCGACCACCCATACTTTCGTGTCGATGGCGCCGACCTCTACCTGAATCTGCCAGTCGCCCCCTGGGAAGCGGCCCTGGGTGCATCGATCAAGGCCCCGACACCCTCCGGTGTCGTCGACCTCAAGATCCCAGCCAACTCCAACCAGGGACGCAGGCTGCGTCTCAAGGAGCGCGGGCTGCCGGGGAAGAAGCCGGGTGATCTCTATGTGGTACTGCAGGTGACCCTGCCCCCCGCCGACAGCGAGGCGGCGAAGCGCCTCTACCAACAGATGAAAGACCAGCTCGGGTTCAACCCGCGCGCGCACCTGGGGGTGTCCTGAACCCATGGCAAAGACCGAGCTCAAACTCGTGCTGACCGGCGAGCTCCTCGACGAGGACAGCGAGATCACCCTCCTCGAGCTCTGCCGCACATGTGACGTCAAGGCCGAGACCATCGAGGCCCTCGTCGAGCAGGGCATCCTCGAGCCCTCGGACAGACCCGGGGCCCTCTGGCGTTTCCGCGCCGACAGCATCAAGCGCACGCGGATCGTACTGCGCCTGCAGCGCGACCTCGGAGTCAACCTCGCCGGCGCCGCGCTCGCCCTCGAACTGCTCGAACGCATCGAGGAGCTCAGTGCGCGTTTGCGACAGGTCCGTTCGCTCTGAGTAACGGATGGATGTCGAGGGCAGGGCGCCGGGCGTTGGGGGTATCGGCAGGGAGCCTGGAGGGCAGCGGCGAGAGATCGGCCGTGACGCAGATCGACGACGGCACCGAGGGGCCGATTCCGTTGCAACGGGGCGACCTCGATCCCGTGTTACGCCGGCCAGGCCTCGCTTACGTCGACAACCTCACGCAGCGCCGCCGTCGCGTAAGATCCGGCGGGAAGCGAGAAGGTGAGGAGCAGGCCATCGGCCACCCAGTCGGCAGTCAGGGCGGTAACCGGTACCCGCAGGGGGCGCCGCTCTTGGGCGAGACCAAAGGCGCCGAGCCCGTCGCACCAGGTCGGGAAGCGCTCGGCGATCCCCTCCTCGAGCCTGCGGACAGCCGCGCGGGTGGGCGGCTCACCCCTGCCCCACAAGGGACCCGTCGGGTGGGTGTCCATGCCGTCGCAACGCTCGCGCAACCGCGCGTCGATCGTCTCGGCCACGAAATAGGAATGGGAGCCGGCGAGCTGCAGACAGTCCCCGTCTAGGGGCTGGTCCCAATCGGCGCCACGCACCCGTTCGGCAAGGACCTCGTTGAAGAGTTGTGACCGCGCGGCGGAGAGCCAAAGACCGGACTGATGACGCGGGACCCGCGCGGCCTTGCCCTCGAAGAGGGCGTGGGCGCGTACTAGATTGGACTGCTCCTGCCCGAAGCGTTGCTCCCCAAAATAGTTGGGGATCCCGTGCGCCCGGATGCTCGCGAGGCGCTGCTCGAGGCCGGGCCTGGCGGGCGCAGTGGCGCGCACCAGGATCTCGAAGCGGTTCCCGCGCAGGGCGCCGCGCCGCAGCTTCCGTCGATGTGAGTGGCCTTCCAGGACGTCGATGCCCTCCTCCCGAAGGCCGGACCAATCGGGTATCCCGCCGCGCGGACGTGGGATGGAGAACCACTGGGTGGTCACCGCATGACGGTCCTTCAGCCCCGCGTAGCCGACCGCAGCGATCGGCGCGCCGGCGAGACGAGCGAGACGACGGGCGACCCACTGGGTGTTGGCGTCGGTCTTGCGGACGTGCAACAGCAGGTGGTCGCCCTCCCCGTCCGGGTCGAAACCGAGGTGCTCGTCGACCAGGAAATCCTCGGGGCGAACCCGCAGTCGACCTTTGAAAAGCGGAGCACCGTGCGCCCTTGGGAGTGCTCCGACCGGCGTCCAACTCGGCAGCGTCACCCTACGCGTCCGTCAGCAGCACGACCGCGGAGGCCGCGATGCCCTCGCCGCGCCCTGTGAACCCCATCTGCTCGGTGGTCGTCGCCTTGACGTTGACACGTGAGGGGTCGCAGGCCATGTCGGACGCGAGACGGGCACACATCTCGGGGATATGCGCCGCCAGCTTGGGGCGCTGGGCGATGATGGTGAGATCGGCATTATGGACCGCGAGTCCGCGCTCGCCCAGGCTGGCGATCACGCGCCGCAGCAGAATGCGGCTGTCGATGTCCGCATAGGCGGCGTCGCTGTCGGGGAAGTGTCGACCGATATCACCAAGGCCGGCCGCGCCGAGCAGGGCGTCGCACAGTGCATGGATGACGACGTCCCCGTCCGAATGGGCGAGTAGACCTTGATCGTACGGAATCTCCACACCCCCGAGAACCAGACGGCGCGCGTGGGCGAAACGATGGGCATCGAAACCCTGACCGATAAGCATGCCTTTCTCACACCCCCACCGAAACCGCCCCTGAGTGACAAGCGCCGGTTCAGGCGGCTTTTCGGCCTGGCCCGGGCCGTTATCTTCGGCGGCGAAGCGGTTTAGCCGGATGAGCCCACGCGCCCTTGTTGTTGCAGGTAAAAACGGGCGAGTGGCAGATCCTCTGCGCGCGTGATCTTGATGTTGTCGGCATGACCCTCGACCAAACGCGGCGCCTGGCCGAAACGCTCCATGGCCGAGGCATCGTCGGTGACCAGATCGTTGGCCGCCAAGGCATCCCGCAAGGCGGCAGCCAGTTGACCGAGCCGAAACATCTGGGGCGTGAAGGCATGCCAGAGCGAGGCGCGATCGACCGTCTCACCGATCCGGTCCGAGGCCTCGGCCCGCTTCATGGTGTCACGCACCGGAATGCCGAGCAGGCCGCCGATCGGATCATCGAGCAGGATCTCGATCAAACGATCGAGGTCGCCGGGACGCAGACAAGGACGCGCGGCGTCGTGGACCAGCACCCAATCCTCTGGACGCGCGTGCGCACCCAGTATCTCGAGCGCATTCAGGACGGAATGACAACGCTCGGCACCCCCGTGCGCGCGAATCACCTTGGAATGGCCGGCGTACGCGGTCAATGGCCAATAATGATCCTCACGGTCCAGAGCGACCACGACCCCCTGAATACGTGTATCGGCAACGAACAGGTCCAGGGCATGGTCGATCACCGCGCGGCCGGCGAGATCCAGATACTGCTTCGGTGTCGGGCTGCCCATTCTTCGCCCGATCCCCGCGGCCGGAAGGACCGCCCATAATACGGGCCCGGATGTCATGGCTGTGCGGCCGGGGGGTTGCGCTCGATGACCTGGATGAAGATCTCGCCCTGCTTGATCATGCCCAGGTCGCGCCGCGCGCGCTCCTCCAGGGCCTCAACGCCTTGGCGCAGGTCCACGACCTCCGCCTGAAGCTCCTGGTTTCGCGCCCGCAGACCGACTAGCTCTTCCTCTTGGGCACGGATCTCCTGTCTGAGCCCGTGGACCTCGGCGAGGCTGCCCTGGCCGACCCAGAGCCGGAACTGGAGGGCCACCAGCAGGAGAGCGAGAACGGCAATCAACCAGCGCATTGCAGAACCTGTCAGAACCGAGAACGGGGATCGGGCCTGCCCGATGCCGAGCAATCGGATATCAAAGCCATTTGAAAGCGGCGCGACCCGCATAGACGGCTTCGTCGCCCAGCTGATCCTCGATCCGCATCAGCTGATTGTACTTGGCGACCCGATCCGAGCGCGACAGCGAGCCCGTCTTGATCTGACCCGTTCCGGCAGCGACCACCAGATCCGCAATGGTGGTGTCCTCCGTCTCACCGGATCGGTGCGAAACCACGGCCGTGTAGCCAGCCTCGTGTGCCATCGTGATCGCCGCCAAGGTCTCGGTCAGGGTACCGATCTGGTTGACCTTGATGAGGATGGAATTGGCAATGCCGCGATCGATCCCTTCCCGGAGAATGCGGGTATTGGTCACGAAGAGGTCATCGCCGACGATCTGAACCTTGCCCCCGAGACGCTCGGTCTGGCGCTTCCAGCCGTCCCAGTCACCCTCCGCCAATCCGTCCTCGATAGAAAGGATCGGGTACTTCCCGACCCAATCGAGCAAGAGATCGGTCATTCCGTCGGAGTCGAGTCTGCGCCCCTCACCCTTGAGGTGATAGATCCCGTCTTCGTAAAACTCCGAGGCGGCCACATCCATGCCGAGGTAGATGTCCGAGCCGGCCTTGAACCCCGCCTTGTCGATCGCCTCCAGGATGGCCTCGACGGCGGCCTCGTTGGACGGCAGATCGGGAGCGAAACCGCCCTCGTCGCCGACCCCGGTGGACAGGCCACGACCGCGCAAGACGGACTTCAGCGCATGGAAGACCTCGGCACCATAACGGACCGCCTCGCGAATGCTGGGCGCCCCGACCGGGAGGATCATGAACTCCTGGAAATCCACACTGTTGTCCGCGTGCTCGCCTCCGTTGAGGATGTTCATCATGGGCACGGGCATGCGGTACGGACCGCTCGAAAGGGACAGGAACAAGGGCAGTGCCTTTTCCTGGGCGGCGGCATGAGCGGCCGCGAGCGAGACACCGAGCAGCGCGTTGGCGCCGAGCCTGGACTTGTTCTCCGTGCCGTCGAGCTCGATCATGCAGCGGTCGAGCGCCTCCTGATCGCCGACGTCCAGCCCGACAAGCGCGTCACGCAGCTCCCCTTGGACGTTCCCGACGGCAGTCAGCACCCCCTTTCCACCGTACCGCGAGGGATCGCCATCGCGCAGCTCCAAGGCCTCGCGTGACCCGGTCGAGGCGCCGGATGGCACGATGAAACGGCCGATCGCACCATCGGCCGTGATCACATCGGCCTCGACAGTGGGGTTTCCGCGAGAGTCCAGGACCTCGCGGGCGCGGACGTCGACGATCTCGGACATGACATGGTTCTCCCAAAGGTTCGCGTGTCGATTCCTGAACAGAGCCGCCTTCGATGCATCGAGTCCCAGCGGATCCCCTCGAAACGATCGACTCGACGGGGTGCGACACCAGATCCAGCGATCACTTCGTGATCATCGGGGGCCGGGCCTCGCCCGCGGCCGTCCCTGCCACCGCCGTCGGTCAGGCCGCCTGCTCGTCAAAACCCGCTGACTTAACCAACCGGTCGATCTGGATCAAGGTCTCGAGGAGCGCGCGCACCTGCCCGAGCGGCCAGGCATTGGGACCATCGCTCAGGGCCTGATCCGGGCGCGGATGGGTCTCCGCGAAGATGCCGGCGATCCCGACGGCGACGGCCGCCCGGGCCAAAACGGGCACGAACTCGCGCTGACCACCCGAACGATCACCCTGCCCGCCGGGCAGTTGCACGGAGTGGGTCGCATCGAACAAGACCGGGCAGCCGGTCTCACGCATCACCACGAGTGAACGCATGTCCGAGACCAGGTTGTTGTAACCGAATGAGACCCCGCGCTCGCACACCATGATCTGCTCGTTGCCGGCGGAACGCGCCTTCTCGACCACATGGCGCATGTCCCAAGGCGCCAAGAACTGCCCTTTCTTGATGTTGACCGGCTTGCCCTGACGGGCGACGGCGTGGATGAAATTGGTCTGTCGACAGAGGAAGGCCGGCGTCTGAAGGACGTCCACCACGGCCGCGACCTCGGCCAGCGGCGTATCCTCGTGGACATCCGTCAGCACTGGCACGCCAATCCGCTTCCGAACCGCCTCGAGGATCGTCAAACCTTGCTCGACGCCGGGGCCCCGAAAGCTGCGGGCAGAGGAGCGGTTGGCCTTGTCGAAGGACGACTTGTAGATGAAGTGCATCCCGAGCTCGGCGGTGATCTCCTTGAGCGCACCGGCGGTGTCCTCCGCCAACCCTGGGCTCTCGATGACACAGGGCCCAGCGATCAGGAACAGCGGCCGGTCCAACCCGACCTCGAAATGGGCCAGCTGCATCACGCGGCGGCTTCCCGCGACAGCGCCTGTCTGGCCAGGGCGGCGCGCACGAAGCCGCAGAACAGCGGGTGACCGTCGCGCGGGGTCGAGGTGAACTCGGGATGAAACTGGCAGGCGATGAACCAGGGATGATCCGGGATCTCGATGATCTCGACGAGGCGGTTATCCAGTGACCACCCCGCGAACCGCATCCCGGCATCCTTCATGACGTTGAGATAGCGGTTGTTGAACTCGTAGCGATGGCGATGACGCTCGCGGATCTGGGCCTTGCCGTAGACGGCCCGCGCCAGGCTGCCCGGCTCAAGACGGCAATTCTGACCGCCGAGCCGCATCGAGCCGCCCAGGTCGCAGCCCTCGGCACGCGTCTCGACATGACCGCGCTCATCGCGCCATTCGGTGATCAATGCGATCACGGGATGCGGCGACTGGCGGTCGAACTCCGTGCTGTGCGCACCATCCAGGCCCGCGATGTGGCGAGCGTATTCGATGACGGCGACCTGCATGCCGAGGCAGATCCCGAGATAGGGGATACGCTGCTCGCGCGCGAGCTGAGCAGCCCGGATCTTGCCCTCGATCCCGCGTTCGCCGAACCCACCCGGGACCAGGATCGCATCGAGCGCCTCGAGGCAGCCCGTGCCCTGTTTCTCAATCTCCTCGGAATCCAGGTAGACGATCTCGACCTTGGTCCGGGTGTGCACACCCGCATGCGCGAGGGCCTCGGACAGCGACTTATAGGCCTCCGTCAGGTGCATGTACTTGCCGACCATGCCGACTCGGACCACCTGCTCGGGATGATCGAACCCGTCCAACACGCGTTCCCATTCCCGAAGATCGGCCTCGCCGACATCGAGATGAAACTGTCTGACCACGAGCTCGTCGAGCCGCTGGGCATGCAGAAGGCTGGGGATCCGATAGATGTTGTCGGCATCGACCGCAGAGATCACCGCATCTTCGGGGACGTTTGTGAACAGGGCGATCTTGCGCCGCTCGTCGTCGGGCAGATGCTGCTCGGCTCGGCACAGCAGAACGTCGGGCTGGATACCGATCGAGCGAAGCTCCTTGACCGAGTGCTGCGTGGGCTTGGTCTTGATCTCGCCGGCCGTGCGGATGTAAGGGACCAGGGTAAGATGCATGAAGAGGGCGTTTTCCCGCCCCTCTTCGACGCGCATCTGACGGATCGCTTCCAGAAACGGGAGAGACTCGATGTCGCCCACCGTCCCGCCGATCTCCACCATGGCCACATCCGCACCTTCGGCCCCGAGACGGATACTCTGCTTGATCTCGTCCGTGATGTGCGGGATCACCTGGACCGTTCTTCCGAGGTAGTCGCCACGGCGCTCCTTGCGGATGACGCTCTCGTAGATCTGACCCGTCGTGAAATTGTTGTTGCGGCCCATGGGGGTTCGCAGGAACCGCTCATAGTGCCCCAGGTCGAGGTCCGTCTCGGCACCGTCGTCGGTGACATAGACTTCGCCGTGCTGAAAGGGACTCATGGTGCCCGGGTCCACATTGATGTAGGGATCCAGCTTGATCATGGTCACCCGCAGACCGCGCGCCTCCAGCAGCGCCCCGAGCGAGGCCGACGCGATGCCTTTACCCAACGACGAGACGACACCGCCAGTGATGAAGATGAACTTGGTCATAGGGTTGAGCAGGCAGTCATGGGCAGCGGCCCGGATCCCCCGACACGCTACCAAAATCCCGGCAACTGCTCAACGCGGGCGCCGCTTGAGCAGCCGTCCCGCGCGCCTTGCCGGGACACGTCGCGGGCGCGGCGAGCGGCCGGAACGGCCTTCACAAACGAGGACGGGCCGCGTATATTCCGAGACGTTTCGCACAGACGAAACACGTCTGCGGCGCCTCGGGCCCTGATTCGGCGCCGCTACATCGAATCCGAATCGATGTCGAACGAAGACGAGTGAAAACACAGGAGCGTCAAAGATGCGTCAGTTTGCAAAAGTGATGGGCGTCGCCGCGATCGCGGGCGCCGCAGCCTTCTCCATGAGCTCCGCCCAGGCGTGGTGGGGTGGTCCGGGCTGGGGTGGTCCTGGCTATGGCTCCGGCCTCGGCGATCTGTTCGGCGACATGCTGGGCGACGGTTACGGTGACTTCAACATGAACATGAGCGGCGGTGGCCGCGGCTATGGACGCGGGCGCGGCTACGGTTACGGCCGCGGCTACGGTTACGGCTACCCCTACGGCGGATACGGATATCCGGGATGGGGCTACGGCGCGCCCTACTATGGTGGCATGCCCTACTACGGTGGTGTGCCCTATGCCGCTCCGTATGCGGCCCCTGCCGCCCCCGCTGCCCCTGCGACGGGCGAGTCCAAATAAGCCGGCGGTCGCGCGTTCACTGCGCGAAGACTCCGGCCGCGCCCTTTCGGGCGCGGTTTTTTTTGCTTCGAAACCGAGGACGCCGCGTGGCGGGCAGACGGCTGCACGGTCTCTCCCGGCCTATCGACGCCAAACCCTCCGGCACTTGCAATCCGACGGCGACCCGGTTACAAAAAGATGATGTTCGCTTGATGCAGGTCAAGCGACGGTTCAAATCCAGCCTATCGATTACGAGGGGCGATGCCGTGAGTCAGCGCAAAGTGATCTCGCTCGAGACGATTCGTGTCGCCTGCAGGAATTGCTCCCTTTCCTCCCTATGCCTCCCGATGGGGCTGACCGCCGAGGACGTCGAGCGACTGGACGGTATCGTCAAGCGGACACGTCCTCTGCACCGGGGCGATTTCCTGTTCCGCGACGGCGATCGCTTCCGCTCCCTGTATGTCGTCAAGACCGGATCGGTCAAGACGTTCGCGCCCAGTCCCGAAGGGGGCGAGCAGGTTCTGGGATTTCACCTCCCCGGCGAGATCATCGGTCTTGATGCGATTGACAAGGACGCCCACGCCTGCTCGGCGAAGGTCCTTGAGACCTCTGCCATCTGCGAGATCCCTTTCTCCCGTCTCGAGGAGCTCACGGCGACGATCCCCAGCCTGCAGCACCAGATGTACCGGCTGTTGAGCAAAGAGATCGGGCACGATACCGACATGCTGCTCCTCCTCGGCAAAAAAAATGCCGAGGAGAGGCTGGCCGCGTTCCTCCTCAGCTTGTCCAGGCGTCTGCAGAAACGCGGGCTGTCGGCAACCGATTTCTATCTCAGCATGTCTCGCCACGAGATCGGGAACTACCTGGGGCTCGCCGTCGAGACCGTCAGCCGTCTTTTCACCCGATTCCAGGACGACGGACTGATGCGGGTCGACCGCAAGCACATCCAGCTCCTGGATGTACACGCCCTCCAGTCCCTGGTGGGCGGCGCCGGCCAAAACCGCCGTCAGCATCAGCAGCAGACCTGAAAGGCCCGGCCGTTTTCGACGGCGCGAGCCTTTCAGAACGGAACGCCCCGAGAGACGCGCCTCCTAGGAGCCTGTCGGACTGAGGGGGATCGAAGCGAGGGAGTGGGAGAGCGAGGCCATTGCGTTCCGGTTGTGAGGCGCATAGTGGGGGCTATGTAGCGAAAAAGCGGGGTGACATGGACCGTTCTCCCGCTTCCGTAGCCGATTCATCCTAAGTCCGACAGGCTCCTAGAGCCCATCGGGCTGGAACACCTGCTCACTCGGCCTCCAAGCCGTTCCGGACCATCATTCGCAGCCACACACAGCCTTCCGGGCTGGCCTCCTGAATCGCACGAAGCCGTTCGGCATGTGCGGCGAGCGCCTGGGGTTCGGCGCGAACGATCGGCAAGGGTGGGCGATTCGGGTCGATCCGACCGCGATGACGGCGTTCGGCGCCCTGCGCCGGATCCGCGGATGGCTCACCCCCGAGACAGAAGGCCACTTGGCCCCCGGTCATTGCCAGATAGACATCCGCAAGGATCTCGGCGTCGAGCAAAGCGCCGTGCAGATCACGATGCCGGTTGTCGACGGCGTAACGCTTGCACAGCGCGTCCAGGCTGTTGCGCTGGCCGGGGTGGAGACGGCGCGCCATCGCCAGGGTATCGGTGACCTCGCACAGATCGCTGACCCGGGGCGCCCCATCCCTCCATCGGGAGAGCTCGTAATCGAGAAAGCCGACGTCGAAGGCAGCGTTGTGGATGATGAGCTCCGCCCCCTCGAGATACCGCAGTAGGACCTCTGCCACCTCCGCGAAGCGTGGCTTGTCGGCGAGAAAGGCGGTGGTGATCCCATGGACATCCACCGCGCCTGCGTCGATCTCCCGATCCGGCTGGATATAGCGGTGGAAGTTGTTTCCGGTGAGCCGCCGGTCGATCAGCTCGACACAACCGATCTCGATGATTCGATGTCCATCCTGGGGGTCGAGACCGGTGGTCTCGGTATCGAGCACAATCTGCCGCATGGTTTAGGTCCTGATGCCGCGATTCGCCAGCTGGTCGGCACGCTCGTTCTCGCGGTGCCCCGCGTGACCCTTGACCCAGCGCCATCGCACCTGATGCGCTCCGAGCGCGGCGTCGAGACGCTCCCACAGGTCGCGATTCTTGACGGGCTTGCGCTCGGCGGTGCGCCAGCCATTGCGCTTCCAGCGCGGCATCCACTCCTCGACCCCGCGTTTGACGTATTGGGAATCGGTCACGATGTCCACGCAGACCGTGCGCTTCAACGACTCGAGTGCCACGATCACCGCCATGAGCTCCATGCGGTTGTTGGTGGTATCGAGCTCGCCTCCGCAGATCTCCTTCTCGACCTCACCCCAACGCAACAAGACACCCCATCCTCCGGGCCCTGGATTCCCTTTGCATGCCCCGTCGGTGAAGGCCTGCACACACTCAGGCATGTCCCGTCTCCCGCGTCGTGGGCTCCACCGCACCGCCGGGCATGAGGGCGCGCCGACGAAGCCAGGAGGGTCGCAGCGGCGTCAGAGTCGCCACTCGCTTGACACCCCGAATCAGATAGACGCCGCCAAGAATGGGCCAGAGACGGCGTCCCAGCGTATCGAACGAGGCACAGCTTGGCCCAAAGGCACGGCGGAACGGCGGCCTGAACACGATGTGCTCACGCGACTCGATAACGAACCCCAGCACGGACAACCAATCCCCAACCTGGTACGCGGTGCGAAAGCGGCCACACCAGGGCACCTGACTGCCGGAACCCCGCATCAGAGACCAGAGTCCCCAAGCACTGAGGGCATTGAAGCCGAGGACGATCACCCTCCCTTCCGGGATCAGGGCCCGCTCAACCTCGCGGAGCACGGCTCGCGGATCAGGCGAGAAATCCAGGGTGTGGGGCAGCAGGATGGCATCGATCGAGTCTGCGGCCAAGGGCAGCTGGCTCGGCAGAGCGACGATCTCCGCCCCGCCGTTACCGGAAGGTCGCTCGCAGGGCATGCAAATCCGCCGCCGGATCCGGCTCGCAGCCATGGCATCGCAAAAGCAATCGGCAGCGCCGACTTGGACCAGATAGTAGCCAAAGGTGTCGCTCAGCAGGCGCTGAACACAAGCGCCCTCGAGGGCTGCCACTTCTCTGCCAAGCGGCGACCCGTACCACTCTTGAAGCCCTCTCAGGGGCGATCCCGGACCCTTGAAAACCGTCATGGCAATGCCTCGCGAAGACCCGCATGGTAACCGTGATCGCGCCGACTGTCCTCTGAGCCGCCGCCCGAACTCGCGCGTCACGACTCTGGCATTGGCGGCCGGCTTTCGGTATCATGTTGGTAAAGTTCCTAGAAAATTCTACTAAACAAATAGTTACTAGGAATTATTGGGGGGAAGTCTATGCCTTTTGCTGCGCGTCTCGCACGCGCCCTCTATGCGGTCGGCACTTTGACCCTGCTCCTGAGTGGATGCGCCACGAACAGCCAGGTCCGCGATGCGGAAAGCGGTTACGCGGGCATCGTGTCGGCCCGCGAGTATGGCTACGTGAGGCCGGCATGGGACGTGGTCGTGATGGAGCGGGGAGCCGGTGGTCGGACGGCACAAGCGGGTCGAACGGATGCGCGCGGCGATCTCTGGAATCGGGTGCGGGCCGGGATGAAGCTGGAGCACTACGCCGATTCCCGAATCGACAGCACCCTCGAGCGCTTCAGGCGCGACCCTCAATATCTGTCCAGGATGTCGCAGCAAGCGACACCCTACCTGCACGTCATCGTCTCCGAGATCGAACGGCGCGGCCTCCCGATGGAGCTGGCTCTGCTGCCCTACGTCGAGAGCCGCTTCAACCCCGCAGCCACGTCACCCAAGGCGGCCGCAGGGATTTGGCAGTTCATGCCCTATACCGGGCGCGCAATGGGCCTGCGCCAGGACGCCTTCTATGACGGTCGTCGCGATCTTCTGGCATCGACCAGCGCCGCGCTGAGCTACCTGGAGCAGCTGAATCGGCGCTTCGACGGCGACTGGGCCTTGGCCATGGCCGCTTACAACTGCGGCCATGGCCGGGTTGCCGCCGCCCAGGCGGCCAACCGTCGCAGCGGCCGGCCCACGGATTTCTGGACGCTGAACCTTCCCAACGAGACCAGGCAGTACGTCCCGAAGATCCTGGCGACGGCGCGTCTCGTCGCGGAGCCGAGGAAATACGGTCTCACGCTGCCCCCGGTACCCGATCACCCCCAGCTGGAGGTCGTCCGGGCAACAGGACCGATCGAGCTCAGGCGCCTGGCCATGGCCGGCGGTATCCAACTCGCCGAGCTGCAGCGACTGAATCCCGCACTCAAACTTGGCCGGACCGCGCCCCATGGACCCAACCAAGTCCTGGTTCCTGCCGGGTCCGGTCAGCGGATTGGGAAAAAGATCGACAAATTCCAGATCATGCCCGCCATGGCATCCCTGGCCCCAATGCAGGCGACGGCCCTGTCTCGGTCGGGTAAGACGAGCAGCCAAGAGACTCGCCTCCATGTGGTGAAAGGAGGCGAGAGCCTGACCTCTATCGCCCGTGCCCACGGGGTGCAATCGCTGGCGCTTGCGGACTGGAACGGGATCTCCGCTCGGGAGACACTGCTCCCGGGTCAGACCTTGCAGATC
>NZ_JAJDNA010000119.1 GCF_022340925.1 Thiocapsa sp.
TTACGCGCTGCAGCTCATCGGCTCCCACTCACGGGACGCCATGCTGGACTTCGCGCGCCGCGAGCCATTGCCGTCCGAAGTCTACTATCGCGAGGAGAGCTACCAGGGCCGCCCCTGGTTCGTCCTGATCCATAGCCTGCACGCCCGCCGCGATGACGCCGTGGCGGCGATCTCCAAGCTCCCGAGCGAGCTGGCGACCCTTGATCTGTGGATTCGGGACTTGCCTCCCGAGACGGAGCTCGGTGTCTTGAGCCGCGGGCGCTAGACATGTCCGGAGCGGCGAGAGCAGGCTTCCAATGCCGCCCAGTCCTTGGCGCCTTTGGGACACGAGCAGCGTCTCAGCCTGGTTCGGCCGTCCCCTCGCCACCGGCAGAACCTTCGGTTTGCAGATGAGCGGCGGCAAGCGCGCGCACCCGTGCAATCAGGGCATGCATCCCGGCACGGCGGCTGGGGCTCAATGCCGATTCGATCCCGAGGGGCGCGAAAAAGGCCTTGGCGTCCGTGGCGAGGATCTCGGCCGGCGTCTTGTCCCGAAAGGGTATGAGCAGCAGGGCGACCAGACCGCGCACCAGCGGCGTCTCGGCATCCGCCTCCAGCTCGAGACGCGGTGGCTGGTCATCGGTGAGATGGGCGGCAAGCCAGGCGCGGGTGTTACACCCCTTGACCCGATTGGCCTCGGTCTTTTGCCCGGCAGCCATCGCGGGCAGCGCGCATCCCAGGTCGCCGATGAGCTGATAACGGTCCTCCCAGTCGGGCAGCAACGCAAAGGCCTCGAGGATCTCGTCCTGGGTCATGATCGGGTTGGTCTCCGCTGACTCGGTCTAAAACAGATGGGAAGGTTCGAAGGCTGCCCTGAGCGTACCACGCGGTTGACGAGCGAATCGCGGCGTCGACCTTGACTTTCAAGCCCGCGGGTCCGGATTCGAAAGACTGGCCGCCTGCAACGAGTCAGACGTATGTACATCCTACTTCTCAGCATTCACGGCTTGATTCGCGGACACGACCTCGAGCTCGGCCGCGACGCGGACACGGGCGGCCAGACCAAGTATGTCGTCGATCTCGCGCGGGCGCTCGGCGAGCGGGATGACGTCTCCCAGGTCGACCTCGTCACACGCCGGGTGATCGATCCGGCGGTGAGCCCGGACTATGGCGAGCCGGTCGAGGGATTGAGCGGCAAGGTGCGCATCGTCAGGATCGATGCGGGACCGGAGGGCTATATCCCGAAGGAGCAACTCTGGGATCACCTCGACGGGTTCGTCGACAGCCTGGCCGCCTACCTGCATGATCAGGGTCGGTGGCCGAACCTCGTCCATAGCCACTACGCCGACGCCGGCTATGTCGGCGTCAGGCTCTCGAATCTGGCGGGCGTGCCTCTGGTCCACACCGGCCACTCACTCGGGCGGGACAAACGTCAGCGACTCATCGCGGCGGGGCTGGACGGCGAGCAGATCGACGCACGCTATAACATGGTGCGCCGGATCGACGCCGAGGAAACGGTGCTCGGCACCGCGGAGCTGGTGATCACCAGCACCCACAACGAGATCGACCAGCAGTACGCCCTCTACGACTACTATCGGCCGGAACGCATGGTCGTCATCCCGCCGGGGACCGACCTGGTCCAGTTTCACCCGCCCGCCGCTGACGAACCGCCCGTCCCCTTCCTCGAGGAAGTGGATCGCTTCCTGGACGACCCGGACAAGTCCCTCATCCTGGCGCTCTCACGCGCCGATCATCGCAAGAACATCGTCGCACTGGTCGAGGCATACGGGGAATCTCCGGAGCTCCAGTCTCTGGCCAATCTCCTGATCGTTGCCGGCAACCGGGACGACATCCGGGATCTCGACGAGGGTGCGCGCACCGTCCTGACGGATGTGCTGCTCACCATCGACGCCTACGACCTCTACGGGCGGGTCGCGGCGCCCAAGCATCATCGCGCCGACGACGTGCCCGACATCTATCGTCTGGCCGCCCAACGGGACGGAGTCTTCATCAACCCGGCCCTCACCGAGCCGTTTGGGCTGACACTCCTGGAGGCGGCCGCGAGTGGTCTTCCCCTGGTGGCGACGGAGAACGGCGGCCCGGTCGACATCATCGGCAACTGCCGCAACGGGCTGCTGGTCGACCCATTGGATCGGACGGCGATGGCCGCCGCACTGATTCGCATCCTGAGCGATCCCGATTACCGCTCGGAGCTGGTCCGCAACGGTCTGGCCGGGGTCCGCGACCGTTACTCCTGGCAAGCCCATGCCGAGACCTATCGTAAGCGGGTTGCGCCACTCACCAAGCGCACCGAGCCGATACCGGATACCCCGCCCGTGCGGCGGCGCCTGATCTATCGCGATCGGGCCCTCTTCACCGATCTGGATCAGAGTCTGCTCGGCGACGCCGAGGGAGTCCGGCTGTTCACCGAGATGGTGCGGGCCAACAAGCGCTGCTCAAACTTCGGTATTGCGACGGGCCGAAGGCTGGATTCGCTCCTGACCGAGCTCAAACGGCACGGCATCCCGGTGCCCGATGTCATGATCACGAGCCTCGGGACCGAGATCCATTACAGCGCCGCCTTGGTGGTCGACGACTTCTGGAGCGAGCACGTCGACCACCTCTGGAAACCGCATGCCGTGCGTCGCGCCCTCGAGGATGTGCCCGGGCTGGTCCCGCAGGGCAAATCCGAGCAGAGCCGATTCAAGATCGCCTATCATTACGATCCGGGGGTGGCGCCGCCAGTCGATGAGATCACCACCCTGCTGCGCACCCGTGAGCTGACCGTGAACGTCATCCACGCCTTCGGCCAGTTCCTCGACATCGTCCCGATCCGGGCCAGCAAGGGCCAGGCACTGCGCTATGTCGCGCACCGCTTCGGTATCCCGCTCGAGCACATCCTGGTGGCCGGCGGCTCGGGGGCAGACGAAGACATGATGCGGGGCAATACCCTGGCCGTCGTCGTCGCCAACCGCCACGGCGAGGAGCTTTCTCAGCTGGTGGAGATGGACAACATCTACTTCGCGCGCGAGGCCCATGCACTGGGGATCCTGGAGGCCGTCAAACATTACGACTTCTTCGGCGCCTGCGCCGTCCCCAATTCCGAACCCGATTCCGCATGAGCCGACCGCTGTTACTCTGTACCGATCTCGACCGGACCCTGATCCCGAACGGAGCAGAGCCGGAATCGCCTGACGCGCGCCCGCGCTTTCGGCGTTTCGTCGCCACGCCGGGCGTCACCCTCGTCTACGTGACGGGTCGCCACCAGGCTCTGGTGCAACAGGCCATCGCGCAGTATGACCTGCCCGAACCCCATGTCGTCATCGGGGACGTCGGGACCAGCATCTTCATGGTCACGCCTGAGGGGTGGAGCCGGCTCCCGGACTGGTCGGATGAGATCGGCCGCGACTGGGACGACGTCGGCCCGGGTCAGCTTGCCGGGCTGTTCGCAGACATCAGCGCGCTGCGTCTGCAGGAAGCCGAGAAACAGGCACCGTTCAAACTCAGCTATTACGCTCCCATCGGCACGGACGCAGGCGCGTTGAAGGCAGAGATGACGAGCCGCCTGACCGATCGCGGGGTGCGGGCCAGCCTGATCTGGAGTGTCGACGAGGCTGCGGGCGTCGGGCTGCTGGATGTGCTGCCGAGCGGCGCGACCAAGTATCACGCCGTGGACTTTCTCATGCGGCGTCTGGGTCACGACGAATCCACGACCGTGTTCGCCGGGGACAGCGGCAACGACCTCGAGGTGCTGGTCAGCGCGATCCCCTCCGTCCTGGTCGCCAATGGCCACCCCGAGGTGCGCGAGCAGGCGCTGCGAATGGCGCAGGCGAGCGGACAAGCGGCACGGCTCTACTGCGCGCGCGGCGGCTGGTCGGGGATGAACGGAAACTACAGCGCCGGTATCCTGGAGGGAGTGGCCCACTTCCGGCCCGACCTCGGCCCGTCACTGGACCCAGCGTCAGGTTAGACTCCGGCCGACTGAGCGGCAGCAGATCGCACGCCCTCCCTCTCGTGCCACGCGGGCCGCCGACCGACGCGATGTTTGGCGCCCCTGCGCAGGGGCAGACGCCTTCACGGCCCCAGGGCCCCACGACCGCCTGGCCCCGACGAGAAACGGAACCGACCCATGTTGAAACCGCCAACCAAGCAGCCTCGCGTCGATATCTTCGGAGAAGTCCTGTTCGACTGCTTTCCGGACGGTCGACGCGTGCTCGGCGGAGCCCCCTTCAATGTCGCCTGGCACCTGAGCGCCTTCGGCGCCTCACCGCGCCTGATCAGTGCCGTCGGAGACGACCCGGAGGGCGCACAGGTCCGCCGCGCGATGGCTGATTGGGGGATGGATACCAGCGGTCTTCAAACCGACCCGGATCACCCCACCGGGGAGGTCCGGGTCACGCTCGCCAGAGGGGAGCCGAGCTACGAGATCATCCCCGATCGCGCCTTCGACCACATCGGCCCCATCGACCCAGGTCCGCCGGGCGCCCTGCTCTATCATGGGACCCTCGCGCTGCGCCGACCGCTCTCGGCGGCGACCCTGCGGGAATTGAAGGCCGCAGGGCCCGGCATGCGCTTCCTCGATGTCAATCTGCGCGATCCCTGGTGGTCGCTGGACGAGACGCTTGCGCTGCTCCGGGGCGCCGACTGGGTCAAGCTCAACCGCAGCGAGCTCCTGCTCCTCGCGGGTACGCATGGGACCGACGCTGCGGGCCTCGCCGAGCAGGCGTCAGCCTTCCTCGCCGAGCATGCGCTCACCGGACTGGTCGTCACCCTCGGCGGGGACGGCGCCCTGGCGATCCGAGGCGATGAGGAGCCGGTCCGTGTCGCCCCCGGACCCGCACTCCCGGTCAAGGACACGGTCGGCGCGGGCGATGCCTTCGCGTCTGTCCTGATCCTCGGGCTGATCCATGGATGGCCGCTCGCCACCACCTTGGAACGTGCACAGGCCTTCGCCTCGCGCATCGTCGAGCAACAGGGCGCGACGGCACAGGATCCCGCGCTCTACCGCCCCTTTGTCGATCGATGGGGCATCGCCACCACACCGGACGTGAGCGGATCTTGAGCGGGTTTGGTCGCGCAAGCGCCTTAGTCGATGCCCCGCTGACCACGTCCTTGCCGAACCGATGGAGTTTCGATGTACGAACAGGTTTCGCATGCCCTGCTCAACGACATCCTGGACGAATTCAGCCGTGAGATCTACCGCGAGGATCTGCGGCATTTCTACACCCGACTGGGCGCCAACTTCTACGCCATCCACTCGCTCTTTTTCCATCTCTACGGTCATCGGGAGGACTTCAAGACCCAGATGATCCATCTCACGGAGCGCCTGGCGCGGGCCTATATCGAGCGCCCGGCCGAGCTCAAACAGCTCGACATGGCACGCGAGGAGGACCACAACTGGTTCCTGCACCAGCAATGGGTGGGCATGGCGCTCTACTCGGACGGCTTCGCAGGGAATCTGCAGGGGCTGCACGAGCGCCTGCCCTACCTGCAGGAGCTCGGCGTCAACATGGTCCACGTGATGCCGATCCTCAAATGCCCGAAAGGCGCGAGCGACGGCGGCTATGCGATCAGCGACTTCCGCGACATCGACCCGCGCGCCGGCAGCGTCGAAGACGTCTGCAACCTGGCCGACTCCATGCGGCGGCGCGGGATGCTGCTCACACTCGATGTGGTGGTCAACCACACCTCGGACGAGCACGAATGGGCGCAACGCGCCCGCGCCGGCGATCCCGAGTACCAGAGCTTCTATTACTGCTTCCCCAATCGCGACGTCCCCGACATGTTCGAGGCGACCATGCCCGAGATCTTCCCCGAGACCGCCCCCGGCAATTTCACCTGGGACGAGGCGATGGGCAGGTGGGTGATGACGGTCTTCAACCACTACCAATGGGACCTGAATTACGCCAATCCCTCGGTCTTCATCGAGATGGTCGACATCATCCTCTTCTGGGCCAATCAAGGGGCGGATATCGTGCGTCTGGACGCGGTCGCCTTTCTCTGGAAGAAGATCGGGACCAGTTGTCAGAACGAGCGCGAGGCGCACCTGATCCTGCAGTTGATGAAGGACTGCTGCCAGGTCACGGCTCCGGGCGTGCTCTTTATCGCCGAGGCGATCGTGGCCCCCTCCGAGATCATCAAGTATTTCGGCGAGGATGCGGTGATCGCCAAGGAGTGCGAGATCGCCTACAACGCGACCTTTATGGCATTGCTGTGGGATGCGGTGGCGACCAAGAACGCCAAGCTCCTGAATCAAGGGATCAAGAGCCTGCCGAACAAACTGGATCGCGCGACCTGGCTCAACTATCTGCGCTGTCACGACGACATCGGGCTCGGCTTCGATGACGCGGACATCCGCGCCTGCGACTACGATCCCTATGCCCACCGCCATTTCCTGGTCGACTGGTTCACCGGCGCCTATGAGGGCTCGCCGGCCCGCGGCCGCCCGTTCGGCGTCAATCTCAAGACCGGGGACGCCCGGATCGCGGGTGCCTTGGCCTCGCTTGCGGGGCTGGAGGCAGCCCTGGAGGCCGAGGACGAGCACGCGATCGGACAGGTCATCGACCTGATCCTCACCCTGCACGCCATGATCCTGTCATTCGGCGGCATCCCGCTGATCTGGTACGGCGACGAGATCGGCACGCTCAACGACAACTCGTTTCTCGAGGACAGCAACAAGGCAGGCGATACCCGCTGGATCCACCGGCCGCGCATCGACTGGTTGCGCGCCGAGCGCCGCAACGAGACCGGGACGGTGGAGCGGCGGCTCTTCGAGGGACTGAAGCACCTCATCGCGGTGCGCAAGGAAACGCCCGCCTTTGCCGACTTCAACAACCGCGAGCTGATCGACGTCGAGAACCCGCACCTCTTCGTCTTTCTGCGCACCCATCCAAGCCTCGCGGCCAACTCGGTCCTGGTCGCGGCCAACTTCGACGGCACGCCCCAGTATCTGGACCTCGACAACCTGGGGAGACGCGGCCTCTTTCGCTACGGCCAGATCACCGACCTGGCCTCGGGCGAGTCTCCGGCCATGTTCAACAACCGTGTCGTGATCCCGCCCTACCATTTTTGCTGGCTGTCGAACCAGCGACCGGGCGCGCTCTTCGACGACACCTTCGGCGCCAGCCCCTATCGCGGGCATCCGTGATCGCTGTCGGCAGCCGCGCGCCGGGTCAGCGCGGCTGATCCTCAAAGAACGGACAGCCCCGCCCAGCTGAGGTCGACCTGCCGTTTGGCCGACGAGAGGGTATCATTACCGGTCTGTCAGACGCAGAGTCCCGGTCCCTCGCCCCATGAGCCATCCCAGCCGATCCGGAGCCGCCATCTTCTTCGATGTCTTGTCCGACCTGGGGGTCGACTATGTCTTCGGCCATACCGGCGGCGCGGTGATTCCATTGCACGTCGAGCTCAACCGACGGATGCGCCGGCGCGTCCGGGCGCCGCGCTTCATCCTGTGTCGTCAGGAGGGCGGCGCCGGCCACGCCGCGGAGGGGTATGCGCGGGTCAGCGGTCGGGTCGGCGTGGCGCTTGCCACGTCCGGACCGGGGGCGACCAACCTCGCCACGCCCATCGCCGATGCCTACAAGGACTCGCTGCCGACGCTCTTCATCACGGGTCAGGTGCCGAGCGGCGCGATCGGGACCGACGCCTTCCAGGAGGTCGACACCGTCGGCCTGACCCGCCCCATCTCCAAGCACAACTATCTGGTCAAGGACGTCCGGGACTTGGAGTGGGTGCTGCGTGAGGCACACGCGCTGGCCACGCGCGGGCGCCCGGGGCCGGTGGTGGTCGACATCTGCAAGGACGTCCAGCTGGCCGAGACGGGCCAGCCGAACACGCCTCGGGCCCGCCATCGCGAGCCGATCGCCTTCGACCCGGCCAAGGCGGACGCCATCCTTGCCGCGCTCGCCGCCGCCGAGCGACCGGTTGTGAAGGCCGGCGGCGGGATTATCCACGCCAATGCGGCGCCGGCCCTGCGGGCCTTCGCCGAGCGCTTCGCCGTTCCGGTGACCACCACCTTCAATGCGCTCGGCACGCTTCCCTTCGAGCTTCCGCTGAATCTCGGCATGCCGGGCATGCACGGCACCATCCCGGCCAACTATGCATTGCGCGACGCGGATCTGATCCTGTCCCTGGGCGGGCGGTTCGACGACCGGGTCGCGGTCCGTGGGTTCGCCACTGGGAAGCGCATCGCGCACGTGGATATCGATCCGTCCGAGATCGACAAGACGATTCCGACCAACCTGCATCTGGTCGCCGAGCTGGGGGATTTTTTCGAGCACGCGTTGAGCCACGGCCGCGGGGCCGACCATCCGGACTGGCTCGCCCAGATCGCGCGCTGGCGCGAGCGGATGCCCAAGCCCTATGGACGCTCCGAGCACATCAAGCCCCAGGCGGTTGTGGAGGCGCTCTCGGAGCTGACCGAGGGTAACGCGACCCTGGTCACTGGCGTCGGCCAGCATCAGATGTGGGCGGCTCAGTATTATCGCTTCCAGCGGCCGCGGCAGTGGGTCAGCTCGGGCGGACTCGGGACCATGGGGTTCGGGCTGCCCGCCGCGATCGGCGCCTGGTTTGCCGACCCCGCCCACCCCCTGCTCCTGATCGACGGCGACGGCAGCTTCCAGATGAACATCCAGGAGCTCGGAACCCTGGTAGCCAATCGGATCCCGCTGAAGATCTTCGTCCTCAACAATAGCTTCCTGGGCATGGTCCGGCAGTGGGAGGACATGATGGACCAGGGCCACCACTACGAGACCTGCCTCGCCCGCAACGCGAGCTGCGATCCAGACTGCATCGACCTGGACCAGAGCTGTCGGCGTCAGATCCCAAATCTGACCGGCCTGAAGTATGTTTATCCGCGCCTCAGGACCCAACGCATCAAACATCCCGCGGACCTCCGCGAGGGGGTCGCCCGTGCCCTCGCCGAGCCCGGCCCGGTGTTGGTGGATGTTTGGATCGACAAGGCCGAGAACGTCATCCCCATGGTGCGCCCGGGTCACAGCCTCGCACAGATGATCGAATCCTGATCCCGCATCAGCCGACCCGCTGCAGATTCATCTCGCATCAGTCAGAAGGAGACCACGATGCCTGCTCAACACTGGCGCTCCGTGCCACGCACGGCCGCAACCGATACCATCTACGGACTGGCGCTCAGCCCGGACGGGCAGCGTCTGGCCACCGCGAGCTGGGACAGCCTGGTCAAGATCTGGGACGTCGCCGCGGGGCGCGCCGAGCACCAGCTCGCCGGTCATCAGGGGCGCGTCTACACGGTACGCTTCCACCCGGCCGGAAACCGGATCGCCTCCGGCGGAACGGATACCACCGTGCGTCTGTGGGACGTCAGCAGCGGTGCGGCACTCTGGAGTCAGAGCGGGCACAGCAGTCTGGTCTACAGCGTCGACTTCCAGCCCCAGGGGGGGCTGCTGGCCTCCGGGAGCGAGGACGGCACCATCTGCATCTGGCAGGTCGCCGACGGCATGCTGGTCCGGACCATCGAGGGACACCCCCAGTACGTCCAGGGTGTCGTCTTCTCCCCCGACGGCACACGGCTGGTCTCCGGAAGCCGGGACTGCACCATGGCAGTCTGGGACGTCGCCTCCGGCGAGGAGCTGACACGCATCGACGTCATCAACAACGGCATCAACAGTACCCAGTTCAGCCCGGACGGCAGCCGACTCCTGCTCAGCAACGTCGACGGCTCGGTCGGTCTCTGGGATCTGGAGAACGGCAATCAGATCAGGGAGATGGAGGGACACACCTACCCCGCCTGGAGTGCGATCTTCAGCCCCGACGGCAAGCGCATCGCCTCAGGCAGCGCGGACAAGACCATCGTCCTCTGGGACGCCGCAAGCGGCGCCGAGTTGGCGCGCCTGACCGGACACCAGAAGGATGTCTACTGCATCGCCTTCAGCCCCGACGGACGCTGGCTCTTTTCCGGCAGCGTCGATAGGCAGATCCGCGCCTGGAGCCTGGACGGCCAGGATCCGCGATGGGAGACGCTGAGCGCGGCCTGGGAGGCCGCGGAAGCGGAGGACACACGCGCCGCCGCCGAGGCGGCAATCGCTCACGCCGCGCAGACGCCTCAACAGGGACCTGCGCCGGGTCTTTTCGGGCGTCTGTTCGGCGGTAAGCGCTGAGACGGAGGGGTCGCGACCGGCGAATCGGGGGCCGGATAGCGGGTCGCCAGGTTGTCGCCAAAGAAGACGGGGGCTGCAAGCATTGGATCGACGAATCTTCTAACTTGACAGAATTCATCGGGGAACCCTTGCCCTGCTGCGGCGATGCGCACAAGGTAGGTCGAGGCAGGGCTTCCGGCGCTCACTGCCTCCTGCGACCGGCCACCAAGCCGCACGGTCTGCGGCCTGGATCATCCGCTGCCGCGGGCGATCGCGCGCTGGCGTATGAGGACTGGAGCCGGGGCAACAGCGCATACCTCGGATAGACCCAGACGCCCACTGAGACAGCCCTCGCCGAGCAAGGGCTGGGGAGACCCGAGACCATGACAGAACGCGTGGACGTGGGCGGACTGAAGGTCGCCCGACCCCTTTACGACCTGCTTCGCAACGAGGTCCTCCCAGGCACCGGGATCACAGCCGACGCCCTCTTGCAGGCCTTCGGCGAGATGGTGCGTGAGCTTGCACCGCGGCACCGTGAGCTGTTGGCAAAGCGCGACGAGATGCAGACCAGCATCGACGCGTGGCATCTCAAGCAGCGCGGACGCGCCCCCGACCTGGGGGCCTATCGTGCCTTCTTGTCGGACATCGGTTATTTGGTTACCGAAGGACCCGACTTCACCGTCACCACGGCGGATGTCGACGCGGAGATCGCCCACCTCGCCGGCCCGCAGCTCGTGGTCCCCGTGAGCAACGCCCGCTACGCCCTCAACGCCGCCAATGCCCGCTGGGGCAGTCTCTACGACGCACTCTACGGAACCGACGCCATCCCAGACAACGGCGGCTTAGAGCGCGGTACCGTCTACAACGCCAGACGCGGCGCCGAGGTCATCGCACGCGCTGCCGCCGTTCTCGATCAGGCCGCACCGCTCAACCGGGGGTCACACGGCGAATCCTGCGGCTATCGTATCGAGGACGGCCAACTGGTCGTCTGTCTGCACGACAACCGTCAGACCATGCTGAGCGAGCCAAGCCGGTTCGTCGGCTACCGCGGAACCCCGGATCAACCCGAGGCCATCCTGCTGGTCAACCACGGGCTGCACATCGAGATCCGCATCGATCGCGATCATCCGGTCGGTCGCGCCAGCCCGGCCGGTGTCGCCGACGTGGTGCTGGAATCGGCCGTCACCAGTATCCAGGATTGTGAGGACTCGGTCGCCGCCGTCGACACCGAGGACAAGGTCGCGGTCTATCGTAACTGGCTGGGTCTCATGAAGGGCGATCTGACCGCCCGTTTCCAGAAGGGCGGCAGGGTCGTCGAGCGCGCCTTGGAACCCGACCGGATCTACCGCACCCCGCGAGGCGGCACCCTCACCCTGCCCGGACGTGCGGTCATGCTGGTGCGCAACGTCGGCCACCTGATGTCGACGGATGCGGTGCTCGACGCCGCTGGCGAGGCGGTCCCGGAGGGGATGCTCGACGGCCTCATCACCGTCGCCTGCGCCCTGCACGACATCCATCCGAGCTATGGGGCCTTCCGCAACTCACGCGCCGGAAGCATTTACATCGTCAAGCCGAAGATGCATGGGCCCGACGAGGTCCGGCTCGCCGTCGACCTCTTCGCGCGTCTCGAGGATGCCCTCGGTCTCGCCCGCAACAGGCTCAAGATCGGCATCATGGACGAGGAGTGCCGCACGACCCTGAACCTCAAGGAATGCATCCGAGTGGCCCGCGAGCGGGTGATCTTCATCAACACCGGATTCCTGGACCGCACCGGTGACGAGATCCACACCGGCATGGAGGCCGGGGCGATGCTGCGTAAGGCGGACATGAAGACCGCGCCCTGGCTGCTCGCATACGAGGACTGGAACGTCGACGTCGGGCTCGCCTGCGGGCTGCCCGGACATGCCCAGATCGGCAAAGGCATGTGGACCATGCCCGACGAGATGCATGCGATGCTCGCCACCAAGGCCAACCATCCCAAGGCCGGTGCGAGCTGCGCCTGGGTCCCCTCTCCGACGGCGGCAACACTACACGCGCTGCACTACCATGAGGTCGACGTGGCCGCGGTTCAGGCCGAGATCGCTTCCGCCGGACCCCGTGCCAGTCGGGACGCCATCCTGCAGATCCCGCTGGACCCCCAATGCGCCTGGAGCCCGGCGGAGATCCAACGGGAGCTTGACAACAACTGCCAGGGGATCCTGGGCTATGTGGTCCGCTGGGTCGACCAAGGGGTCGGCTGCTCCAAGGTGCCTGATATCGGCAACGTGGGTCTAATGGAAGACCGAGCGACCCTGCGGATCTCCAGTCAACACGTGGCGAACTGGCTCCACCATGGCATTGTCTCCCCGGAGCAGGTGATGGAGACACTCCGGCGCATGGCCGCGGTTGTCGATGCGCAGAACGCCGGCGACCCCTTCTATCGCCCCATGGCCCCGGGGTTCGACGGGATCGCCTTCCAAGCTGCGGCTGACCTCGTCTTCAAGGGACGCGACGCGCCCAACGGCTACACCGAGCCCACGCTGCATGCAATGCGCAGGCGGGTCAAGGCCCTCCAGCAGACATGAAAGCGCCCGAATCTCATAATCTGCAACTCCGTTGACCTGGATTAGGTTGCATCCCCGGGATTTCGGTTCATCATTACCGGGAATTGCATTGACAATTGTCTATTCGGACCGAGGGCCGGTCCGACTGGAGACGCACACGGAACCGGAGCCAAAGGACAGGCGCGATGACCACCAAGCCGTATCAGACCACCTAGCGGGTGGAGGAGCGATGTATGTCCACCATGCAGATCGCCGGACGGAAGTTCGAGCTCAACAAGCAAGGCCATCTCGCCGATTTCGGTGACTGGGACCCCACGGTCGCCAAGGCGTTGGCCGAAGATGAAGGCATCAATCTGACCGAGTGCCACTGGGCGGTCATCAACTTCCTGCGCGAATACTACGCGACCCATGAGATCCCGCCTTCCCCGCGTGTCGTGATCAAGACGATCGGGGGTCATGTCTCCCCGCATGTCCCTTGTACCCGGAAGCACCTGGAGGGACTGTTCCCGAACGGCGGCTGCAAACAGGCCTGCCGTTTGGCGGGACTGCCGAGATACTACTGCCATTCCTGTTGACCCGGGCGTCGGGTGGATGGCGCTCGACCGACAGGCCTCGCTCTCCATGGCAACCCGGCCCCGCGGGGCCGGGCTCGGAGCCTTCGTGAGGCACTGTCGACCGTCGCAAAGGCGCGCGCTTGCTGCTGAACGCCCGGTGCCCGCGCTGCGATCAGATCGGAACAGGTAACCGCCCATAGAGCCGACTGAGCACCCGCAGGCGATCGGCCGCGGCATCCGTGAGCATGTCATCACGATAACGCCAGACCCAATTGCCCTCGGACGTTCCCGGCCGGTTCATGCATGCCTCCGGCCCCAGCCCCAAGACATCCTGCATCGGAAACAGCGCGAGCGCCGCGACCGACGCGAGCGCGCCACGAATGAAATCCCAGTGCACCTCGGTGCCGTCGCTGTTGAGATAGAGCCGGGCGTTGTGCTGGGTCGCAGGGTCGCGCAGCGACCACCAGCCGAGCAGCGTGTTGTTGTCATGGGTGCCCGTATAGACGACCAGGCGCCGACGATGATTGTGGGGCAGAAAAGAGGAGCGGCCAAACCCGCCCGCGGTGTCCTCGAATCCGAATTGCAGGACCGCCATTCCGGGAAGCTTAAGCTGGTCGCGCAGGGTCTCGACGTCCTGGGTGATGACGCCCAAGTCTTCGGCGATCAGCGGCAGGTCATCGCCGAGCGCCGCGCGCAAGGCGTCGAAGAGCGCCATCCCCGGCCCCGGCACCCAACGACCGTTGATGGCGGTCTCCTCGTGGGCTGGGATCTCCCAGTAGCCGGCGAATCCCCGGAAGTGGTCGATCCGCACGTAATCCACCAGCTCCAGCACCCTGCGCAGACGCTGCACCCAGAAACGGTAGCCGTCTGCCGCCAAACTCGGCCAATCATAGAGTGGATTGCCCCAGCGCTGCCCGGTGGCGCTGAAATAGTCCGGGGGGACACCGGCGACGACTGTCGGATGACCCGCTTCATCGAGCTGGAACCACTCCCGATGCGTCCACACCTCACTCGAATCGTGGGCGACGAAGATCGGCATATCACCGATCAGACGGACGCCGTGGCTGTTGGCATAGGCACGGAGGGCGGACCATTGCTTGAAGAAGAGATACTGGATCAGGTGCTGGGCCTCCAGCTCACCTGCGTGCGCCGCGCCCCAACGCGCCAGTGTATCCGGATCCCGTCGCGCATACTCGGCGCGCCATTCGGTCCAGGGGCGATAGCCATGGTGAACCTTGAGCGCATGATAGAGGGCGAAGTCATCCAGCCAGTCCGCATGCGTCTCGCGGAACCGCGCATAGTCCTCGCGATCGGCGTCGCCTGCACGCTCATGAAACGCCTTCACCGCCCGCGACAGAAGCCTGCGCTTCCAAGGAAGCACGGCACCGAAATCCACATCGTCGTTCGAAAATCTCGATGAGCTCAGATCATCCGGATCGATCCATCCGTCCTGGAGCAGGAGCTCGGGACTGATCAGCAGAGGATTTCCGGCGAAGGCAGAGGTGCACTGATACGGTGATTCGCCATATCCGGTCGGACCGAGCGGCAGCATCTGCCACAACCCCTGCCCCGCTGCCGCGAGAAAATCCACGAAACGACGGGCAGAAGGCCCGAGATCGCCGATGCCGAACCGGCCGGGCAGCGATGTCGGGTGAAGCAGAATGCCGCTGGTGCGGTGCATGCCTGGACTCCAGTTCGGGTCGGGGGCCTAAACCCGGAAGTCTACCCAAAGCGGATCCGAAAAGCCGCGCCGGCTCGGAAAAAATCGCGGACCAATACCTTCCCCCGCCCGCTTCCTGCTCCAGGCGTCTACCTCCGGATCGGTGAGCTGCGCGATGCACCTCACAGAGCAACCGATCCTTGCCGGTCCGGAGCGCGTGTTGGTCAGACCATCAACGATGGTTGGGATACGGTCTTTGCAAGCTCGAAGGCTGTGGCGCTTGCCCAGGGGCACAGGTATGCGAGCAAGGGAGAAGACAGCGCACGGCACGGACGAGACCGCGCCGACACACCTGTGGGCCTTCACCCGCCGGGCGCCGCACCGCAGGCGCCCGGCGTAAAGGCCTTACAGCATCAACCGATCGATGACATGAACGATGCCGTTATTGGCCACGATCGACTGGGTCACGGTCGCATCAGCAACCTTCAGGTGGCCCTCCACACCGACCTGGAGCGGATGACCGGCGAGGGTGGTGGCCGTGCGCCCCTGCATCATGTCGGTCGCACTGAGACGACCGGGGACGACATGCGCCGCAATCACGTCCCGCAGTGCAGCCGGATCGGTCATGAGGGCATCCAAACGCTCTTGCGGCAGACGGGCGAACGCATCGTTGCTGGGGGCGAAGACCGTATACGGACCGTCGCCCCGAAGCATTGCCTCGGCACCTGCAACCTTGATCGCCGACTGCAGCTGACTGAAGATCGCCGCTCCGCCAGTGATGTCGGCGAGGCTCTTGTCGACGCCGTAGCCGGGTGTGCGGGTACTGTCGTAACCGGCGAACGGATCGGACGGCTTGGCGTTGACGAGGCCGGCACGCGCGCGCTCCATCGTCTCTTCGCCCGCGTACCTGCTTCCGAAAGACAAGGCCGTGAGTGGACCGAGGGTGATCGCCAGACCGAGGGCGATGGTCAGAGGGCTCATGCCGGGTGCTCTCTCGTTGCTCATCTTCAGGTTCCTCCGAGTCAAGACAGAATGGACAAGGGCCGATATCATGGCCGAGCGATTGCCGGTTGCCTCATGCCGAGGCATTTTCCGACCTGCGCACTCAGGAATTTGGGCAGTCCGGCAGGACTCAAGCAAACCACTGTGCGAAACAGGGTCATTCGACTCATGAAGCGGTTCTCGTTCCCCCGCCAAGATTCCCGCGGGCCGCTGGGACCGAGATCGAGAGGGCGAAAGGGCGCGACCTGCAGCGTCGACTCGACACCCTGCAAGCGGTGCTGACGACGCATTGAACCGGGATCGATCAGACGCAACCTGGACGGTCGCGGAGAGAGCAAGGCGCCTCCGATGTCGGGACGGGGGCAGACCCGGTGCAGTCTGAGCGCACCGGCGCGAACGGAACGACCGGGTCTCGGGCCTGCGCGGAAACCGAAACTGCGCGTCAGGGGTATCGGCGTGACAGGCTGTGCGATGCCGTCACACTGATGCGTGAACGATGAATAGATCTCAAACAAGAGAGGGGTAACTGATGTCCAGCGGGGCAATCAAGGGTCTAGAGGTGCTGCTCATTGCCGGCGTCGTTGTCTGGTTCGCCTACTCGCAGCTGAGCGCGCTGAATCGAGCGAAACAGACCAGCGACAAGGAGGAGGAGACCGCGGAGGGTCAACGCGAGAGGTAGCTCTGCACGGCGTCCTTCAGGGTGTTGAACGTGCGCCTGAGCTCGGCCAGAGTCGCCGTCAGCTCGGGGGAGTCCTGCATGTCGTGCGAAACTCGGCGAATCGTCTCGGCATGCTGACGTTTCCACGCCGCGATCCGATCGCTTAGACGCTTCAGCGCCTCGTCCGCCCCCACGTCCCGGTTCGACTCGCCATAGCCGAACTGGTAGTCGACGATGTCCTCGGTGATCTCGCCTTTGAAAAGGCGGTACAACTCCACTTGGATGCACTTGGCGCTGTAGCTGAACCGCCCATCCTTCTCCAGGCGTCGCACACTCATGCGAATGGACGTCGATTGAAGCAGGTGCAGCGGAGCATAGCGGGCAGCCCGCTTGACGAAATCGTGATCCTCCGCGAGACGAAGCTGCTCGTCGAACCCGCCGACGCGATCGAACAGCGTGTGATCGACGAAGATGGCAAATCCGCCGGCATGCGGATCACTCTTCAGGCTCAGCCTGACATAGAGATTGGCGAGCTCGAAGAGCAGCTGATCCAGAGGACGATCCGAGTCCGGCTCGAACGAACAGGTCGCGAGCCGGATCCCTTCCGCCGTCATTTCCCCGAGCGCCTTCGCGAGAAAGTCTGGAGGCGGCATCACATCGGCATCGAGGAAGAACAGCCACTCACCGCGCGCCAGCGCAGCACCCCTGTTGCGTCCGACCGCGGGCATCCCACCGTCGGTCAGGACCACGCCGCGTGACTTGCAGATCTCGCGGGTGCCATCGCTGGAGCCGGCATCGGCCACCACGACCTCGAAATCACGGAAGGTCTGTCGATCAAGCCGGTCCAGCAGCCCGGGCAAGAGCTTCGACTCGTTCAAGGCGGGAATGATGACGCTTGCCTTCATGTCGCCGGACCCCTCAGATGGTGCTCTTCGATGAGATCCAGCGACTCATCGAGCGTCGTGGCCAACAGTGATCGATACATGGCCTCGGAGAGCTCGAAACCGTCGCTCCGGCAGACCGACGCGTACCAGTGCGCACTCAGCTTGGGTGTACGCCTCAGGCTTCGGTAGTCGACATGAATCAAGCCAAAACGTTTGGACAGACCCAGTGCCCACTCGAAATTGTCCAACAGACTCCAGACGAAATAGCCGTGCACATCGCTGCCTGCGTCCAACGCCTTGCGCAACATCACGAGATACGCTGCCAGATAGTCACGCCGTTGCTGGTCGCGAACACGGCCGTCTGCTTCCACCCGGTCGGCAAAGGCGGCACCGTTCTCGGTGATATAAACCGTCGGATTGTCGTAACGCTCCCGCAACCAGGTCAGGGTATCGAAGAAGCTGCGCGGATAGATCTCCCAGTCCATGTCGGTGTGCAGGGCGGCGGGATCGGAACTCCGTGCTAGGCGAAAACCCAGCCAGGGCAGCCAGCTTCGCTCGATGATGATGTGTGAATAGTGGTTGACGCCGACAAAATCGACCGGTTGCCCAATGAGATCCAGGTCGCCAGACTGCAGTGTCCAGTTGAAGACCGAGAGGAGGCGCTGGACTGGTCGGGGATACCGCCCTTTCAGGATGGGGTCGGCGAAAAGCCGGTTTACCAGGGCATCGATGCGCTCAGCCCGGCGTTGGTCGGATCGGGTCCGGGGAATGACCGGAAACAGGTTGAGCGCAGGTCCCACCTTGGCGTTGGGCACGAGGGCGCGGAGACGTTCGAGTGCGGCACCATGCGCAAGGAGGAGATGGTGGGCGACCCGAAAGGCCCCCAACGGCCGATGCTGGCCGGGCGCATGGTCGCCGGACACGTAGCCGGCCACCGTAACCGTGAGCGGCTCATTGATCGTAACCCAATGGCTCACCCGGTCGCCGAGGCGTCGCGCCACGACCTCGGCGTAGTCGGCAAAGCGCCAGACGGTGTCGCGCGCATCCCAGCCGCCGCGTTGCTGCTCGAACCAGGGCAGGTCCCAATGGTACAGGGTGACGAACGGCCGGATGCCACGCTCGAGCAGCCCGTCGACCAGGCGGCTGTAGAAATCGAGACCGTCCGGATTCACGCCCCGGTCGGGGGCGGAAATCACCCGTGGCCAGGATACCGAGAATCGATAAGCGCCAAGCCCGAGATCGGCCATCAACGCCAGGTCTTCCGGGTAGCGCCGATAATGATCGCAGGCAACCCGGGCATCGCTGCCGTCGCGTATCCGCCCGGGGCGGGCAGTGAAGCGATCCCAGATCGACTCAGCCTTACCGTCCGCACTCGGCGACCCCTCGATCTGGAAGGCCGCGGTCGCCGCACCCCAGATCAGATGCTCGGGAAACTCGATTCGCATGATCACTCAACTCGGTGATATCGGCTCACCCGCCCGCCGTGGCGCGCGCGATTCGCGCCCGGGCGAAACCTCGGCCCGCGGGTTTCCCCGGGCAACGCCGATGCGGGCCGTACGAGGCTTAGATCAGGGGACAACCGACGGGGTTCATGGTAGCTTGAGCCCTCGTCGAGCGAGGAGGCCCGGGCATCTTCGCCCGGATGACAACCGTAGCCGAGGCGCCCGTCGAGTCGATGGGCCGGTGAGCTCGCTGCCGTGCGGCGCCCCTTCATGCGGCCAGCTCGGCGTCGCCCTGAGCCAGGAGAATCCGCAATGCGAAGACTCGTGAAAACCGTGGCACTGCTATTCTGGATCGTCACGCCGGCCACCGCTGATGATACGTTCAGCGAGCAGGAAATCGTCGCAAGGGTCGAGGGATTCTTCGGCCAGGGGGCCGAGCAGATCGCGCTGGTCGTCCAGAAGATATTCAAGGACCAGGGCGAGCCGAACGCCTATATCGCCGGCGAAGAGGTTGCAGGCGCACTCGCCGTCGGGCTGCGCTATGGCCGCGGCACCCTGAACCTGAAATATGAACCGGAACGACCCGTCTACTGGCAGGGTCCTTCGATCGGTTTCGACATCGGCTTCAATGCATCGAAGGTCTTCATCCTCGTCTATCGGCTACCCGCTGCCGAGGCACTCTATCAGCGCTTCCCCGGGGTCGAGGGTAGCCTCTATTTCGTGGGCGGCGTCGGCGCGAACTACCTCCAGTCGGGTGATGTGGTCCTGGCGCCGATCCGCTTCGGGGCGGGTTGGCGCCAAGGCGTGAGCGCCGGCTACATGGACTTCACGGACAGGGCACACATCAACCCCTTCTGAGGCACCCAAACACATCCCCAAGCATGGACCCCTTCGAAGAACCCGCTGACCTCGCGGACCTGACCGCACGCATCGGCCGTATTCATCTGCGCCAGCGGCTGGGGCTGGAAGGAGACCATGAGGTCTTCGTGCTGCGCCGCCCGGGCGCGCATTTTTTCTACCCGGAGAATTGGTACTCTGTCCACGGTGTGATTCGCGCCTGTCTGCGTCTGAGCGGGCTCTACAATCGCGCCCAACGCAATGCCCGAAGCATCCGGGTCAGGCATCACCCAGTCGTCATCCCGGATTTGCCCTCTGCCTTCAACGGCTATCGCATCCTGCACCTCAGCGACCTGCATGTCGACATGGAGAGGCGAAATACCCACGCCATCAGCGAGCAGGTGCGCGAGCTGAAATACGACCTATGCGTGCTCACCGGAGACTATCGTGCCCGCACCTTCGGGCCCATTGATCAGGTGCTGGCGGGGATGGCGACCATCCGTCTCCAGCTGCAGGAGCCCATCTACGGCGTCCTGGGCAACCATGACACGCTGCGCCTGGTGCCCGGCCTGGAGAAATTGGGTATCCGGCTGCTGTTGAACGAGGCCATCGTCATCGAGCGTGCCGGCCAGTCGCTCCACCTGGCAGGCGTCGACGACGCACACTACTACCAGGTTCACAATATCGAACGCGCCTCCACCGCGATCCCGGACGATGCCGTCTCCATCCTCCTCTCCCACACCCCGGAGATCTATCGACTGGCCGCGCACGCGGGCTTCAACCTGATGCTCAGCGGCCATACCCATGGCGGGCAGATCTGCCTGCCCGGCGGCATCCCGATCGTCTGGGACGCCCGCTGCCCCCGTGCCATGGCAGCAGGCCCGTGGAGATACGCGGACCTGATCGGCTACACCTCGGTCGGCGCGGGGACTTCCGTGGTCAACGCGCGGCTCAACTGCCCGCCCGAGATCACCGTCCACGAGCTGCGTACGGGCTGACACCACAAGAGGCCAGCCGAGACCGCGCCCCGGCGGGGGTGAGCAACACTAAGGTTGGCGCCATTTACGGACCGATCGACGCGAAGCCAGGCACGCCGCGGAGCGCACCCTCCCGGCAAGCGGCGTCAAGACAAGATCGATCAGCACAAACCCAAGAACGACGATCGCCGCCTGGCCGGCCGACAGCTCGATACTCGTTTGCACGGCGAGCACCGGCATGAGGGCCTCGGGGAGCTGATCCAGGAACATCACGTTGTCGCTGGGTTGGCGGCCGATGCGCCGCTTCAGAAAGCTCGCGGTCATATCCCCAAGCATCGCGGCGATCGCCGCGACCAGTCCAACCAGCCATGGGAGACCCAGTACGGACGCAAGCAGCGGCGTGGTGAGGACAGCCGCACCGAGCCCACGCCAGGTCTTGGATGCCCCAAGCAGGGGACGACCGTCGAGAAAACACCGCGCGCCATCCAGGGGCCAGTCGAAGCGATGGCCAAAGACCAGACGCGCCAATACCGGAGCGGCGTTGGCCCAGACCACCAGCAACAGCATCTGCAGGGTCGACGTCATCCCGGCACTGTGGGGTGTCGAGGGATCGACCGACGGTTGATGCTGCCGCCCCGCCCCTTAAACGTGCTGACCGACGTCGACTGGCTCGGCACCCTCTAGCAAGATCGCAAATTGCGCACCGTCCACCCTGACCAGATTCTCGTGGTCCCCGCATTCAAAGTAGACCTCCGGCAACCCCAGAAGGCTCCGATCCACGACTGTCCGGAGCTCATAGGCCGCGCCGATCGGCGGCACCGCGCCCGGCTCGCAGTCCGGGAAGAGCTCGGCCAGCTCGTCCTCCGTCGCAAGCCCCGCGGGCTCACCAAGATACGTATGGACTCGCCCGAGATGCACATGATAGTCGGAGGGTACGACCACCAGCAGGGAGTGTCCCCCGTGACTCAACACGACCCCTTTCGCCAAACGGTCGCCCGGAACATGTGCCGCCTGCGCGGTATCCATGCTCGATCCGGTGTGCGGATGACGCACCAGGGAATATTCCACGCATTGTTCCTTGAGATAGGACTCGAGCCGACTTGAGATGGACATGATGACCTCCGCGCGGTTTGCCCATAACCAAGTCTAGACCCTGTGGCGATGGATCTACAGGGGTAAGCCCCAAGCCCACCCGAACACCCGCAGAGCGCTTCAGGCCTTCAGTTGGGCGTTCAGATGGGGCCGGAGAAGATCGAGCATCGCGCGGTGCACCTTGAGATTTCCGGCGACCAGATTACCGGTCTCGAGATAACGCTTACCGCCTCCCAAGTCGGACACGGTGCCGCCGGCCTCCATGATCAAGAGGGCGCCCGCCGCACAGTCCCACTGCGACAGACCGAGCTCCCAGAAGCCATCGGTGCGCCCGGCGGCGACGTACGCGAGATCCAGCGCCGCCGATCCCGGACGGCGTAGCCCGGCGGTGGCGAGGGTCATATCCTTGAACATGCCCAGGTAGGTGTCGATGTGGCGCAGATTCCGGAAAGGGAAACCGGTACCGATTAAGGCCCCGTCGAGCGACGGGCGCTTGCCGACACGCACCTTGCGATCGTTCAGTTGCGCGCCCTGGCCACGCGCGGCGCTGAACAGCTCCTCACGCAACGGATCGTAGACCACGCCGCATTCGAGCTGCCCCTTGTATCGGAGAGCGATCGAAACGGAAAACTGGGGAAAGCCGTGCAGGTAATTGGTGGTCCCGTCCAATGGGTCAATGACCCATTGGTAGTCGCCCCGGCCTTGTGCGCCGCTCTCCTCGGCAAGGATCGCATGATCGGGAAACCGCGCCCGCAGCTCTTGGATGATGAGCGCCTCGGCATGGCGGTCGATCTCGCTGACGAAATCGTTGCGGCTCTTGGACTCGACCCTGAGGGTGTCGACGCGATCCACATAGCGCAAGAGCAGCTTGCCAGCGCTGCGTGCGGCGCGAATCGCGATGTTGAGACTCGGATGCATAGCGCGAACGATACCCGATGCGCACCACCGATCAAAGATTGACAATCTAATGATTTTCTGAAGAACTTGCATGGCATGACAGAGCAGCCGACAGCCGCGCTCGCGCGCATTCGCTTCGTCCTGGTCGAGCCCAGCCTCAGCGGGAACGTGGGTGCCGCAGCCCGCGCGATGAAGACCATGGGACTCTCTCGCCTGGAGTTGGTCGCGCCGAGGCAAGCCCCGGATGCCGATGCCCTGGCCCGTGCCTGCGGTGCGGACGATCTGCTGCAGCGCGCCGGGATACATGTCGATCTCGCCGGGGCGATCGTGGGCTGCCGCCTCGTGATCGGCGCGAGTGCACGCCTCCGGACCCTCGATTGGCCAGTCCTGGAGCCGCCAGACTGCGCACGGCGACTGCTCATGGAGGCAGCCGAAGGGGATGTCGCCTTGCTGTTGGGGCGAGAGAGCTCAGGGCTGACCAATGCCGAGCTGTCGCGCTGCCAGTATCTGGCCCACATTCCGACCGAGCCGGGCTTCAGCTCACTCAACCTGGCCGCCGCCGCCCAGGTCTTTGCGTACGAGATTCGGCGCTGCTGGCGCGAGGACCGGCGTGAACAGCCGGCCGAGCCAGGCAGGACTGTCGCCACAGCGGACGAGCTCGAGGGCCTGCATCGGCACCTGGAGGAGACCCTCCGGGAGATCGGCTTCGGTGACCCGGATCACTCGAAGAAGCTTCTGTTGCGTCTGCGCCGACTCCTTAATCGCGCGCGACCCGATCAGGTCGAGATCAACATCCTGCGGGGCATCCTCAGTGCGGCACAGGGACGCAAGGCAGACAGGCGGCGGGCGAATCCGGCAGAATGACAGGGCGCCTGCACCCAGTGCCCAGTCCAGAATCAAAGGGAATGCCGACATGCTCAATCGATTGAGGGAAGACATCGCCAGTGTGTTCGAGCGCGACCCGGCGGCGCGCACCGGCTTCGAGGTCTTCACCACCTATCCGGGCCTGCACGCGGTGTTGATGCATCGGCTCGCGCATCGCCTCTGGAAGCAGGATCTCAAATGGCTGGCGCGCCTCTTGTCGAACGTGGCGCGACTCTTCACCGGGATCGAGATCCATCCGGGCGCGGTCATCGGCCGGCGCTTCTTCATCGATCATGGGATGGGGGTCGTCATTGGCGAGACGGCGGTCATCGGCGACGATTGCACGCTTTATCATGGCGTCACGCTGGGCGGCACCACCTGGCAGAAAGGCAAGAGGCATCCCACGCTCGGGCGCGACGTGGTGGTCGGGGCGGGGGCCAAGGTCCTGGGTCCACTCGAGATCGGCGACGGCGTTCGGATCGGCTCGAACGCCGTCGTCGTGAAATCCGTCCCGGCCGGAGCGACGGTGGTGGGGGTTCCGGGTCGCATCATCGAGCCGGCGAAGGACGAGGCGACCCGTCGGCGGGCCGACACCGCCAAACGCATCGGCTTCGATGCCTACGGGGCGACCCGCGACGCGCCCGACCCCATCGCCAACGCCATCAACCGGATGTTGGATCACATCCACCACATGGATCAGCGCATGGAGCTCATGTCGCGCGCACTTGAGACCCACGGCATCATGCATCACTTCGAGCACGATCCCACACTCGACAAGGTCGAGATCCCGCCCGCAGCCGCGCCGGACGAAGCGGGAGGCGACGACCCCGGTCTCATTTCTCGCAGATCTGATACGGATTAATTGAACGCCTTGGTTGGATAACGTATGATCGGGCGATTTATCGACAAAGGAGCCGGTTGGACGTGAGACTGACAACGAAAGGCCGCTATGCGGTGACGGCAATGCTCGATCTCGCCATCCATCAAGGGCAAGGACCGATCGCTCTGGCGGACATTGCCCAACGCCAGGGGATCTCGCTCTCATACCTCGAGCAACTCTTCGCGAAACTGAGGCGTCGCGCACTCGTGACCAGTGTCCGCGGCCCGGGTGGCGGATACAACCTCGCACGTCAGGCCTCGGACATCCATATCGCCGAGGTGATCTCCGCAGTGGACGAAAATGTCGATACGACCCGCTGCGGTGGTGCGCATAATTGCCAGAACAATGGTCCCTGCCTGACCCATGACCTGTGGCACGACCTCAGCGATCGGATCTACGACTATCTGAATCGAATCAGTCTGCAACAACTGGTTGATCGCCGCCATGATGCCCACGCTCGACCCGGTACGGCCTGCACCGCGGTCGACGTCAAGCTCGGCGTTCAGCGCATCGTCGCCAACGCCTGAAGGCGCGCGCCGCAAAGCCGAAGCGCAGCCCGAGAGATCCTCTGCCAGCTTGATCTGTTGAGCACCTGTCGAGGCGACTCGGAGGATCGACGAGCGGCGCCGGCGCGGAAGCCCTGAAAGCCGGCCGTCACCCCGCCCGAACGGGCTGGCGCAGGCAGCCCCTGAAAGGACGCAGGGACGCGCGGAATCGACCGCGCGTCAGCACTGCTCCCAGGGCAAGCCGCGGAAGCGCCAGCCACCCAGCGTGCTGCGGTGATGATGGTCGTCGAGATCGCCCTCGAAACCCTCGTCGACGTGATAGACGGCCGTGAGGCCGTCGCGGGTGAGGGCCTTGCCGGCCTCGAGCGAGCGCTTGCCGCTGCGGCAAATCAGGATCACGGGCGCACATGGCCCACCCGGATCGCAGACCGCGCCACCGAGTAAGAGCTTGCGGATCTCGGTGACGAAATGGGGATTGATGACCCAGTCCGGCTCGTCAATCCATGGAACATGCACCGCACCTTTGGGGTGGCCCACGAACAAAAACTCCATCGAGGAGCGGATGTCCACCAGAACGGCCTGGGGATGCTCTTCGAGCATCTCGAATGCCTCTTGCGGTGTCAGGGATTTCGGTAGGTCGTCGTTCACGCGGACATTCCTCTTTTGGTGGTGACTGTTTCAATGGTCGCCCCCAGACAGGCGTCTCTGGTGGTCGACCCGGACGCGCAGTCTAGCAAAACTCCCGGAACTGTCCTCCGGATGCGAGGCCGCGGACGGGTTCCCGCCCGAGAGATGCCGGCCGGTCGTCATGATCACAAGGAGTTTGGCTTTGGGCCTCGACCGCGACTCACAACCCGTTGCACATCCACTCGGCGTGCGGGTGAAAGACGCCATGGCACGTGGGTTGGCGCGTGTCATCGGGCGGTTGCCGCTAGGGCTGCTCCACCGTCTGGGGTCCGGCCTGGGGCTGCTCATTGCGTATTGGCCCAATCGACAGCGGCACAACGCGCTGATCAACATCGCACTCTGCCTCCCGGATCTGGATCGACCGGCTCAGAAAGAGATGCGCAAACGCAACCTGCGAGAATTTGGTAAGACCTATTTCGAGATTGCCTACCTCTGGCTGCGTCCGGCCGAACAGGTCTTGTCGCTGGTCCGCGAGGTGCGGGGGGGCGAGCTGCTCAAGCGCCGTAACGGCCAGGGCCTCATCGTCTTGTCGCCGCATCTCGGTGCCTGGGAGCTCGCCGGTCTCTACCTTGCCGCCCAGGGCCCGACCGCGATCTTTTACAAGCCGCAGAAATATCTCGACGACCTCATCCGCGCCGCTCGCGCGCGCAGCGGGGCCGCGCTCGCGCCGATCACCGCGCGGGGAATACGACTGCTGGTTCAGGCACTGGAGCGGGGCAGCTACGTCGGCATCCTCCCGGACCAGGAACCGAAGGCCGACAAGGGCGCGGTATTTGCGCCCCTGTTTGGGATACCGGCCTTCACCATGCTCCTGGTCAATCGGCTTGCCCGCAGGACCGGCGCGCCGGTGATCTTCATGTTCGCGGAACGATTAGCCGGGGCCGATGGCTTCCGAATGCACTGCATTCAGGCACCCGAGGGGATCGCGAGCAAGGACGATGTCGAGGCGGCAACCGCATTGAACCGGGGGATCGAGCGCTGCGTCTCGGTCTGCCCCGAGCAATATGTCTGGCCTTACAAACGTTTTCGACGCCGTCCGGCAGGGGCGCCCAAGGTGTACAGCGGACCAATCGGGGACCGACATGCGCTTGCCCAGGTCTCGCGCATAAGGCAGTCGATTCAGGGTCCAGACTCAGCTGCTTGGGCGACACGGCGCGGCAAGCAGACGCTCTAGGAGCCTGTCGGGCTTAGGATGAATCGGCTACGGAAGCGGGAGAATGGTCCACGTCGCCCCGCTTGTTCGTCACATCGCCCCCACTCTGCGCCTCAAAACCGGAACGCAATGGCCTCGCTCTTCATGCTGATTCTTGGCCAGGATGGCCAATCGATTTCCCATTTCCTTAGGCCATCGCCTGCTGACGAGGAGGGACCTTGTGTGCGGCGCGGGACGGCGCATCGCCGGGTTCTGCCCGCTTGCTTGTGATCTCAGTCTCAATTCGCAGAGCGTCCATGCCAGTTGCCTGTCGCCGGGTGCCGAACCCGCGAACAGCTGCCTCACGCAGCATCCCGCACATCCCTGTGCTCGATCAGGCCGGCTCGCAGAATCAACTGATGTTCTCGACCGCGCTCTCGGTCTCCCCTTTGTTGTCCGTCCAAGTGATCTCGATCGGATCCCCGACCTCTCCGCCGGTAAACTTGAACGCCAGATAGGGGTTCTTCGATACGCCACCACTCCAGTTGGCGGTCATCACGACCTGGTCTTTGGCCTTGCAGACGACTTCCTGTATGAAGTGTGCGGGAACCAGCTCGCCGGTCTTTTCGTCCTTACGGAGCCCGGTTTCCATGGGATGATTCATCAAGCACTTGACCTCGGTCTGGCCGTCTTTGAGCTTGGCGCGGATTTTGATATCTGACATCGCTGGTTGCCTCAAGTTTAGTGTCTATGCCTCGTCCTGCGGTGGTGGTCGCAACGCTCAGCCGCCGCAGCCGCCGATCGTGACCTTCACCTCCTTGGCACCGCTATAGAGCTTGTCGCCGGCCTGCACCACCGCGACCACGTCCGCGGTCTTGGCCATCTTGATCCGGGTGGAAACGAACGGAACGGCCGAGTCACCGAGGTCGAACGAGGCGATGAGGGGCGTCTGGTTAGCAGAGGCAATGATGGCGATCGATTTGACGTCTTCCATGTCCGTCTCGACGGTGACCGGCACGACGGCCCCGTTCTCAGCGATGTCCGGTGCTTTGATCTTGATGTCGTCGCTGGTCTCGGTGACATCCGAGCCCAACAGGTTCTTGAGGGCCTCCGGAAGGTCCTTCGCCTGAAATGCCGCCTGATTCCAGTTAGCAAGGACCAGGCTAGGGGAAAGCAGCCCGGCGCCGACCGCGACACCGATGGTCCCGGCGGCAAGTGAACCCTTGAGCAGGATTCGACGTTTTGGATCGATCATGGATCATCTCCTATGGAGCATGGTTGGGTTGACTGGGATGCGACGGCCATCACCGTCTTCAAGAACGTCCTTCGCAAGGTGCCGGACGAAAGCCTTATTGGCCGGGGAAACATCACACGAGCACCGTGCGTCTCCCACAGGCAAGGCCGGCCTTGAGTACCGCTGATCGGTCAGGATTCGGACTCGGTCGCAAAGACACGCGGTGCTCCCAGACAAACCCGACCCGCGGAGGTTTAGGCGGTAAGCGCCGCCAAACCATCGTAGTCATCCGAACCCTCTTCACGGGGCTTGCAAAAGCTGCAGTCCGGCTCATCCGATGCTGAACCGACGTTTCAACGCGACCAATGGTACCGTACTCCCCAAAAACTTGGAACGCGCTTCAATTCGGGTCAGTGGCCGCCGCACGCAGCGGATCGCCGCCCCGCCGCTTCTCTTCACGCGCCTCTTCGCGCAGGGCATCGAGGCGGACCTGAATCTGCGCAGCGTCGTGGTAAGGGACACCCCTGCGACGCAAGGCCAGCTCAAGATGCCGGATGGCCGGCTCGAGATCCCCCTCCGTATAGAGCTTCTCGGCCCGGAACCGATCGACATTTGCCTGATCGCCAGCCTTGATGGCGGCCTCCACGATCAGCTCGTACAGCATGGCATTGCCCGGACGGACCCTGGCGATGGTCTTGAGCTCGTCGACGGCGCGCGCGGGCTGCCCGACCTTCATGAGCGCCCCGGCATAGGCAATCCTCAGCGGCCATTGACTGGGAAACAGACTCACCGCCTGCTTGAGATGCGAGAGCGCGTCCGCGCTGTTGCCGAGCTCAAGGTCGAGATTGGCATCCAAGACGATCAGCTCGGCTTGGCTGGGGTGAGCCGCCAGCAGTCGATCGCTCTCGCGCTTGGCGTCGGCGAACCGGCGCGCGTGCTCTAGGGCCAAGGCATAGCCATAGCGCTCGGCAACCTCGCTGCGATACCGGCCCTCACGGAGTGTTTGCTGGAAGTGCGCGACCGATTGCTCGGCCCTTTGGTACGACCGCTCGCGCAGCTTGGCGCGCGTCAGCAGGAAGCGCAAGCTATCCGGACGCTGCCGGGCCCCGAATCTCTCCGCGCGCCCGAGCGAATCGGCGATGCGGTCGGCGGTCACAGGATGGGTTCGAAGAAAGTCCGGCGCGTTATTTTCGTAGATACGCGTCGCCTTCGAGAGGCGCTCGAAGAAACCCGCCATCGCATAGGGATCATGACCCGCCCCGACCAGTGTCTGGATCCCGACGCGATCCGCTTCTTTCTCATTCTCGCGGGTGAAGTTGATGCGCCGCTGGATCGCCGCGGCCTGGACGCCCGCGATCGCCGCCGCGCCGGCATCTGCAGAAACCTGGGCGCCGAGGATGGCCGCGGCCACCAGCAAAGCGGTAGTCGGGAGACTGAGCTTGCGCTGATCCTCAAAGGAGCGCAGGAGGTGGCGCTGGGTCACGTGCGCGATCTCATGCGCCATGACGGCAGCGAGCTCGCTCTCGGTCTCGGCCGCAAGGAGCAGACCGGAATACACCCCGATATAGCCGCCGGGTCCGGCAAATGCGTTGATGACGGGCTGATCGATCAGGAAGAAGTGAAAGCTTCCACCAGCGGTCCGGTCGGTCGCAACGAGCTCGTCGCCCAGCGACTCAACATAGCTCGTCGCGAGCGGATCGTCCATCACAGGCAAGGCGTTGCGCACGCTGCGCATGAAGGCCTTGCCCAGCCGCGCCTCAGCGGCCAGCGTCAGCATGCTGTCGGATGAGTTTCCCATGTCGGGAAGGCTGAATGCATCCGCGCGCACGCCGGCGGGTACAACGAGCAAGAGCGCCAGCAACCCGTGCAGCAGCCGCCGAGAACGAGCGATCAACGTCCTGATCATCATGGGTTCGTCAGACGCGATGCGAGAGCGGGAGTTCCGTTCCTCTCAGTTCAGTTGGATCCGCTGACCCCAGGGCACACTCCCGCGGCCCTTGACCAACCAGATGACCGGATACGGCGGCTCCACCGCGGGGAAATCGCCCTGTGCATCGGTGAAATAGACCATCAGATCGGGCTGAACGCCTTCTCGGGCAACCCACTGGAACACCGGCCGGAAGCTGGTCCCGCCCCCTCCCCCGATCTCGCGCGGAAGCGTCAACTGCTCCCACGGCTCGAAGCGGAAGGGCGCTCCCTCACACAGAGCGGCATCACAGGGCAAGAGGGTGACGCGGGCGCGCACCTGGCCCTTGAGCGCGTCGACCTCACTGACGAACTCCTCCATCTCGGCATCCTTGATCGAACCCGAAGTATCAACCGCGACGAGGATATCCATCTGGTGGCTGCGCAGACTCGGCAGGATGAAATCCCCCTGGCGCCTTGATGGGCGGGCGTAGCTGTAGTCGTCGCGCGCGGTGGCGGTCATGTAACGTGCGAGGAGCATTCGCCAGGGCAACTGGGGCTGCAGCAGATGGTCGATCATCCGCGCCAGCTCACCGCCGAGCTTGCCGGCCTGCTGCGCCTGCTGGGCGGCGCCGGCGAGTCGCTGCTGCCATTGCACCGCGAGGGTTTCCTGCTCGTGCGGGGTCAGGGGCTGAGGCTCGCCGGCGGGGCCGCCCGACCCGTCGGACTCGCTCGAACGGGCGGAGCGATCGCCCCCGGCGTCTTCAGCAGCCTCACCGGGCCGGGATTGGCTCGGTGGATGGGGCTGCTCGAGATCCTTCTCCGTCATCCCGGAGCGGCTGCCGCCCTCTTGGCTCTCCTGATCGTAGGCATGCTTGTCGAGCGTCTCAGACAGGTCATCGTCCTCGATGAGCGGATAGATCTCCTCCGCGGTCATGCCCTTGTAGGGCGGCATCACGAGCGCGTTGGGAGGGGCCTCGAGCCCGTCATCGATCAGCAGGGGGTTGATGGCGTAGTCGCAGGCGAGATCCCACTTGCGCTTGACCCGATGCTGGCGCCGCGCGAAATGCGACAGGGCGCAGTGCAGGGCTTCGTGCGCGAGCATGAACTGGGTCTGAGCGAGGCTCAGGCCCCCGATATACTCGGGGTTGAAATAGAACGCACGTGCATCGGTCGCGGTGGTCGGGCACCAATCGGGATCGGAGGCATGCATCGGCAGACGCAGGACCAGGGCACCGAGAAACGGCTTGTCCAGGATCAGCCGCGTGCGCGCTGCAGCGAGCTTGGTTTCGATGGCCCGCAGATCCGAATCCGATCCCAGAGCCCTCCGGCCTCCGTCACTCATAGAGCATCACGTCCGCGACGACCTGCGCCCAGTCGGCGAAGGCCGGGACCTCGAAGAGGCTGTTGCCGACCGCCCGGTGCAGGTCGGATACCAGCATGACCCCCATCTCGCGCTCCGGAAAACGCCCCGCATAGGCCAGGATGTGACCTATCACCCGCTCCCTGTCGGCGCGTCCCTGGGCCCGGATGGCTCGTCCCACCAGAGCCGCGGCGACCGCGTACTGCAGATCGATCTCACGCGGAACCGGGACCGTCTCTCCGGCGAGGATGGCGTCCAGGTCTGGCATCTGGTCCAGGCTGTTGACGAACGCCGTTACCTCGATCCCAGCGGCTGGCCCGACACACCCCTGCAGGGTGCCCTGCAACAATTCCGGTAGGTCCTCGAATTTCTTGAGACAGCGATGGGCAAACTCCCAGGAGCGCGGCGACGGGAAGGCGACCGGATTGTGAGCCGGGTCGAAGTCGAACAGAAGCTCAGGACGAAAGCGCAGGAAGGCGATCACCCGCTCGTCGATGCCCTGCGCATAGGCCCAGGCGACCCAGTCGTCAAGATGGGTCTCGACCTCAAAATGCGAAAAGCGATTGGCGAGCGGCGCGGGCATGCTGTAGGTCACGCCCCGGTCGCCTTGGCGATTGCCCGCCGCGAAGATCGCCCAACGCTCCGGCACCCGGTAGTCGCCGAGACGGCGGTCCAGGATCAATTGGTACGCCGCCGCCGACACTGAAGGAGGCGCCGAGGTGATCTCGTCGAGGAAGAGGATGCCGGCTGGCCCATGGCGTTCCGCATCGGGGAGGATCGCGGGGATCGCCCACTCGACCCGGTCTCCTGCTCGGAAGGGGATCCCGCGCAGGTCACTCGGCTCCATCTGTGACAGGCGGATGTCGAGCATGGGCACGCCGTGACGCTCGGCGATCTGAGCGACCATCTGAGACTTCCCCACACCCGGGGGCCCCCAGAGCATGACTGGGGTGTGGTGACCTTCCGCGGTACTCGAGAACTCGCGCTCCAATACGCGGAGCAACTGGGACGGGCGCATGGTGATTCGTCTTCCTCTCAAGGCCGGGCGGCAGGGCCGCGCGATTCAGCCAACAACAGGGGGAAAGTGGGTTTTCGCGCCACACTTCACAAGACGGTCGCCGGACCAGGAGCCGCTCTCGAATCTGGCTGAAGCCGCGATGATCTTGTCACACATAAGAAAAACGCTGTATTCTTATTGCCCTTCTCGTCCCCACGATCCGGCCCGACGCGCGGGCAAGGCTCTACACGAGACTGGAGAGGACCCCCCGGGGATCCGGGTCGCTGCGCCCGGAGCCATCCACACCAACGAGACACTCGAAGGCCAGGCTCGCCTGATCTGAGCCTTCGCTAACGAACGAGTCCGGAGACCAGACATGAATCAGTTCTACTATGATGCCGTGACCAAGATGGAGCAACTCGGGGTCGACGACGAGTATATCCAAGGCTGGCAGTGCGGCTTCCTGCAGAACCCGAAACGCGAGGAGCAGCGGATCACGGAGGCCTACGAAGCCGGCTTCAGCGACGGGGAAGAGAAGAACACGGACAACTTCGAGGACTGGGTCAAGGCCTGAGTCTGATTCGACGTGTCGACACGGGCGGGGTGACCCGCCTTTTTTGTGTCCAACCGATCGGGGCACCCGCCGCCCATGAGCGGCGCACGCCCCGGGGCCGTTCGCTCCCCACCAAAGGATCGATTCGCTGACCCGTCCGATGCGGCTTGACGGTGCTGGAGGGGACGGGGTTCGAGCGGGACGGGAGGCCTTCGGCGACGCCTACGCTGCCCTCGCCAAGGTCTGCAGAGGCGGGCGAATGAGGAGCGGATAGGTCGCCAGCGTTCCAGCGACACCGATCAGGAGCCCGGAGCCGAAGACCCCGACTCCCCATACAGCGGGGTTGAAGCTGAATTCCAGTGCGAACAGCTGCTCGGCCAGAAGCCAGCCAGTCAGCTCCGCGAAGATGGAGGCCAACAGTCCGGCCAAGACACCGGCAGCGGTGAACTCGACCGCCAGGCTGAGCAGGAGTGTCCGCCGCCCCGCCCCCAGCGTACGCAGGATGCCATGCTCGAGTCGGCGTTCCTGGAGGCTGGCCTGGATCCCGGCGTACATGACGAGAATCCCGGCTGCAAGGGTGAACAGAAAGACGTACTCCACGGCGAGCACGCCGCGCTCGACGACCTGCCGCACCTGGCTGAGTAAGGCATCCACATCGAGCAGGGTGACGCTCGGGAATTGCCTCACCAGATCCGGAATCATGGCCTCGCGGTCCTCGGGCAGAAAGAAGCTGGTGATGTAGGTCGCTGGCTCCGAGCCGAGGAGCGCCGGGGACGCGATCACGAAGAAGTTGACGTTGAAGCTGTCCCATTGGACCTGGCGCAGACTGGTGACCGGGGCGCTCAGCTCGCGCCCGGATACCAGGAATGCGATCTGGTCGCCCAATGAGATGCCGAGCGTCTCGGCAACGCCCTGCTCGAGCGAGAACTGGGGCGATGCCCCGGCCTCGCCCCACCAGTCACCGGTGAGGATCCGGTTGTCGGACTGAAGCACGACACCATGACTGAGGTTGAATTCGCGCGAGGCGAGCTGCTCGGCCCGCGGATTCGCATAATCCGACGGGACCACAGCGTGGTCATTGATCCGCACTAGCCGGCCGCGGACCATCGGATAGATCCCGGCCTCGTCGATACCCGATGCACTCAGGAATTCGCGCAGTGGCTCGACGTCTTGCGGCTGGATGTTGATCAGAAAGTGATTCGGAGCGCCTTCGGGTAGGCTCTCCTGCCAGGTCCGCAGCAGATCGACGCGCACGACCGCGAGCACCAGCAACGCCAGGATGCCGAGCCCCAACCCGGAGATCTGCAAGACCGCCCCGGCGGGACGTCGCGCCAGCGCGGCCAGCCCCAGCCGCCAGACGCCGCGGGCGCGCCCGGCGAGTCCACCAGCCACATGCACGAGAAACAGGACGGCGACGACCAGGCTCGCGACCGCACCCAACACACCGGCCAGGAGCTTCCAGGCAAGCTGCAGGTCGCCGGCCTGCCAGACGATCAAGAGGGCCAGTGCCGCTGCGGCACCCACCACCGTCAAGATCGCCGACCCCCGCGGCGCACCGAGATCGCGACGCAGGGCGCGCAGGGGTGAGACCTGGGCCAGCTGGAACAAGGGCGGGAGCGCAAAGCCAAGGAGCGCGACCAGGCCTGTGGCGACGCCGACCAAGACGGGCGACAGTGAAGCTGCCGGCAGATCCGTCGCGAACCAGTCGGACAGCATCGCCATGAGTCCGAGCTGCCCGCCCCATCCCAGGAAACAGCCGATCAGGCTGGCGGCGAGTCCGAACAGGAGCAACCTGAGCATGAAGACACGCATGAGCAGATGGTGGGGGGCACCGAGACAACGCATGACGGCGACGGCGTCGGTCTGGCGCTCGACGAAACGATGACTGGCGAGTGCGATGGCCGCGCCCGCGACCAGCAAGGTGACGAGTGTCGCCAAATGAAGGAAACGCGAGGCCCGCTCGACCGCCGTCTCGAATTCGGGGCGGGCGCTGCTGCCGTCGATCAGTCGGACACCGGCCGGCAGATTGGCGAGGACCCGCTTCTTGAAGCGCTCCACGGCGGCCGCCTCGCCCGACACCAACAGCCGATGCTCGGCACGGCTCGCCTCGGTGATCAGCCCGGTTGCCTCCAGATCCGCTCGATTGATCAAGACCCGTGGCGCCAGAGCGACGAAGGCGCCGCCGCGATCCGGCTCGTAGCTCAGGATGGCCCCCATCGCAAGCTGAGACTTCCCGAGAGCCACGGGATCCCCGAGATCGGCCCCGAGCAGCCGAAGGAGGCGCGCCTCGACCCAGACCGCACCTGGGGACGGTCCCGACCCAACCTCTCGGTCCGGCTGGTCGAATCCATCGCGAATCTTGAGATGGCCGCGCATCGGGTAGCCCGCGTCCACCGCCTTGACCTGGACGAGCTGGGGACCCTGCTCGCCCACGACGACACTCCGAAACTCGATAGTCCCTGCAGTGGCCAGCGCTTCTTGGCCGGCCTGCGCGACATATTCGGTGGGCAGCGGCGTGGAGGACTCGAGGGCAAGGTCCGACGCGATCAGCTCGCCGCCTTGCCGGGCCATGGCGGTTTCCACGCGATCGGTGAAGAAGCCGACGGCCGTGATGGCGGCGACCGTCAGGATCAGGGCCGAGGCGAGCAGATAGAACTCGCCGCTGCGCCAGTCTTGGCTCAGCAAGCGCAGTGTGATCCGCCAGGTCTTCATGGCCCTGGCTCGAGCCGGCCGGCCTGCATGTGGAGGCGGCGATCGCAGCGCTCAGCGAGGCGCGGGTCATGGGTGACCAAGACGAGCGCGGCGCCGGCGTCGGCGCGCAGGTCCAGGAGCAGATCGATAATGTGCTCGCCGGTCATCTGGTCCAGGTTCCCGGTCGGCTCGTCAGCAAACAAGACCTCCGGGCGAGGTGCATAAGCGCGGGCGATGGCGACGCGTTGTTGCTCACCACCGGAGAGCTGGCGCGGGTAATGTCCAGAACGCGGGATCAGGCCGACCCGCTCCAACGCCTCGTCTGCGCGGCGCGCGGCGTGACGCACGCCGGTCAGCTCGAGCGGGAGCAACACGTTTTCGCGCGCGGTCAAGGTCGGCAACAGTTGGAAGCTCTGGAAGACGAAGCCGACGCGTCCGCTGCGCAGCGCGGCACGTCCATCCTCGTCGAGGTCACCCAGACGCTGGCCGCACAACCAGACCTCACCTGCGCTCGCGCTGTCGAGACCGGCCAGCAGACCCAGCAGGGTCGACTTGCCCGAACCCGAGGCACCGAGGATGGCGACGGCCTCTCCGGCCCGGATCTCCAGGTCGAGCCGCTCGAGGATGGTCAAGCCGCCGGCCGGGCCGTTAACATGCTTGCCCAACCCGACCGCTTTCGACACGGTTTCCACCCTCTGTGCCGACATGATCCGACTTCTCCTGCTGACCTTTCTGTTCCTCTCCGAAGGGGCGATCGGCACGACGCCGACAGCCCTGCCTACGACCCCGACCATCCTGGTGCTCGGAGACAGCCTCAGTGCGAGTTATGGCCTGGATCGCGAGCTTGGCTGGGTCTCACTCCTCGAGGAGCGGCTGCGCCAGCGTGGCATGCCGTACCGGGTGATCAACGCGAGCGTCTCGGGGGAGACGACCGCCGGGGGACTGACACGCCTGGATTCGCTGCTGAGTCAGCATCAGCCTGAGGTGCTCTTAATTGAGCTGGGCGCCAATGACGGCCTTCGCGGACTGTCATTCGACATCATGCGAGGCAATCTGATCGCACTCATCCGGCGCAGCCAGGCTGCCGACAGCCGCATCCTGCTCATCGCCGTGCCCCTCCCGCCCAATTACGGTGAGGCTTACACGGTGGGCTTTCAAGCCGTGTTTCGCGACGTTGCCGAGGCCGAGAAGGTCGCATTCGTCCCGGATCTCCTCGCGGGCATTGCCGAGGACCGCACCCTCATGCAAGCCGACGGACTCCACCCGACTGCCGAGGCGCAGCCGCGGATCCTGGGGAATGTCTGGCCGGTCCTGGAGCGATTGTTGCCGCCAAGCGCTGGCGGCACACAGCAATAGACGCGGGCGAGGCGAAACTGTACCGGGGTGACGGGGTCAACACCGGAGCTGCTTTGATGTCCTGCCCAGGGTGGGTCGAGGATGGCAGGGTTCAGGTTGGCGGCCGAGCGCCGGCCGCCGGCGAGGCGGGAACCAGCGTGCAGCCACCGCCGGCCTCACCTCGGCCTCTCAAACCCCCTACAATTCGCGGCAACCAAAACCCCGTCCCGAAGGTCACTGGAGTCACCCATGCACCGAATCACCATCGTCGGGTCCGGCTTTGCCGGACTAACGGCCGTTCAGAGTATCCGGCGCGGCGATCAAGACGCCGAGATCACGCTTGTCAGCCCAAAGGCCGAGTTCGTCTATTATCCGGGCCTCATCTGGATCCCGAGCGGGATTCGTCGGGGTGAGGACCTGCGCGTGGCGCTTCGCCCGTTCTTCGAGCGGATGCGCATCCATCATCTGGAGGCAGAGGCTACCGGGCTGAGCGCGGACGGACGAACCCTCGAGACCGGCATCGGACCGGTCCAGAACGACGGACTCCTGATCGGCAGCGGCGGTCGCTTTCTAAAGAAGCTCCCGGGCATCGAGCACGCGATCACGCCCTGTGAGGGGATCGCCGCCGCCGAGGCCATCCGTGATCGCGTGAGGGCGATGGAGGGGGGCACGATCGCCATGGGATTCGCCGGCAACCCCAACGAACCCAGCTCGATGCGAGGTGGGCCCATCTTCGAGTTCCTGTTCGGTATGGACAGCCAGCTGCGCCGGGAGCGGCGGCGCGAGCGATTCCGTCTCATCTTCTTCACACCCGCCGAGCGCCCGGGCAATCGGCTGGGGCCGAAAGCGGTCGACAGCCTTCTCGTCGAGATGGAGCGCCGCGGCATCGAGACCCACCTGGGCCACAAGCTCAAATCGTTCTCAGAGTCAAAGATCGTCACCGAAGGTGGCGAATTCGACGCCGATTTGATCCTCTTCATGCCCGGGATGACCGGGAATGCCTGGTTCGACAACACCGACCTCCCGCGCTCGCCGGGTGGACTCCTGCAGGCCGACGCACACTGTCGTGTCGTGGGATATGAGCGCGTCTATGTCGCGGGCGACTCGGGCAGCTTCCCCGGTCCGGACTGGATGCCCAAGCAGGCCCACATGGCCGACCTGCAGGCGCGGGCGGCCGCGCAGAACCTGCTCGCCGAGCTTCGGGGTCAGGCGCCGACCAAGACCTTCAAGGTCGAGCTCATCTGTATCGTCGATGCAAACGACACCGGAATGCTGGTGATGCGCACCGAAAAGCATAACCTCGTTCTCCCCGCGATGCGGCCGTTCCATTGGCTGAAACGCGGGTTCGAATGGTTGTACCTGCGCCGATATCGTTGAGGCATCGCTGAATCACTCGGCGACTCCCGCGGGGACAGCCCCCGCTCTATTGCAGGCAGGTCAAACAGGCCGCCCTTCGAGAGTCGCGCCGCTCCTACAGTGACTTGGATAAGGTGTCAGGCGCGGGCCTTGCCCGCATTTCCTCAAGGCAGGGTCCCGCCGGTCTCGACACCTTCCTTTGGCGTCGGGAGCAGATCCGCGCGGCTCACGCCAAGGAGGATCACAGCAGCGGTGGCGACAAAGATCGTCGAATAGGTTCCGACCAACACGCCGATGATCAAGGCGAGCGAGAATCCGCTGATCGCCTCACCGCCGAAGATGTAGAGCGCCAGGAGAACCAGCAGGGTCGTCCCGGAGGTGACGATGGTCCGGGAGAGCGTCTGGTTGATCGAGACATTGGTGATGTCGATCACCGTGCCCTTGCGCATCTTACGGAAGTTCTCGCGGATCCGGTCGAAGATGACGATGGTGTCGTTCAGTGAGTAGCCAATCACCGCCAGGACCGCCGCCAGGACAGTGAGATCGAACGGGATCTGGAAGAGCGCGAAGATGCCCACCGTGAAAATCACATCATGGATGAGGGCCACGACGGCACCGACCGCGAAACGCCACTCGAAGCGCACGGCGACATAGACGAGGATGCCGATGAGGGCGAACAAGACCGCGAGTCCGCCCTGCTCGCGCAGTTGCTCGCCGACCTGCGGTCCGACGAACTCGACCCGCCGCAGCTCGACCCGGCCCTCAGCCGCCTGGCTGAGCGCCTGAAAGACCTGCTCGCTGACTTGCGCACTCGCCTCCTCCCCTTGCTCGGGGGACAGACGAATCAGGACGTCGGTGCGCGCGCCGAAGTGCTGCACCGTCGCGCCGGTGAAGCCCTTGGCCTCAAGCGCGGCGCGTACGTCGCTCAATTCGGCCGGATCCTGATAACCGACTTCCAGCACAGTGCCCCCGGTGAAGTCCAGACCGAAGTTGAAGCCGCGCAGCAACATCGCGAGGATACAGAGCGTCAGCACGACCCCGGACAGAACCACCGCAGGGCGGCGAATGCCCATGAAGTCGACATTCAGCTCGTTAATGACGCTCAGGTCTCTCATCGATTCGCCCTTGATTGAAGTCGCCACCTGGGTTGGCTGGTACTCGCACGTCCGTTCACACTGGAGGACGCGGGTTAAATCGCCAGTTTTTTCACACGCCGGCCCCCGTAGATCAGATTGATCAGTGCGCGCGAGCCCAGGATGGCGGTAAACATCGAGGTCAGGATCCCGATGAAGAGGGTAACCGCAAATCCCTTGATCGGCCCGGTTCCGAAGCTGAACAGGACGACAGCGGCGATGAGGGTCGTCACGTTGGCATCCACGATGGTCGACAGGGCCTTGTCAAACCCCGCGTGGATGCTTGCCTGCGGTGAGTTGCCGTTGCGGATCTCCTCGCGTATTCGCTCGTAGATCAGGACATTGGCATCCACCGCCATGCCGACGGTCAACACGATCCCCGCGATTCCCGGCAGGGTCAAGGTCGCCTGCAACAGCGAGAGGATCGCGACGATCATCACCAGGTTGACCACGAGAACGACGTTCGCGACCAGACCGAAGACCCGGTAATACAGCGCCATGAAGACCAGAACCAGGGCGAGGCCCATCATGACCGAACGAAACCCCTGGTCGATATTGTCCTGGCCCAGACTGGGGCCGATGGTGCGCTCCTCGACGATCTGGATTGGCGCCGCCAGGGCGCCCGAGCGGAGGAGCAAGGCGAGGTTATGGGCCTCGTTGCTGCTGTCCAGACCAGTGGTCTGAAAACGGCGCCCGAATGGCTCGCGGATGGTCGCTACACTGATGACCTCCTCAACCTTCCGGGTTCGTTTGACGGCTTCTCCGTCGACCACCTCCGTGGTGGTCTGGTTTTCGATGAACACGACGGCCATCGGCTTCCCGACATTCTCGGTGGTGATGGCACGCATCCGCCGGGCACCCTGGCCGTCCAGATTGACGAAGACAGCCGGACTGCCGGTTTGGCTGTCGAAACCGGCCGAGGCGTCGGTAATCTGATCGCCGGTCACGATCACACGCCGATTCAGGAGGATCGGGCGACCGTCGCGCTCGCGATACAGCCGGCTCCCCACCGGCACGCGGCCTTCCAGGGCATCGGCGACGCTGTTCTCGGTATCGACCAAGCGATATTCGAGTGTGGCGGTTGCCCCCAGGATCTCTTTCAGGCGCCCGGGATCCTGGGCACCCGGCAGCTGGACGACGATCCGACGGTCGCCCTGTCGGGCGATGCTGGGCTCGGCCACGCCCAATGCATTGACACGATTGCGCAAGGTCGTGATGTTCTGCTCCAGCGCGAAGCTGCGGATCTGCTCCTGCTGCGGCGGCGGCAGGGCGGCGGCGATCAGGAGGTCGCCTCCCTCTTCGAGGCTCTGGATATCCAGATCGCGAAACTCTCTGCTCAGGGCGCGTTCAGCGGCATCACGGGCCGCGGCATCGTTCAGCTTGATCAGGATGCGCGAGCCGTCCCGCACCACGGTGAGATAACGGATCTTCCGGTCCCGCAGCTGGGTGCGGATATCACCGACATAGCGCTCGAGGGCCTGATCGAGTGCGGCCTCCATGTCCACATCGATCACCACATAGATACCGCCGCGCAGATCGAGCCCCATCGACATGGGATTGAGGCCAAGCGCCCGCACCCAGTTGGGGAGATCAGCAGACAGCGTGAGTGCGGTCCGATAACGCTCCGACAAGGCACGCTCGATTGCTTCCTGTCCTCGCAGCTGATCACCGGAAGTCGGGAAACGTGCCAGCAGCTTCCCGCCTTCGCGGGTCTCCACGCGCTTGAAGGGCACCCCGGCGTTCTCCAGAACCGCCCGGACCTCGCCGACACTGGCCTCCGTGATCTCGGAGCCACGCGCGGGGGTGATCTCGATGGAAGGGTCCTGCGAAGAAAGGTTGGGCACCGCCAACAGCAGGGAGCCCAGGACGACTCCGATGATCAGCAGGTTCTTCCACAGGGGGTATTGGTTCATTGCAATTCCAGTCGCAACAACGGGCGTGATCCGGGAGGATCCGGATGACTGGCCGGCGCCGAGAAGGCCACGCGGCAGCGAGGACCGGGCCCCGCTCAAGACGCCGCCGGATCGCGGACGAGCGCAAGCGACGCCTTAGAGGTCTTTCAGGGTCCCTTTGGGCATGACCGACTCCACGGCGGCGCGCCGAATCTTCACGGCGACCCCGTCGGCGATCTCCAGCAGGGCGAAATTGTCGCCCAGGTCGGCGATGCGCCCGCCGATGCCCCCGACCGTTACCACCTCGTCACCCTTGGCCAAGGATTCCACCATCTTGCGGTGCTCCTTCTGACGTTTGGCCTGCGGGCGGATCAGCAAGAAGTAGAAGACCACCGCAAACAGGACCAGCGGGAGTAAGGCCAATAAGGGATCACCGCCGGCTGCGGCAGCCTCGCCTTGGGCGAGTGCATCGGGAATCAGGAAGCTCATTGTCGATTGCCTTTGGTCTGAGGATCGCGCGACCGCGACCCAGCGGTCAAAATGAAGACGGAGCCGAAAGGGCGCAATGGCCCGACTGAAAACTCGGCGCCGAATTATGGCATAGCATGGGTCAAGTTGCAGCGTCGCCAGGCGGGAGCGCGCGCGAAAGCCCTCCGCAACCGGCCCGCCGCTCGCCATCGCCTGGGGCTGGCCTCAACGCCGACCACAGCGCGCGGAAGGCGGCCCGGGACCCAACCGAAGCAACGAGGCGCATGGCCGCTGCCGGCAACCCTATTGGGGAGAGGCGTTGAGTCGCCTGAGGCGGTTGAAATCGCTCACGAACTCGGCGTAGCCGCCGCCGGCGATCGACGCACGCAAGCCGCGCATCAGGCTCTGGTAGTAGTGGAGGTTGTGGATCGTCTGCAGGCGTGCACCCAGGATCTCCCTGCACTTATCAAGGTGGTGCAGGTATGCGCGGCTATAATGGCGACAGGTATAGCAACCACACAGGGGGTCCAGCGGACCCTCGGCACGGCGATGCGCCGCGTTACGGATCTTCACGGTGCCCTGATGCGTGAAGAGATAGCCGTTTCGCGCATGGCGCGTCGGCATGACACAGTCGAACATGTCGATACCCCGGCCCACTGCGGCCACGATATCTTCCGGTGTGCCGACTCCCATCAGGTAACGCGGGCGATCCCTCGGTAGCTTGTCGGCGAGAAAGTCAAGGATCCGCAGACGCTCGGCCGCGGGCTCACCGACCGAAAGCCCGCCGATCGCATACCCGTCGAAGCCGATCGACAGGAGTCCGTCCAGTGAGTCAGCGCGCGGCCCTTCATGCATGCCGCCTTGGACGATGCCAAACAAGGCCGAGGTATGGTCGGCATGTGCCACCCGCGACCGCACCGCCCAGCGCAACGACAGCTCCATGGACTCCCGCGCCTGGGCCTCATCGCACGGATAGGGTGTGCATTCGTCGAAAACCATCACGATGTCCGATCCCAGCTCGCGCTGGACTTGTATCGAGATCTCGGGACTCAGAAAGACCGGCCTGCCATCGACCGGCGAGCGAAAGTGCACCCCCTCCTCGGTGATCTTGCGCAGCTCGCCCAGGCTGAACACCTGGAAGCCCCCCGAGTCGGTCAGGATCGGTCGCTCCCAATGCATAAAACCGTGCAGATCGCTACAACAGCGGACGACTTCTGTGCCGGGTCGCAGCATGAGATGGAAGGTATTCCCCAGAACGATCTCAGCACCCAGCTCGACCAGCTCTTCGGGTGTCATGGCCTTGACCGTCCCATAGGTGCCGACCGGCATAAAGGCAGGGGTCTCGACCGTCCCGCGCGCGAAGGTGAGGCGGCCGCGCCGGGCGAATCCATCACTCGCCAGCAGATCAAACCGCATCGATGCCGGCCGCCACAGGCATGTCGGGATCAACATCGAGCCAGGCCAGGACCTGGTGAAAATCTGTCACCATGAGTGTCGGCGGCGCCAGCTCGTCCGGCCAGGTCCGTCCGTAGCGGTTCACCCAGACCGCCGTCAGGCCCGCAGAACGCGCAGCCTCGACGTCTCTCCAAGGATCGTCCCCGAGGTGCAGACACTCGCCTGGCGCGCAGCCGGCATGCGCGAGCGCTCCGAGAAAGAGCGCGGGATCGGGTTTCGCGGCGCCGACATCGGCGGCCGTGAGACTCCGTTCGAACAGACCACGCAGAGGCGTCGCCTCGGGGTTTGCGGTCCCGTTGGTGAGTGAGACCAATCGGTAGCGTGTCGATAAGTGGTGGAGCGCTGGGCCGACGTCAGCAAAAGGCTCGACTCGATTGCGATGGTGGTCGAACCACGCCATGCCTTCCTCGGCCAGGGCGGCAGCGTAGTCGAACGACTCCAGCAATGCGACCAACGAGCGGCGGCGGATCTGCCCCAGGTCATGCGCAATCTCGGGCATCGCGTCCATCAGGCTCCGGCGGTGGCGTCGCAGGCTCGCTAGATCGTGGGCATTGGCCAGCCGTGGCGCACGCCGGCGAAGCCACGCGTGCAAGGCCTCTTCGGCGGCCTCGATCACGGGCGCGCAGGGCCAGACCGTATCGTCGAGATCCAGTGTGATGAGACGGAAGCCGGGGTCGGGCATAGACGACGGTCGCGCGCCGCTCACATGGCGTGGGTGGGCGGCGCTGACTCGGCCAAGAGGGCGGCGTGGCTTGAGCGAAGCTTGGCGAGCTTGGGTGAGATCACGACCTGACAGTAAGCCTGCTCGGGGTTCCGGCGATAGTAGCCTTGATGGTACGCCTCGGCCGCAAAGAAGGCTGGCAACGGTTCGACCTGAGTCACGACCGGCCGCGACCAGACACCTTCCGCCTGCAGCCGGGCAATGACCCGCCGCGCGACCTCGCGCTGGGCCTCCGAGTGGGAATAGACCACCGACCGATACTGGGTGCCGACATCGGCTCCCTGACGGTTCGGGGTCGTTGGATCGTGGATGGTGAAAAAGACGTCGAGCAGGGTCTCGAAGTCGATCCGCTCGTTGTCGAAGGTCACCTGCACGACCTCGGCATGGCCGCTCTTGCCCGAGCAGACCTGCTCGTAGGTGGGCTGTCCGCTCGCCCCCCCTGCATACCCGGACACAACAGACCGCACGCCCTGAAGGCCCTGGAACACCGCCTCGAGGCACCAGAAGCACCCACCGCCAAGCGTCGCCGTTTCGATTGCCATCGGTTGCTCTCCCATCCGGTTGATGAAGCGCGATCTCACCGTCGCCGAAGACACCGAGCCGCAACGGTCGCCTCAGCGCACCGGCCCCCCTCCATGCCAGGAGGTTGGGGCGCCATCGATTTCGCAACAGCTCGGGACGGACCTTGAAAAAGGGGTTGACAAGCGAAGCAGCACATAAGAAACTGTTGATGTACTGAAGCTACCGGCTTCGGTGCACTCCTCCATCCTCCTTTGGTGGTAACTTCGAAGCGCGACGCCCGTCGCGCTTTTTTTTGCCTCCGTCTCGGACAGGACCCGGGTCGTAACATGGCAGACCGTCGTCGTGCCGGGTCGGGAAGGGATGCACTCCGATTTCAGGCGCTGAAGCGGCTGACAATGAAGGAAGCGGGAGACCCTGCCTTCCGGTTCCGCGCTGAGTTTCCGCCAGCATGGCCGATACGTCAGCGTCTCCCGAGCGCCGCGTGCGGGCTTGGGGAATCAGATGTGCTGCGACCAAGGCGAGGATTCAGTGCTCAGCTTAAGCGCATTGCGGATCCCCTCGACCACGTCGGCCGGGGATGGAGGGAACAGATGGTCTCGGATCATTCGGTCGATGACCCGCTCGGCACGCAGCCAGTCCTCATCCGCCCCGCCGGGAGCGAAACCCCGCCGCTCGGCGAGATAATAGGCTGCAATCGCGATCATCTCGTGACGCTGCTCAGCGGTTGGAGCCATCGGGGCCGGTGGGCGAGGTCTGTTCATCGGCCGGGACACCTCTATCTGACCTGTTTCTGGCGTTTGCTCGAGTGCTGATTATGCCATCGGGGGCCTCTGGAAGGCGCGTTGCGTTTCCCCTCCACAATCGCAGGTCGAGCGGCGGCGAGCAGCGCGGTAACATGCACATCGCAGGCTGGCCCGAGCGGGCGAGACCTCGGCAATCAGTTATCTCGACAGTCAAGAGGATGCTTTCATGGGCTCAGCAGCGCCTTCCTTTTTTCGGAGGGCATTCATCGCCTTTACGAGTTTTCGGCGTGCCTTGAAGGATCCGGGCTTCGCCCAGGCCGTCTCCGCGCTCGCCAAGGCAGAGGCGGGTCGTCCCCAGGCGCGACCGGCCGGCCCCGCGACTGTGCCTTTGGCGGCGGCTCAACCGGACTCTGCTCTCCTGCTGCTTGGTCTGCTGCAAAAGGAAGGGCGCTTGCTGGATTTTCTGAAGGAGGATATCAAGACCTATTCAGACCAAGAGGTCGGCGCGGCGGCGCGGATCGTGCACCAAGGTTGTCAGCAGGTCTTGAACGCGCATCTCAAGATCGCCCCGGTGCGCGACGAGCCTGAGGGCAGTCGCGTGACCCTGGAGCCGGGTTTCGATGCATCGGCGATGCGTCCGACAGGCAACGTTGTCGGGGACCCGCCGTTCGTGGGTGCGCTGGTGCACCGTGGCTGGCGCGTCGTCGAAATGGACCTGCCGCGAGTCACCGGCGGGCATGATTTGCGCATCCTGGCAGCGGCAGAGGTGGAGCTGTGAGCGAAAAACATTATGCCGTCGGCCTCGACCTGGGAACCACGCATTGCGCCCTGGCCTTCGTGGATTCCGACAAGAGCGAGGGCGAAGACATCCTGCAGGGTCTCGTCGCGATTCCACAGCTCACCGCACCTGGGTCTGTGGAGGCGCGCCCGCTGTTGCCCTCCTGTCTCTATCTCCCCCACCCGGACGAATTCAAGGCCACGGATTTGGGACTGCCCTGGGAGACGGAACCCGACCGGATCTGCGGCGAGTTGGCGCGCAATCAAGGGACGACAACGCCAATCCGTCTGGTCTCCAGCGCCAAGAGCTGGCTCTGCCATCCGGATGTCGACCGCAAGGCGGCGATTCTGCCGGCTGGCGCGGCGGATGAGATCCCGCAGATCTCGCCGTTCGATGCGACGGTGCACTACCTCGCGCATCTTCGCAACGCCTGGAACGGGCAGTTTCCTTATGATCCGTTGAGTCGCCAGGAGGTCACGGTCACCGTTCCGGCCTCCTTCGACCCGGCCGCACGCGAGCTCACCGCCGAGGCCGCGCGCGCCATCGGTATCGCGCACCTGGTTCTCCTCGAAGAGCCCCAGGCGGCCCTCTACAGCTGGGTCAACGCAAGCAGCGGCGACTGGCGTCAGCAGGTGCGGGTCGGCGACGTCATCCTCGTGGTGGACGTGGGCGGGGGAACCACCGACCTGTCTCTGATCGCGGTTACCGAGCAGAACGGCGCTCTGGAGCTGACGCGGGTCGCCGTCGGCGAGCACATCCTCCTCGGCGGCGACAACATGGATCTCACACTGGCACACCTGTTGAAGCAGAAACTGGGAAGAACGGGTGTCGAGCTCGACCGCTGGCAGTTGCAGGCCCTCACGCATGGTTGCCGAATCGCCAAAGAGTCCCTGCTCGCCGACACCGACCTCGACCGCATCCCGGTGGTGGTGCCCAGCCGCGGCTCGCGCCTGATCGGCGGCAGTATCCGCACCGAGCTGACCCGCGAAGAGGTGCAGTCGACCTTGATCGAGGGGTTTTTCCCAGCGGTCGATTCAAGCAGTCGGCCAGCCAATCGACCTCGCGGTGCGCTCACCAAGGTCGGTCTGCCATATGCGCAGGACCCCGCCGTCACACGCCACCTCGCCGCGTTCCTGGGCCGTCAGACCGGGGCAACGGAAGACCTCGCCGGGTTCGTTGCACCGGCAGCGGGAGCGAGCTTTCTCCATCCGACCGCCGTCCTTTTCAACGGCGGCGTCTTCAAGGCGGAGCAACTGCAGGCGCGAGTCGTCGAGGTGCTCAACCAATGGTTGGCCGCCGAGGACGCACCGCCGGCACGCCTGCTGAAAGCTCAAGATCTCGACCTGGCCGTCGCCCGCGGGGCTGCTTTCTACGCCCATGTACGTCGACATGGAGGGGTACGGATCCGCGGCGGCACGTCCCACTCGTACTATGTCGGGGTGGAAAGCGCAGCCCCCGCCATCCCGGGCATGGAGCCCGAAATCCAAGCACTCTGTCTGGTGCCTTTCGGGCTGGAAGAGGGCTCGGAGCCGGTCGCTGCGCCCCAGGAGTTCGGCCTCGTGGTCGGCGAGCCAGTGCGTTTCCGTTTCTTCGGATCCAGTGTTCGCCGAGAAGACCAGGTCGGAGAGCTGCTCGAAGAGTGGCCCGAAGATGAGCTGGACGAGCTTGACGAGATCCAGACCACGCTGCCCGCCAAAGACCATAAGAAGGGCGAGGTGGTTGCCGTCCGACTACAGGCCACGGTCACCGAGGTCGGGACCTTGGAGCTCACGGCCATCCCGGTCGGCGCTCCCGGCCAGCACTGGAATATCGCCTTCAATACGCGTGGCCGAAGCGGTGAATAAGTCAGGGACGGGCGCTCGCAAGGCCACCTCGACCCGCCCTCTCAAGTCGCGCGGGCGGGGAGTGGAGCGAGGGAGATGGGGGCCGGCTGAGTCGCCCAGAGAAGCAGGTGAAGCTCCTCGAGCCCGTCGCGATGAGACAAGAGCTCCCGCTTCTCAGATGGCGTCAAGCTCTGCGGACCCTCGTCCTGGAGCTGGAAGATCAAGCCCTCCAGATAGTGCCGACGCCGGCGATTGGGGACCTCCTCCGGCAAGAGTGAGACATGCAGCGCATAGGCGCAGGGATCGATGACGGCGCGGTACCAGAGATCTCCTGCCATCTCGCCGGAGCAGAGTGGGCCAGCGACGGCTCCCAGGTTTTCGGACAGGAGCTGCAACACGCGTGGCGGCATGGATTCCTCCGGGGTGAGAAAGAGCCCGGCCGCACGGGCCCGCTGGCCCGGCCAGACCCGGCTGGTCGCCATCGAGACCGGGATTGCGAGCAGCATCCCTGCCAGCACCGGCGTAAACCACCAAAAAAACGCCGGGACATAGAAATAGGTCAGCACCCCGGTGGCGACACCCAATAGGGTCTGGTCGCCATGGGCCGCAAGCGCCTCGGCGAATCCGGTCTGGTGGTCACCGCGTTGTTGCGGCGGCCAGCCAACGATCCGGCGCAGCAGGATCGCGCCGACAAACTTGCTCTGAAAGAGCATGAGGACCGGCGCGTAGAGGACCGAGAGCAGGCTCTCGATCAGGACGCTGAGCGTTGCCCGCGGCAATCCGCCGTAGGCCGCCCTCAACCTCGGCCGGACCCCGAGCAGCACCAAAGCAAAGAGCTTCGGCAGAAAGAGCATGGCGAGGGTGACCCAAAGCACCGTGGTCATCTCGACCACGTAGGACACCGGCCAGATGGGTAGCAGATAATCCCCGAAGAAATAAACTGGTGCGTCCAGGCTGTCCAGATATGCCTGAACACCGGTGAGCAGCAGAAACAACAGCCACAGCGGGGATGCCATGTACGACATCACCCCCATCGCGAGGTGAACCCGGTTCAAAGGTTTGAACCCCTCGGCAAAGACCAGCCGCACATGCTGGAGGTTCCCCTGACACCACCGTCGGTCGCGTTTGGCATAATCGATCAGGGTCGGCGGTATCTCCTCGTAGCTGCCGCCCAGGTCGTATGCAAGCCAGACCTTCCAGCCGGCGCGACGCAGAAGCGCCGCCTCGACGAAGTCATGGCTGAGGATCTCCCCACCAAAAGGCTCCCGCCCGGGCAACTCCGGCAATCCACAATGAGCCGCAAAAGCCTCGACCCGGATGATCGCATTGTGGCCCCAGTAGTTGCTTGTGTCGCCCTGCCAGTAGCTCAACCCGGCAACGAAGATGCGCCCGTAGAGGCTGCTTGCGAACTGGAGTACACGGGCAAAGAGAGACACCCGATTGACAGGGACCGGTGGAACCTGAAGCAAGGCCACATCCGGGTGCTGTTCCATGCGGGCCACCATCTCGAGGACGGTGGAGCCGGACATCAGGCTGTCGGCATCGAGAACGATCATGTAGCGGTAACGACCGCCCCATCGGCGACAGAAATCGGCGAGGTTCCCACTCTTACGACTGGTGTTTTCGACCCGGTTGCGATAGAAGACGCGCGCTGGGTGGCCAAGCTCCACAGCCCATTTTCGCCATTGCATCTCCTCCTCGACCCAGATGTCGGGGTCTCGCGTATCACTGAGCACGAAGATCTCGAACCCAGCGGCCCGCCCGGTCTCCTGCAACGACTGCTCGATCGCGCGCAGACCCGCGAAGACGCGTGCGGGATCCTCGTTGTACACAGGCATCACAAGGGCTGTCTTGAAACCCATGGGAGGGTCCTTGGGACGGCTGGCGTGGACGTCGTCACTCGCGGGTTGCCCGTGGTCCTGACGCAGGAGCAGGATGAAACCGATTGCGGCCGTCCAGAAGGACGCACTGATCCAGAGAATCAGAACCGCGTAGAGCAGCAGCAGTATGAATTCCAGCGGTGTGGTCCCACCCTCCTGGAACACGCCGCTCAACAAACTCATGGCGCCGAGCGTCGTGAGGAGCACTAGACCGAAGTAGATGACTCGACGGTACCCAGGGTCGGGATGACGGACCGAGGATGTTCGTGTCATGACGTCCGTCCCGGATCGGCAGGCTGATGGGGGCGCTCCGCTGGTTTCCCCCGAAGGACCTTCGCGATCGATCGAACGAGGCGGTGACAACACGGCCCAATCCGCTGGGGCACCATCGACAAGGGTGCCGGCTCGGGTGCCGGTGAGAGACTCGCCGCGATGATGCGCTCGCCCAGTGGCTCGTCGACGCGCCCCGACCAGACGGCCACCCAGCCCTCGACCACGCCACCCAGTACCGCGGCTCGCGCCATCCGTTGTTGTGGCTCGGGAACACCCGGCCCGAGCTGAGCCGCGATCCAAGCGTCGAGCAGTGCTGCGGTCGCCTCGATCCCTGTCTCGGTTGCGTCCGCCACAAGGTGTGTCGACACCCGTCGAACGAATCGACTGCGGATCGCTTCGATGAGGCGGGCATGGTCTCGGTGGTCGCGGACCCCAAGTGCTCGCAGATAGTGCGCTACCCGGGGCATCGCCTGCTCCCAATCCTGCAGCGATGCACCGACCGGCGGGCCCGCCGATGAATCAACCTCGACGCCGAGATCCGACAGATCGGCGCCATTGCCAATCACTGGGGGACCCACTCGAAGCTCCAAGTCTCGGTGAGCACGTCATTACCTTGATACAGGAAACCACGCAGCTCGGCCGATCGACCCCGCTCAGGATTGAGCTCGACGAACAGCCGCCACCCCCCCGTCTCTGGATTATGTTGCACGACTGGTGGTGAGAGGTCACCGGTCGAAGCGGTCACGGTCGCCATCAAGGGCGAATCGGGCGGCAAGCTTGCCAGCGTCTCGCCGACGAAATCGACCACAAACTTGCGCCGGCTTGAATCCAGGACGTCCGTGCCGCCGCCACCGATGCGGGTCGCCAGGGTTCGTCCGCCGGTCAGGCGCGCCTCGGGATTGGCAGAAAACCGCAGGCGATATGCAAACTCCATCTCGTCACCGGCCCCGACGCGGCGCTCGGGGGTCCAGTAGGCGACGATGTTGTCGTACTTCTCTGCCGTGCTCGGGATCTCCACCAACTCCACGACGCCCTTGCCCCAATCTCCGAGGGGCTCGACCTGCGCGCTCGGGCGGTTGTGATAGTGGGCCTCAAGGTCCTGGTAGTGGGCGAAGTCCCGGTCGCGCTGCAGGAGACCGAACAGACGTGGATTCTCGACCTGGAAGTTGCTGATGCGCAGTCCAAGCGGATTGACCAGCGGCCTCCAGATCCGCTCGCCCGTCCCGCTCTCGATAATGAGCCCATCCGAATCATGGACCTCGGGGCGAAAATCATCCATGTACCGCTCGGTCAGCTCGCCGTGCAGAAACATGCTGGTCAAGGGGGCGATGCCGAATTTCTCGACGGATTCTCGAAAATAGAGGTGGGCCTTGACGTCCATGGTCGTGTCGGGCCCAGGCTTGATCACGAAGACATATGCCCCGGCGACCCTGGGACTGTCCAACAGCGCATAAAGCGTGATCTCGACGGCATCCTCATGCGGTCTTTCGAGCCAGAACTCGCGAAACACGGGGAACTCTTCGCGTGTCGCCAACCCGGTATCGATCGCCAGACCACGTGCCGTGATCCCGTAGTTGAGATGTTGCGCCACGGCGCGGAAGTAGCTGGCGCCGAGGAAAACCGCGACCTCATCGAACAGATCGTCGCGATTGATCGGGAACAGCAAACGCAGACCGGCGAAACCAAGGTCGTGGGGGATGTCTCCGGAGACCGGGTTCTCGCCATAGTCGAACATCTGGGTCGAGAACTCGACCGGAGTCACCGCGCCTTGATCGATGACGTTGATGCTCACCCGGTCCTGGAACATGAAGCCACGGTGGAAGAACTGGACCTGAAAAGGCAGTCCGTCCTCGCGCCATAGTGAGTGACCGCGGTTGAACCGGATATCGCGGAAACCGTCGTAATCCAGGGACGCAAACACCTCCGGGAGCTGGGGCGCGTCCCTCTGGTAAGGCGCCTCGGCGAGCTCGGCGGCGCGCCGGACCACGCTTGCGAATGTGAAGACCCCCGGCACACCTTCGTCGTCCGGCGCTGCGGATGGCTGGCAAAAACCTTCGGCGCCAAGGGCCATCGCCAGGGCAACGAAGAGGCCGGCCGAGATTCGTTTGGGATCTCTTAAGTGGTTCATGTTCGAGAGTGCCAGGTTCTTCAGTCTTTTGGGTAACGAGCCGAAAACGGCAACAATTTCCAGCCTCCTGGCAGGCTCCATCCCGCTTGAAGGTCGAGCTGCCAGGCCTCTGGAGGGGGCGTCCGCCGGAGCCGGGCATTGGGGTGTCCAAGTCGCGGTCCGTGCCCCTGGATGCGGGCTCGCCGCCTGCGCACGGACCAGCCGGCCCGCGGTAAGCACCGCGAAGGTGAGAACAACGCTGGCCTGCGACGCGGCGGCTATCCCGAGCAGGATGCCTGCTATACCATCTCCATCGCTGCCAGGCCGGCAAATTTGCCGGGACATGTTAAGGTAATGCCGGTCCGGCGTGAAGTCCCCTGCACCGCTTGCCAAGCCCCGATCCAGCTCAGGAGAGCGCGCTCAGGGGCATGCAATACGCCGCGCCAGGCTCGTATTGGCTCCTCGGCTCGCCTGCCTCCCGACGGGTTCCGTCGCCGGGCAGCAGGAGGGCCCACCGAGTCCCTTTGGCGCTGCCGAAGGCGGTGCAAGCACTAAGTGGGAGTGTCGAGCTGAACGGACGCGGCGACAGGCTCCCCCGACGGACATGCGCGGGTACACGACCGGCAAAGGGGGGCGACGCCGTCAGCGGCCGCCGAAAACAATCAGGTTGCACGGCGGTCACGGCGCGTGGCAGCCGCGAAGCAACCAACCCCACAATCCGCGCGGGATGAGACGTGCGATCGCGCGCGGCCGATTTTGCCGTGAGGCTATACTCACGCGCGGCCAGCGTCATCCGCGATGTTGAGCCAGGGCTGTCGGGGCCGTCGTCGCGCACCCCGCCGGCACTCGATTTCCCTGATCACGACGGACCCTGCCCCACCATGAATGCGCTGCGCTCCCCCATCAGCCGCACAAGCTGGATGCGATTTGTCGAGATGATCGGAGCCCTCGCGGGCTCCGAGGTCGGCGGCAAGGCGAAGTGGCTCTTTGCGCTGCTGATCTTGCTCCTGTTCGGCATCAACGGCCTGAACGTCTTGAACAGTTACGTCGGGCGGGACTTCATGACCTCCATCGAGAACCGCGACATGGGCAGGTTCGGTTACTTCGCGCTGCTCTACGTCGGCGTCTTCGCAATCTCGACACTGGTGGCGGTCTACTACCGTTACGTCGAGGAACGCCTCGGGCTGCTATGGCGCAACTATCTGACGAGACGCGCCGTCATGCGCTATCTCGATGATCGAGTCTACTTCCGTCTTCACGACGCCGGGGATCTCGCCAACCCTGATCAGCGGATCAGCGAGGACATCCGCTACATGACCGCGACGACGCTGTCCTTCGTGCTCATGCTGCTCAATGCAAGCTTCACGGTGATTGCCTTCTCTGGCGTCATGTGGACCATCAGCCCGCTCCTGTTCGTCGTGGCCGTCTCCTATGCAGCACTCGGATCCTTAATGACCGTGCTCCTCGGGCGACCCTTGATCGGTTTGAATTATGACCAGCTCGACAAGGAGGCCAATTTCCGCAGCCGCCTAATCCATGTCAGCGACAATGCCGACTCCATTGCGCTCCTGCGACGTGAGGCCGGTCTCGAGTCGCAGCTTCTCAAACGCCTAGCGGATCTCATAGCAAATTTTCAACACATTATTCACGTCAATCGCAGACTGGGATTCTTCACGACCGGCTACAACTACCTCATTCAGATCATCCCCGTCCTCATCGTCGCGCCGCTGTTCATTCAGGGAAAGGCGGACTTCGGGGTCATCAGCCAATCCGCGATCGCCTTTGCCCACCTCCTCGGGGCCTTTTCCCTCATCATCACACAGTTTCAGTCTATCTCGACCTACACGGCCGTGATTGCCCGCCTGGCAAGCCTGCGCGAGGCGATGGAGGCGGGCCCGGTCTCACAGAAGCCGGCGATCGTGACGCGCATCGACTCAGAGCGCGTGGCGTTTCAGGGCGTCACCCTTCGATCACCTCGCAGCGGGCGCGAGCTGATCAAGGATCTGTCGGTGTCGATCCCGCGCGGGACATGCCTACTTGTCCTCGTTCCCAACGAATCGGCCAAGACAGCCTTGTTTCGCGCGACCGCCGGCCTCTGGGACGCCGGAGACGGCTGTATCACGCGCCCGGGCGACTCGGCGATCATGTTCCTGCCAGAGCGTCCTTACCTGCCACCGGGGAGCCTGCGTCAACTCGTGACGCCAAGCGGTGCCAACGGGTCTTATACGGATGAGCAGATCGTCGCGACCTTGAAGGCGTTGAGCCTCGAGCCCGCATTGATCCGGGCTGGCGGGCTGGACAAAGAACGCAACTGGAAGGAGCTCCTGTCGCTCGGTGAGCAGCAACTCGTGGCATTTGCACGGGTGCTGATGGCCGCACCCGCGTTTGTCGTGCTCGACCATCCGACTCGGGCACTGAGCGAATGCCAGCTCGACGAGCTGTTTCAGATGTTGCGTGACAGCGGGATGACCTATATCACGCTCGGCGATGAGGAAGATGATCCGTCTGCCTATGACCACGTCCTGGTCGTCGCCGAGGATGGCACCTGGACATGGCGGGGGACCGGCCCCTCAGAGTCGGATGAGCTCGGCGGGCAACACGCCGAAGACGGCACCGCCGCCCGATCCGGGCCTGGAGGCAGCGACCCGCGGACATCAAGCGAAGGCTGAAGGACAAACGCGCCCGGGTCTCCGGCCAGGCCCTCGATCAAGCCGGCAACGCCGGCGCGGGGATGACTCACGAGGCCTGCCCCTCTCGGCTGCATTCACGGACCGCGGCCCCCCGTCCACCCGAATGCGGCGCGGACTGCGAGCGACGAGGGCGGGCGCATCTGGTCTTGGGGACTGGGGTACACTAGCGGGCAGCCGCTGAATTGAGCGCGGCACGAACATCGCTGCAGGAAAACGAGTAATGGCGAAGAAGCCAACTGGATCAAGAAAGGACGTCGCACGAGGCCGTTCCGGCGCCAAGCGGGCCGGATCTGCGCCGCCTGCGAGCAGCCGCAGCCGAAAATCGCAGGCTCGGGAGCCATCGGTCTCAACCGCGATCGTCCTGCCTCAGGCCGGCGGGGCAGATGGGGCGCCGGCGCCGGATCAATCCGGCGAGCGAGTCACGGCCGCCCCTCTGCCGCCCGCTGACCCGCGCCGCCCGGCAGCCCGGAGCTCGGCTTCTCAGGCGGCCCTGAAGGCGGAGCGGGTTCGATCGGGATTCGAGCAGGACACCGGGCTCCCAGGGGTCGAGACTGCCGAGCCGGGGATACCGCCGGATTCGGCGCCGCTATCGGCTGGGTGGACGCCGCCGTTGACGGAGGCGATCCCGCAATCTGCCGAGTCCGACGCGTCGGCCACGCTGCGCTCAGCCCGGTCACGACTGGGGTCGGAAGAGCCTCCCGAGGCCGAAGCATCGCCAACACCCGAGCCCCTGCCCCCTCCTGCAGCCTTCCGCCCGAACCTGTTTGTCGTTCACATCACGCCCGAGCTGGCTGCCGTGGCAAAGGTCGGCGGACTCGCCGACGTGGTCTTCGGGCTGAGTCGCGAGCTGGCGATTCGGGGCAATCATGTCGAGATCATCCTGCCCAAGTACTCCACCCTGCGCTACGATCAGGTCTTCGAGATGCAAGAGGTCTATCGCGACCTCTGGGTCCCCTGGTATGACGGCGCAATCCACTGCACGGTATTCTTCGGCTTCGTACACGGGCGCAAATGTTTCTTTATCGAGCCGCATTCACAGGACGATTTCTTCAACCGTAGCAGTATCTACGGCTTTCGCGATGACGTTCTGCGCTACGCCTTTTTCTCGCGGGCTGCCATGGAATTCCTCTGGAAGGCGGGCAAGCACCCGGACGTTATCCATGTCCATGACTGGCAGACCGCCTTGGTGCCGGTCTTCCTCTACGAGCTCTACCAGCCGCTTGGGATGACGCATCCGCGGGTGTGTCTGACGATCCACAACTTCGCTCACCAAGGGGTGACGGGCATCGACGTGCTGCATGCCACCGGGCTGCGCCGGCCGGAACGGTTCTTCGAACAGAGCCGGATGGCAGACAATCACCACCCAAGAGCTCTGAATTTGCTTAAGGCGGGAATCGTCTACTCCAACTTCGTCACAACCGTCTCACCCCGTTATGCGTTTGAGACGAAAGACCAGGGCCAAGGCTTCGGACTGGAGCCGACGCTCCATGTCCATCATCTGAAGTATGGCGGAGTGGTCAACGGCATCGACTACGATGTCTGGAATCCCGAGATCGACCATCATATCCCGGTTCGCTACGGGGTGGAAAACATCGACGGAAAATACGAAAACAAGCGTGCTCTCCGCCACCGCCTGATGCTGGCAGACAATGAGAAACCGATCGTCGCCTTCATCGGTCGGCTGGACCCACAAAAAGGTCTGGAGCTCGTGCGCCATGCGATCTTCTATACCCTTGAGCAAGGCGCTCAATTCGTCTTGCTCGGATCGAGCCCAAACGATCAGATCAATGCCGATTTCTGGGGTCTCAAGACGATGCTCAACGACAGCCCCGACTGCCATCTGGAGATCGGCTTCGACGAAGAGCTGTCACACCTCATTTATGCTGGCGCCGATCTCATGCTCGTCCCAAGCCGTTTCGAGCCTTGCGGGCTGACCCAGCTGATTGCTCTGCGCTACGGCACCATCCCGGTCGTCCGTGAGGTCGGCGGACTGGCAGACACAGTTTTCGACAAAGACCACTCGCATCGTCCGCTGCATGAGCGCAACGGCTACGTCTTCCGGGATTTCGATAACGCCGGCCTGGAGTCGGCCCTGGGACGCGCCATCGCCTGTTATCGGTATCATCCTGATCACTTTCGCGAGTTAATGAAGAACGCGATGCGCTGCGACTATTCTTGGAACGTGCCTGGTCAGGATTACCTGAACATCTACGACTACATCCGCGAGGGCTAAGGCATCTCCGACTCGAGGTCCGATTGGGGCATCGACCGGCCCGGAACGCGAGCGATCCGGGGCGCATGGCTCGCAACCATGTGAATGGAAGGGCTGACACGGCGCCCCGCCATGGGGGCTCGCGGCTGTCGTGATGAGCGTGCCGGGTCGCGTTGAGGAGAGCACGGGATTGATGAAGATCTATAACCTGTTCCCGCGACTCGTTGGACATTTCGAGAATTGGACCCCGCATCTGGGACGGGCGGCCAAAATGGGCTTTGATTGGGTCTACGTCAATCCCATCCAGAGGCTTGGTCGATCCCGATCCCTTTATTCGATCGCCGATCATTTCGCGATCAACGAGACCTTCGTGGCTCCGAATTCCGCCCGCCCGCCCGAGGAGCAGGTCCGGGCGATGATCGCCGAGGCGGAACGTCGGGGGCTCTCCATGATGATCGACCTCGTGATTAATCATTGCGCCAAGGACTCGAGGCTGGTGCTGGAGTATCCCGACTGGTTCGTGCGCGAAGGCGACGATGTCGCGAGCGCCTTCTGTGTCGAAGCTGACGGGAACAAGGTCGTCTGGCATGACCTGGCTCAGTTCGATCACCGCCACTCGGTCGATCGCTCGGGGCTGCTGGCGTATTGCATTCAGGTTGTCGACTACCTGGTCGACTTGGGCTTTCGCGGCTTCCGCTGCGATGCGGCGTACCAGATACCGAACGCAGTTTGGGAATCCTTAATCACGCACACACGTCAGATCTGTCCAGAGGTCGTCTTCATCGCGGAAACGCTCGGCTGCTCTCCGGAGCAGACGCGCGATACAGCATCCGCCGGCTTCAACGCCATATTCAACAGCTCAAAGTGGTGGGACTTTGAAGCCCCTTGGCTGTTGGAGCAGTATGACCTGACCCGCCACCTGGCCTCCTCGATCAGCTTTCCGGAAAGTCACGACACCGAGCGGCTCTTCAGCGAATCCGGGGATAACCCCAACGCTCTGAAACAGCGCTACCTTTTCGCGGCATTGTTCTCCGCCGGGGTGATGATGCCGGTCGGGTACGAGTATGGCTTTAGGCGCCGACTCAATGTCGTCGACACGAGCCCCGCAGACTGGGAAGCGCCGAACATCGATCTGACTGACTTCATTGCGCGGACCAACCAACTCAAGGACCAGTACCCCGTGTTCCGGGAGGATGGACCGATCGAGCGCCTGGAGCAGGCCAACCCGGCGGTCTTACTGCTGCGCAAAGTGAGCACGGAGGGCCTTGGCACGGCGCTCCTCGCCTTGAACAAAGACCCCTGGAACTACCAGCACCTGCACATCGAAGACCTTTATGACCTCAGCGGGTCGACACCCCCGCTCCGCGACGTGTCGCCCGAATGGCCGATGGACTATCTGCCCACACCCTTTGAGTTCGAGCTCGGACCGGGCGTGGGGCGGGTCTGGGTAACCACGGCGTGCACATCCGATATCGAGCCGCGACGGGGCGCAGGGTGCGCGGTGGCCGACCGCTGGTTGACGAAAGAGGAATGAGACCCAACCGGCGAGTGAGGGAGTGGGGGTGGCCCTGGGTTGCGGCATTGACCGCTCCAGGCACGGGTCGTGGTGCCCGAGGCGGGACTCGAACCCGCATGGCCGAAGCCGAGGGATTTTAAGTCCCTTGCGTCTACCAGTTTCGCCACCCGGGCTTGATGAAGCTGGTGGCCCACGCCACTGAGTCGTAAAGAGGGGCTGCCCGCAAGTCCGACCAGACTGCGCGCGCACCTTGCCTGTGTTGCGTGAGCGAGAAGCGGAGAGCACGAATGCTGGAGGCTGAGCCCGGAATCGAACCGAGGTACGCGGCTTTGCAGGCCGCTGCATAACCACTCTGCCACTCAGCCGAGATTGGAGTATAGTCGCGCGCCGCATGCCTGTCACGCGCCGGCGGGCTAAAGCACCAGGCGGCACCGCGCCCCGCCACCCCCCGGCCCTGTGAGGGCTTGACAGGGGGATGAGTTGGGGTAGAATGGGCGGTCTTGGCGAGGCGCTGTGTGCGTTTGCTGAGGAGATCTTTAACAGTGTGTATCAGATAATTTGTGCGGGTGCTCCGGTGTCGTTGGGGA
>NZ_JAJDNA010000128.1 GCF_022340925.1 Thiocapsa sp.
GCAAAGCGAAACCGCCCGGGCTCGAAGACCCAGCGGTTGTCCAGGCCCACGAATGCGAGGTCGCCGCGGTCGAGATCGAGCCTGACGGTCGCCTCCTCGCCCGGCTCGAGGGCCACCTTGCGGAATGCCTTGAGCTCACGGTCCGGCCGGGAGACGCTGCCGTAGAGGTCTGTCACATAGAGGGCGACGGTCTCCAGCCCCGCCCTGGAGCCGGTGTTTCTGAGCCGCACCGAGACCTCAATGCGTCCGTCGACTGATTCCGCGCCGCTGTCGGCGCCCATCTCGTTGGACAGCTCCCGGACCCGGAGATCCGCGTAGGCAAAGCTGGTATAGCTGAGGCCATGGCCGAACGGGTGCTCGGGCGCGTAGTGATTGCCGTCGGTGGCCTCGAGCGGTTTGTGGTCATAGGGCACGAGTCCATTCGGCCCGCGGGGATAGGAGAACGGCAGCCGCCCGCTCGGGTTGACGTCGCCGAGCAGCACCTCGGCGATGGCGCGCCCGCCTTCCATGCCGGGGAGGTAGGCCATGAGGATGGCCGGGATGCGCTCGGCGATCCTGCGGATCACACGCGGACGCCCCTCGACCAGGACGAGGATGACGGGCTTGCCGGTCCCCGCGAGCGCCTCGATCAGGGCCTCGGCGAGGTCGAGCTGGGCGGCGTCGAGGGTCAGGTCGTCGAGGTTGCCGGCCGTCTCGACATAGGTCGGCTCGCCGAGACAGAGCACGACCGCGTCGACGTCGCGGGCGGCGGCGAGGGCCGCATCGACCCCCCGGCCGGGGCCGAGTGGGGTGTCGAATCCCGAACCTGGAACGTGCACGACACGCTCGGGGCCCAGGGCAGCGGCCAACGCGTCGCGGATCGTCGGTTTGTCCCCCGGGTAGAGATCCTCCCGGTCACCCTGCCAGGTAATGGTCCAGCCGCCGTTCAAGGCCGAGAGCCGGTCCGCGGTCGGCCCGGTGACGAGCAGGCGCCGGGTCTTGTCGAGCGGCAGCGCGCCGTTCTCGTTCTTCAGCAGCGTCATGGCCTCGCGGGCGGCCCGCAGGTTCAGCTCCGACGAGGCCGGCGCGGCAAAGCGGTGCGCAAGGCCCCGGTTTGCGTAGGGATTCTCGAAGAGCCCGAGCGCTTCCTTGACACCCAGGATACGCCTCACCGCATCCTCGATGCGCGCCTCGGGCACCTCGCCCGCGCGCACCAGCTCGGCGAGCAGATGCGGGAAGCTCAAGTCGTCGGGCACCATGCTCATGTCCACGCCGGCCATCACCGCGAGTCGCACCGCCTCCTTTGGTGTCTCGGCGACCCGGTCGCGGGTGTGCAGACGCTTGATGTCCTCCCAGTCCGAGACGACGAACCCCCGGAAGCCCCATGCGCCCTTGAGGACGTCTGTCAGCAGCCATCGGTTGACGTGGCCGGGGATCCCGTTGACCTCGCCCGAGTTGACCATGACGGTCAGGGCGCCAGCCCTGACACCGGCCTCGAAGCTCGGCAGGACGATTTGGCGCAGCATGCGCTCGTCGATCCAGGCCGGGGTGCGGTCCTTGCCGCTCAGCGGGAGACTGTAGCCGGCGAAGTGCTTCAGCGTGGCGGCGACCTGCTCGGGGCCGATGCCGCCGGCAGACGTCCCGGCGTCCGAGTATTGGAGGCCCCGGACCGTGCGCGAGACCATGGTCGATGCGAGGTGCACGTCCTCCCCGAAGGTCTCCCACAGGCGAGGCCAGGCGGGCTGACGGCCGATGTCGCAGACCGGGAAAAAGCTCCACGGGATGCCGGATGCGCGCGTCTCCAGGGCGCTGATGCGGGCAATGCGCTCGATCAGATCCGGGTTCCAGGTCGCGGCCAAGCCGATCGGCTGCGGGAACAGCGTCGCGCCGCGGCTGTAGTTGGCCCCATGGATCGCATCGATACCGTAGATGACGGGGATGCCGAGGCGGGTCTCCTTGGTGGCGATATCCTGGACCTGATCGATCACCGCGTGCCAATGCGCCAGCCTGAACGCCGACGGCGCAGCGTTGAGCAACGACCCCACATGATGGCGGACCAGCATCGTGCGCAGCCGTTCGAGGTCCAGGACATGGCCGCCGTCGGCCGCCGCCGCGTCGATGAGCGAGACGGACTCGATCGAGAGCTGGGTCATCTGCCCGACCTTCTCCTCCAGCGTCATCGACCGCAGGAGCTGCTCGACGCGGGGCGACGCGCGATCGCGCTGTCCGGCTTCGGATGGTGCATGCTCACCCAATGCGGGTCCACGTGTGGTGGTTTGGCTCATGTCAGGTACCGGAGTCACAAGAGAAAGACAGCGCGGGCAATGGGTCGGCCACCGGCGCGCCTGGGGCCGAGGCGATCTCGCACCCTCAGGGGCGCACGAGGAACCATTGCCATGTTCCGGCGATCGGCTCAGGCACGCGGTCCGGCCCGACAGCGGCCCTGAGCGCCTCATTCGGCAGCAGGAGGACAAGGCCGTTGAAACCCTCCGGCAGCACCAACCGCTCGCGGGATGCGCCATGGCCCCAGATCCGTACGCGGTCATCCAGATGATAGGCCAGGGAGACCAGCTCTCCCACCGCCACGCCACCGGGGCTCACGGCGACGAGGGGGCGGTCGAGGGCATTTACCGTGCGCGCCACCTCGATGTTGGCAGCGCTGAACTGCTTGCTCCACCAGGTCTCGGCCTGCTGGATGCGCCACTGGGACAGCACGCCGAGGACCATGACCAGCGCCAGCGCCACGGCCGCCGCGACACGCGCCGTACCGGCACTGCCGAACGCCGAGCCGATGCTCCAAGCGACCATCAGCTGCAAGGCGAGCACCGCCGGCAGGCCGTAGCGGACATGCAGCGATCGGCTTCCCCCAAGGACCAGGTCCGGACCGAGCACGATACCGAGATAGGCCGCGGCGGTGAGTGCGAGCAGCCACACCTGGGGACGCGGTGCGCGCGCGAGATAGAAGACCAGGGCGCCCGCGATCGGGATGAGCCAGAGCAGCGAGAGGGCGGGCGGGTCCGGATCCGGACTCCAGTCGATGAAGGCACGGGTGATGTGCCCGCCCCACGCGAGCAGGTTGCGTTGGGCGCCCACCGCCCGATCCATCCACTGCGTGTAGTTCAGCGCCTCACCGAAACCCGCGACCATCACGAGCACCCATGGTGAGAACAGAACCAGCGCCGCCGCGACGGCCGAGAGCCATGATCGGACAGGAAGGCACGACGGGCGGAGCCAGCTCCCGCCGGCGCGTGCAGCCCCGATCCAGGCATAGGCGGCATGCACCGGGAGCATGAGCGCGAAGAGCAGATGGCTGTAGAGACCCAGGGTGACCAGGGCCCCGTAGAGCCACCAGTCGCGAGAGCGGTTGCGATCCAAGCCACGCTGCAGCGCGGCGCTGGATGCCAGGACCAGGAGGGTCCACAGGGCGTACTGGCGCGCCTCCTGGGCGTAGAGCAGGTGCAGCGGCGAGACGGCGACGACCGCAGCCGCAACCCAAGAGGCCGGACCCCGTCCGAACAGCTCGCGCATCACCCAGAAAGCGGCAGCCGGCAGCAAGAGGCTGGACAAGGCAGAGGTCCCGCGCAGGGCGGTGACCGGATCGAGCGGGAGCATCGCCATCACCCGCCCGAGCAGATAATACAGTGGCGCGTGCTCCGGGTGCTCGGCGAGCGCGCGCAAGGTATCGGCCCAGCCCCTCGACGGGTCCGGCTGCTGGAACGCAAGGACCTCCGCCGGGGTCAGCAGCCGGCCGCTGAAGAGGATCTCCCAGGTGTCCCCGGGGTAGCCGAAGACTCGCAGCAGCGTAAACACCTCGTCATGCCACACGGGAAGATGATCGAGCCCGATCAGCCGCGAAGCGGTCACGCCGGCGAGGAGCACGAGTGTCGCGATCGCCCACAGCCGAGCGCGGCCATTGGTCAGGCCAGCGGACGAAGGCCGGGAGGGGTGGGTTATCTCGGACACGAATTCACGCAGCCATCGTCTGAGAAGGACAAGGGATGGGACCGGCCGCGGCAGTATAGCGATATCCGGGCGGCCCAGAGGCGGTGCCTTAAGACATCATGAGGCCTGCACCGCTCGATGGACCGCAGGTCGCGCATGGGAGTGTGGCCCCGCCGCCCGCCCCGAACGGGTGCGCCGGCGCCTCGAGCACCGACCCGAGGCAGCACGGCACGCTCTCTGCTTGACCGTCGGTGAACAGGTTCGATCATTCACACGAGCCAACGCCGGCGCCCCGCCCGATCCCAACCGAGGTAGACCCGATGCCCGCCCCGCGCCTGATCATGTATCACAAGCAGTCGACCAGCGCCCGCACGCGTTTCCTGAAGCTCGCCTACGGCGGTGTCTGCGGCTTTGCGGCCTTGCCGCCTCGCACCATCATCGCGGACTGCACTCACCGTCCGAGGGTCGTCGCACACCCGGCGACGGTGCTCCGCGGCGCCGAGGGCCATCTGGGTCTTCCGACCGGCAGCCTGGCGGTCGAGCCGGGGTTTCGCTGCGAGGTCGCCGTGGGCGAGGAGCGCGCCCAGATCTTCCTCGCGCGCTTCACGAGCGTCGATCCGCCCTTCGAGACAGCGCGGGCGCACGGCAGCAGCTTCATCGATCTGACTCAGGCACTGGGGCTGCCACCGGTCGAGCTCGACTTGCTGCGGCGCGCCTACGAAACCATCCTCGGTTGATCCGGGATCTCCAGATCGCGCCGCTCCACCCCGGGTCGACCTGTTTGCGCAAGCCCGAAGCCAGTGACGCGGCATCCGCCCGCTGAGTCTCGCCCGCAACATGGCGACCCGCGGCCCCCGTTGCATTGTCGCGTTTGCGCTCATCGACCGGCTGTTGTCGCAATGACGACACCTCGGCGGACCCAGTGAGGCTTCATCCTCCTACCGGCATGGCTGTTTTCGAGCCTCGAGGCCGGCTTCAGGGTCGTCGCGAGCGCGCGTGCGAAAGGCCCGGGACAACCGC
>NZ_JAJDNA010000131.1 GCF_022340925.1 Thiocapsa sp.
GTGCCGCTGGAGGTCGCCGGGGCCCCGAACCTCAACTTCGAGCGCATCCTCGCAAGGATGCGTGCCGAGTGTGCAGAATGGACCGAGGGCGCGCTCATTCGGCCATGCTGGTTTGAGCCGACTTTCCATAAGCATGCAGGCCAGCTGTGCTCCGGACTGCAGATTCACACGGACACTCTCGGCTACCGCCATGATCGTTTCAAACCCTACCGGCTGATCGCGCTCCTCTTGAAGTCGCTGCGCCTGGAATATCCGGACTACGGGCTCTGGCGTGACTTCCACTACGAATACGAAACGGAGCGGCTTGCGATCGACCTGCTTTCTGGGGGCACCTTCCTGCGCAACTGGGTCGACGACCGCGAGGCAGATCCCGCCGACCTCGAGCGCTACCTCTGCGCGGACGAGACGCTGTGGGCCGAGGCCACTGCCGGGAACCGGCTGTACCCCTAGGAGCCTGTCGGGTTTAGGGTGATCGAAGCGAGGGAGTGGGGAGCGAGGCCATGTTGTACCGGTTGTGAGGCGTATGGCGGGTGCTGTGTAACGAAAAAGCGCGGCGAAATGGACCGTTCTCCCGCCTCCGTAGCCGATTCATCCTAAGTCCGAGAGGCTCCTAGCGTCACGGTGACGATGAGTCCAGGCCGATTGTCCGCAAACTCGATGGAGGCCTGGTGCAGATCCAACACCGCCTTCACGAGGCTGAGCCCGAGCCCGCTGCCGGGTGTCGAACGGCTATCATCAAGCCGAAAGAAGCGATCGAGAACCCGCTCGCGCGAGTCGACGGGGATCCCCGGACCCGTGTCGACAACCTGCACCGTCACCGCGTCCGCTAAGGATCGCACCGACATCCCGATCGCGCCGCCCGGCGGCGTGTACTTGATCGCATTGTCGACCAGGTTGGCCAGGGCCTGGAACAGCAGATCGCGGTCGGCCCTGATCCAGGCAACCTCCCCGCCATGGAGCTCCATGCGAATACCTTTCTCGCTCGCCAGCGGTTCGTATAGTTCCAGCAGATCACGCATCAGCGCGGCGAGATCCATGCGGGCGAAGGCCGCCCGACGGCCTCCGGACTCGATTCGCGCGATCCGCAACAGAGCGTTGAAGGTCGCAAGCATTTCGTCGGCGTCTGCGATCGCCTCATCGGCAATCGTCTTCGCACCCTGGCAACCACTCAGCCCGGCGCGGAGCAGTTCCAGCTTGGTGCGAACCCGGGTCAGGGGGGTGCGCAGATCATGGGCGATGTTGTCCGAAACCTGACGGACACCCGCCATCAGGATCTCGATGCGATCCAGCATTTGATTAAGACTGGCCGCCAATTGGTCGAAGTCGTCGCCGCTCCCGCGGAGAGGTATGCGCCGCGAGAGATCACCGGCCATGATGTCGCGGCTGGTCTGGTTGATCGCCTCCAGCCGGCGCACCACACCGGCGCTCATCAGCCACCCACCCAACAAGGCGAGCCCAGCGGTAATGGCGAGCCCCCAGGCCAAGGCTTCGAGGATGAGGGCGCGGGTCGCCTCCAGGTCACGCACGTCGCGTCCAACCAACAGCCGCAACCCGCCCGGCAGCAAGAAGACCCGCGCCCGGGCGGCGTGCTCTTCGGTGCGGTCTGGTCCGCGCTCACGCAAGCGAAAGTGCAGCCAGCCGTCGCCAACGTCTGGCACGCCAACGGGCCAGCGATCGAGGTTGCCGACAATCCGCCCGAGGTTGTCGTCGACCAGCAGATAGACACTGGAACCGACCGGATCGCGTGTCACGCGCTCGCTGATGAGCGACGAGAGGCCACTCAGGCCGCTTCGCCGATACTGCTCGGCAAGCCCGCGGATCTCGGCCTCGATGGTGGCCGCGGTCTGGCGACCCATGTAGCCGGCGGTCGACCAGTAGATGAATCCCAGGAGGATCACCACGGAGCCGCCTAGCAAGACCACGTAGAGGAGCGCCACGCGAAACGTCGAGCTACGCAGGATACTCCCGGCCCGCGCGCGGAGCTCACGCAACCCGCTCACGGCGTGGCGCACGCCGTTCATTCGCTCCGGATCATGTAGCCGACACCTCGGACGGTCTCGAGGAGCGGCGCTTCGAAGCCCTTGTCGATCTTGCCGCGCAGACGGCTGATATGGACGTCGATGACGTTGGTCTGTGGGTCGAAGTGATAGTCCCAGACCTGCTCGAGCAGCATGGTTCGCGTGACCACTTGCCCAGCATGGCGCACCAGGTACTCCAGCAGGCGAAACTCGCGAGGTTGAAGCGGAATCTCACAGCCGGCGCGGGTCACCTTCCGTTTGAGCAGGTCCAGCTCGAGATCCGAGACACGCAATCGGGTCTCGGGGCCATCCGCGCTGCCACGGCGCAACAGGGCCTCGAGACGTGCGTGGAGCTCTGAAAAGGCAAAGGGTTTGGTGAGGTAGTCGTCCCCGCCCGCACGCAACCCCTCGACACGCTCGTCGACCTCGCCCAGGGCGCTGAGAAAGAGGACGGGCGTCTGGTTGCCGGATGCACGCAGGGTGCGCACGATACCCAGGCCGTCTAGCCCCGGCAGCATCCGGTCGATGATCAGCGCATCATAGTCGCCGGTCGCCGCCTGCAGCAGGCCGGTACGACCATCCGACACATGGTCGGTGACCGCACCGGCTTCGGCGAAGGCCTTGAGCAGGTAGTTGGCGGTATGGTGATCGTCTTCGATGAGAAGGATGCGCATCGGTCGATCACCTCACCAGGAACCACCGGCGCTCAGTCAACTGATGCGCCTGCGCCGAGGACGGCTCAGTATCCGGGATCGCAACCGGCCGTATGTTTGGCCTGAGGCCAACTGCAGTTCAAGGTGAAACGATCTCGGCCGATTGCTCTTACTCCGCATTGTCGAGCCAGACGTCTTGCGCGACAAGCCCCTCAACGGCTGGCACGTTCGCGGGGGATCCGGCGCTGTGGGGGTCTCCCGATCCGTAGTCGGCTGGCGACCGCTGAAACGCGGCCGCCAATCGGCTCAAACCCGTTCAGGTCGTCAGAGGAACGGCAACGAACAGCGGCGGCCCGTCCTTCTCGACGCGCAGGATGAGCGCCTCGACCTTGTCGTCCGCGGCCGCAAGAACCGCCGCAATGACCTGGTCAGGCGTCGTAACCGGCTCGACACCGACCATCGAGATGAGGCTACCCGCCTCTATCCCGGCGCGCGCGGCCGGGCTGTCTGACTCGACCTGCGACACATACACACCCTCTGCATCCGGGCGGAGGCCCTGCTCGAGGCGGAGCTCCGGGGTCAGCGGCGCGAGGTAGAGGCCGAGGCGAGGGCGCGCAACCGCGTCGGCCGGTTCGCTCGGGAGGCCCGCGACCTGCTCATCATCAGGCATCCGCGCGATCCTCACCGAGACCTCGCGCGCTTGCCCATCGCGGAGCACTCGAAGGGTCATCGCGGTGCCCGCCGTTGTCTCCGCTACGGCCCTTGCAAGGCCTTTTGCACCGTCGAGTGAGTGCCCGGCGGCGCTCAGGATGACGTCTCCGGCACGCAGGTCCGCCATCGAGGCAGGACTGCCCGGGATGACGTCTGCGATCAGGACGCCGCCGGTCTGCTCGAGCCCAAGCCCTGCGGCCAATGACTCGGTCACAGGCTGGATCTGCACACCGAGCCAGCCACGCTCGACTCGACCATTTTCTCGCAGATCGGCCACCACCCGCTGGACGGTCTCGGCAGGAATCGCAAATCCGATACCGACGTTGCCCCCGCTCGGCGAATAGATGGCGGTATTGACGCCGATCACCCGGCCGTTGATGTCGAACAGGGGGCCACCCGAGTGACCCTGATTGATGGGTGCATCGATCTGCAGGTAATCGTCGTAGGGCCCGGAGTTGATGTCGCGCCCTCGCGCCGAGATGATGCCGGCATTGACCGAGCCGCCGAGTCCGAATGGATTACCGACCGCCAAGACCCAGTCGCCGACACGCGCCTCGCGCGAATCCCCCAGCTCGACATAGCTCATCGGGCGATCCGCGTCGATCTTGAGCACGGCCAAGTCGGTCTTCGCGTCGCGCCCGACGACCTTCGCCGGATAGGTCGTCCCATCGTTCAGGATGATCGTGATCTCGCTGGCGCCTTCTATCACATGGTCGTTGGTCACGATATGACCCTCGGCGTCGAGGACGAAGCCGGATCCCTGGCTGACCGTTCGCCGGGGCCCCTCATGGCCCGGATGCTCGAAGAAACGACGGAACGACTCCGGCATGGGCACATCGTGCGGGCGCGGCGGGTGGGCAGACCACTGCATCGGCTGTATCCCCTCCGCCTTAACCGAGACGTTCACGACGGCCGGGGTCACCCGCTCGGCGACATCCGCGAAGCTTGGGAGCCCCGGGGTCGCGACCGAGGGGATATCGGCCCCGCCAGCATCACTCGCCATCGCACCGGCACCGGCCCAACAGAGGCTCCCCGCGGAGAGGGCCAGGGCCAGGACAGCCGTTGCGAGCCCCAGGCGTTGCGTGGGTGCCGGCGTGCCGACGGTAAAGGATCTGTTCGGAGACGGTGAATGGGGTTTCGTCATGGCGTTTTCCTCATCAGGAGACGAAGGCATCGCAGGTCAGGGACCCGCTTGCCTAGAGCACGGTTGGACGCTCCTGAGTATTCTGGTGTGCCCATTGCGCGAGCATGTCCGGCGGCTTACGGGGTGTTAATCCGGCATGAGCCAAACGCCATGGATCTCGCGGCTCGCCTTGACCGCAGCTCGCCGGAGATGTCTACTTTCCTTGGCCCCCGGGGCAGACTTCAACTGTGGTCCTGGTGACGGGCGCGGAGGTCACGACGCGCTGGTCCGAAACCGGTCTCGCCCGGCGGGCTGCACATCGATTCCTAATCTGCCGGCGAGGACGAAAACATGGCAACGATAGAAGAGATCGAGATGGGGCGTTATTCCAGGGAGCTCGAGGACGATGTGCGACACCTGGTCCACAAGTACTGTCGCATCATGGGCTGGGAGGTCCCCGAGCTCGACGAGACGGCGGCGCGTCGACTCATCTTCGAGGCGCTCCGCTCATCCGTTGCGCGGGTCGAGTCGGAGTAACGCGACTCCGGTCGGCCGGACGCGCCGCATCCCATCCTCGCTGCCCTGTCCGCGGCGGCTGGTCAGTTCCCGCCCGCGTCTCCCACGCACCCATCGGCTGACCGGGCCGACATCGCTTCTCGCCTCGCTCCTGTTGGCCTGTGCGATCGCCGGCTGTCAGTCCGCTCGCCCAGAGCCCCGCGCAGCCTGTGCGTTCCGGGTCGGCATGAGCTCGGATGAGTTGGCGAGCTGCGGTTGCGTGCCGGCAAACACCCAAGGCGACGCGGCCGGTGCGCTCATATCGGGCCAATCCCCCAACAACACCCGATCGATCCAGATCACCAACTACATCTGCCCACTGGGATCAGCGGGCGTCTACATCGTGGTCGTCACGAATGGCATCGCTGCCGCGGTGTATCATTAGCCGATGTGAGTCCCATGGAAACGGGATCGAGCTGGATGGCGGCATTCGACAAAACACTTCGACGGTGGCAGCTTCGTGCGCTCGACCGGGTCGATGGGACCAGGCTCACCCGGGCGAGCGAACGGCGGGCGGTCGAGCAGTTTCGGCGCATGGCGCGCGCGGTACCGGCCTATGCCTCCATTCTGAGGGAACATGGCGTTTCGCCGGCGAGGATCCGCACGGTCGCCGACTTCAAGGCCGAATGCCCGGTGATCGATAAGCGAGCCGTCTTCGGCCCCTTCCCAATCGATCGCCTTTGTGTCGGTGGCAAGCTCGGGCGACTCGCCGGTGTCCTGACCAGCTCCGGCCAAGGCGGACATTTCGGATTCGGTCTGTCCACCCATCGTCAAGCGAGGCGTGCCGCCAAAGCCATCGAGCTGGCGATGGAATATGCCTTCCAGACCGACCGGCGCTCGACCCTGCTGGTCAATGCGCTGCCGATGGGGGTCCGTTTCAGCTGCTCAACGGTCACGGTGGCGGAGACCAGCGTCCGCGAGGACATGGTGACCGCATTGGTCGGCCAGTTCGCCCCTCACCACGACCAGACCATCCTGGTCACGGACCCCTTGTTCTGCAAACGCATCCTGGATCACGGCCGCGATTGCGGTCTCGATTGGGGGCGGTTCAGGATCCACGTGATCCTGGGTGAGGAAATCTTCGGGGAGGACTTTCGCCACTACGTCGCGAGCCGCCTAGGACAAGATGCGGAAGGTTGGACGGCGGGTCTCGTAGGCTCGTCGATGGGGGTGGGCGAGCTTGGGCTGAATCTGTTCTTCGAGACCCGCGACACGGTGCGACTGCGACAACTGGCGCATCGTCACCCTGAGTGGCTCAGGTCGGCGATCGGTCAATGGCCCGGGCAGGTCCCGCCCCTGCTGTTCGTCTATGACCCGCTTCGCATCTTCGCCGAGGTCGTCGATCCAGACCCAAGCGGCTTTGGCGCCTTGGTGCTCTCGACCTTGGATCCCTCGCTGATGCTCCCATTGCTCCGTTACCGCACGGGCGATCGGGCCCGCATGGTGGACAGCGCCCGAGTCGCCGACGCGCTTGCGAGGGCGGGCCGCGCCGACCTGCAGGTCCCGGCGCTGCCGATGATCGCCTTGTCCGGCCGGGAGCAGGACGTCTTACCCGACGGACGCACCCTGCTCGACATCAAGGACGCGCTCTACCGGGACCCGGTCCTCGCTGACCAGTTGAGCGGACTCTTTCGAATCCGGCCCGAAGGCCCGACGTTGCGTCTCGATCTACAGATGCGCGAGGGATGGGCCGGCAGCGAAACCGCCTTCGCGGAGCGGATCAAGAACTGCCTGCCAACACCGGGACACACC
>NZ_JAJDNA010000134.1 GCF_022340925.1 Thiocapsa sp.
CCCAGGCTCGCGAGCCGCCAGTCCAGGCTCGTGCGCAGTGTCGTCGTCTGAGTCCACATGGTCCTGGCACTGCGCGCTCCTGACGTGGCCTTGCTGCGCTGATCCCGCATTCGCCACCCGGGTGCCGAAGAATGGCACTGACGATCCGCTTACACAGGAAGGGGAGCGCACGCGCGCCCCTCGAACCACATGGAGACGGCCCAATGACCTCCCCACCAGGCTTGCAGTTCGTTGTCCGCCCCGACGGGTCGATTGACGTCTTCGAGGACACCGATCTGGCGGTCACGATTCCCCGCGACACGCTTCCCCTCCTGCTCTTGGATGCCGTCCGGGCCCTGACGCAACCGGTCAATCGAAACGCGCGCGCCGCTTAAGAACCCTCCTCGTCCTCATTCGCGCGGGCCAGCTTGCGAAAGCCTCCAACGCAAACTCCGCGCACGCCGGCGGCCGCTCCGATTTCCGGCCTTCGTCCACATTGAGCAAGCTCCGTCGCGGCGTCGGGCAGCTGCGGCAGGCTGGCGGTCGAGTAGCCTCGTCCGGGGGGCTCCCCTCCGTCTCAGTATAGCCGATCTTCGGCGTCGGTCCGGACGATGCGGTCGATCTCGTCCAAAGGATCGGCGAGGCGACCGTGATGCTTCATGGTCTCGGCGAGGCCCGTCAGGTGTGCCGTGTCAGGCCAGCGGGCCGGTTCCCAGAGATCCGAGCGCATCATGCATTTCGCGCAAGGGAAGAACACGCGTGCGACCCCCACGACGATTGCGAGGTCGGGCGCCCGGCCGTCATGGGCAAGGCTTTTGTTGAGAGCGTCGTCCCGCACGATCCCGCCCCGGCCACTCACGCGCAGGGTCTCGCGCCGCCCGGGTACCAGGAAGATCAGTCCGATCCGGTGGTCCTGCAGCAGGCTCTCCATCGTGTCGGCCCGGTTATTGCCGGGGCGGTCCGGGATCGCAAGCCGGTGTGCGTCGAGCACCCGCACGAACCCCGGCGGATCGCCCTTCGGCGAGACATCCACCGCCCCGGCCGCATCGGTCGAGGCGAGGATGACAAACGGCGCGGCGGCGATTAACCACCGGCACATCCCGTCGACATGGTCGATCACCTTCGCGGCCACGAAGCGCGACGGCGCCTTCCGGATCTCGCGCAACCTGGCCCGGCTGTCGATGATCTCGGCGAAATCCCTCGGGGAGGTCATGTCACCGCTCCCCGGCCGCGGCGAGGCGCGTCTCGACGTGTCGCGCAGTGGTCACCGTGTCGAAGACCGGCGACAGCGCCCGCGTCGCCTCGAGTACCTCCGGCAACCGCTCCGCACCGTCTTCGGCTTCGGCATCGAAGGTCAGGCGGATGTCGGAAATCCCCGGCGCCACCGGCCGAAGCCCGAAGAAGCCGCTGAGATCGATCCGGCCCTCGACCTCGACCTCCAGCCGCGACAGTTCGATCCCGCGTGCTGTCGCCTGCGCCGCGAAGGTGCCCGCCATGCAGGCGCCGAGCGCGGCCAGAAGCGTCTCGATCGCGGTCGGCCCGGTATTCTGGCCGAGCAGTTCCGGCGGGTGATCGCCGCGGAGCGTGAAGTGCCGCGGCATCGCCGTCCCCAGCTGCTCTATGCTTTCGGGCCGCACGTCGAGCCCGAAGCCGCCATCCCAGCGCACGCGGCTCTTCCAGGTCAGAAGCCCGGCCTCGGGCCGCGCCTCGACCTCGTTGACCGCGTCCCTCAGAGCCTCGACCGACCATCCGTTCAGTTCCTTGGGCATGTCCTTTCTCCTTTCCGGTCGTGATGGCTCCAGCCTGCCGGTTGCGGCGGCGCGCCGGAAGGTCCAGACTCGTCCGATCCGGTCCGTATCCGTCAGGGAGGGACCTGAATGCCCAGACCGCTCCATGTCAGCCTCGTCGCGACGGCCGACACGCAACTCGCGCCGCTTGCGGGGCTTTACGAGACGCTCACGGCCTTTCCGATGCTGGCCCAGCTCGAACCGGACATCCCTGCGCAGCCCTTCTGCCTGGACCTCATGGGCGAGGACGCAGGTCCGCTCCGGGGGGCGAGCGGTCTGCCGCTCGGCCCCCTTCGCGCTTGCGACACGGTCGCGCGCACCGACATCGCCATCGTGCCGCTGATGATGGTCGACGGCCCGGACTGGACCCGGGGGCGGACTCCGCGCCTTGTCGACTGGCTCCGCCGCATGCATGGCCGGGGGGCGACCCTCTGCTCGACCTGCACAGGCGTCCTGCTGCTGGCGGAGACAGGGCTGCTGGACGGGGGTGACGCGACGATCCATTGGGCCTTCGCGCCGACCTTCCGGCGCTGTCATCCGCGCGTGGGCCTTAGGCTCGACGACGTGCTGGTGACGGGCGGCCCGCGGCAGGACTTCGTGATGACCGGCGGTGTGGCCTCGTGGCACGACCTGGCACTGCACCTCGTCACGCGGCATGTCGGGGCGGAGGCGGCCGCGGCCCTGGGCCGGCTCCTGATGCTCGAATGGCACGGCGCGGGACAGGCGCCGTTCCGTGGCTTCCTGCCGGCGCGGGCTCACGGAGACGGCGTCGTCCTCGCGCTGCAGGACTGGGCCGCGAAGCATTACATGGTCGCGCGCCCGGTCGCGGAAATGACGGCGCGGACGGGCCTGTCCCCGCGCGCCATGGAGCGACGGTTCACTCGCGCCACCGGTCTTTCGCCGCTTTCCTACGTGCAGGCCCTGAGGATCGAGGAAGCGAAACGCCGGCTGGAACGGTCCGCCCGGCCGGTCGAGGAGATCGCCGCCGAAATCGGCTACGAGAACACCGCCTATTTCCGCCGCCTCTTCAAGCGCCTCACCCGCATGACCCCCGCCGCCTACCGACGTAGGTTCGCAATCGGCAATTTGCGGGCAGGAGCTTAGACGCCTGCGTTCTGGGATCTCTCCCGCGAACTGCCTGTCCCGGGAAGTCGGTCCAGTCTTGCCGGCCCGGTCGCGTCGGATCACCGCAATGGCTCTCGGCTCCGATCCGGCGTCAGGGCGAGCGCGCCAACCGCCGTGATCCCCGCGACGAGCATGTAGATTGCGGGAGCCGTGACGTCGCCGGTCGCCACGATCAGACTCGTGGCGATCATCGGCGTGAGGCCCCCGAAGACGCCGACGCCGATGTTGAAGGCCACAGAGTATCCCGAGAGCCGATCGGATTCCGGAAACATCTCGACGAACAAGGCGGGGCCCGATCCCAGCGGAACTGAGATGAGCGCAAAGGTGAGCGCATGGGTCGACACGACAGACGCCAGGGATCCCTCCGAGGACAGCATCCATGCGTGCAGCGGCCATGCCGCCAGCGCGAGAACGGCGAGCGCGAGACCGATCCAGGTCCGGCGGGGCAGCAGCCGGTCGCCCACGATCGCCGCCAGCGGCATTGCAGGGATCACGAGAACCGTCATCGCCGTGTTGATCGCCAGCGCCGTGCCGCGCTCCATCAGGCCCTGCCCGGACAGCCATTCGGGCAGGTAGACGAACGCGATGTAAAAGCAGGTGCCATAGCCGGCGGCAAAGACCAGTGCCAGCAGGGTTTCCCGGCGGTTGGTCGTGAAGGCCTGCAGCAGCGGCGATGTTTCTTCGCGGCCCTCGTGATGCTGGCGGAACCGCTCGGACATGTGCAGGTTGCGGCGGATCAGGATGGCCGTGCCTCCGAGAAGCGCCCCTCCGAGGAAGGGCAGCCGCCAGGCCCAGTCGGAGAGCGTATCGGGATCGAACAGATTGGTCACGAGCGCCGCTGCGCCGACCCCGAGAAGCGACCCCGCCATCGACCCGATATTGGCCCAGCTTCCCGTCAGCCCGCGTTTGGCCTGCGGGGCGGTTTCCACCAGGTATGTCGCCGAGGACGAAAACTCGCCGCCCACCGACACCCCTTGCAGGAGCCGCACCAAGACAAGCAGAAGAGGCGCGACGATGCCGACCTGGGCAAAGGTCGGCAGGACGCCGAGCAGCAGGGTCGGCAAGGCCATCATCGCCACCGAGATCTGCATGGTGCGGGCCCGCCCGTAGCGGTCGCCGAACCAGCCGAACACCGCCGCCCCCAGCGGCCGCATCAGGAAGCCGGCGGCGAAGATGCCGTAGGTCGCGATCGGCCCCGCCGTCGGATTGTCAGACGGAAAGAAGACCGGTGCGATGACGCCAGCAAGATAGCCGTAAAGGGCGAAATCGTACCATTCCACCACATTGCCGATGAAGCCGGCCATGATCCGGTGCCGCAGTTCGGGCGGACTCGGGGCGCGGAACTCCTCATTCATCGCTCGGTCTCTCCAGATCACTGCCTCCTCCCGGGATAGGCCCTGATCGGGCCGCGAGCAAGAAAGCGGCATCGGCGTCCTCCTCCGCCCCAGGGTTATCTGAGACACCTTTGACGGCTTATTGAGAGCCAAACGGAGGTGGATGATGACGCAGGAGAAGCACGAAGGCGCCCCGGGCGCGGACATGCGGGCGTTGCTGTTCGAGGCGGCGAGTTGCCTGATCCGCCAGGTCAAACGCTTCTCGCCCCTGAAGTCCTGGGCAGTGCGCCTCGCCGGACGGAAAGGGTCCAAGAAGGCCGCGGTCGCCACCGCGCGCAAGCTCGCCGTGATCCTTCTGACGATCTGGAAGGACGGCACGGAGTTCGAATGGACGAAGGAGGCTGCCACCTGATCACCTGAACCCGCCTAAGGAGAAGGGCGGGTCAAACGTCCTCCGGGACGGAGGCCGGTCGATCTCGGAAAAACGGTTGGGACGATCCCGTCGATCCCGCAATCCGACATTGGAGACGGCCAGCCCCCGAACGCCATAGTGAAGCAGGCCCCAGCGCCCGACTTTCGAGAGAACCGTGACCCCGGCGGACCGACGACCCAACGCCCTTGACCGAACGGCCGCGATCAGAGAACCGTTCTTGCGCGCCTCGAACCTCGGGGACCGCAACCCAAGGTTGCAGGCGCGAGCCGCAGCACCTGATCTCCTTCAATCAAATGACAGAGTCAGTTTCAGGGCGCCCGGCAGCGAGCCACCGTGAGGTGACTTACTCGTCTTGTATCGACTCGATGTACTGCACCAAGGCGGTGATCCGTCCATGGACCATAGCTTGCATGTCCACGTCATGCGGTACGGACGCAGCTCGATCCGAGGCAGACTCCCAAAATCGTGGGCCCCATACCGGCATTTCACGGCTACCATGTGGGTTGATCATATTGGTGCCATTAATCACTCGATAGATTTCGTCGGCGGGAAAAGTGCCACTATATTGCTTGGTGATCTGCGTCAGGTCGCTCGGCTTGGTGGTGAGGACTTCTGCCACTGGCCCATCCCCTCTGCCGGTTGGGCCATGGCACGACGCACAATTCGCCATGTACTCGCTCTTGCCGAGCGCAATCTGAGCTGCCTCATCCAATGCCAACGACGAAGTCGCAGACGCAACGAGCAGGCATCCAGCGGAAATCAGCAGCTTCGGATGCGGGCAAGGGTGCGTTCTTGATGTCATGTCTTGTCTCCCGTTGTCGATGAGCGCTATTTCTTCA
>NZ_JAJDNA010000007.1 GCF_022340925.1 Thiocapsa sp.
AGGCCATCCAGCTCCTGATGGACCATGAGCTCCCCGAAGCCCGGCGTCAGCGCATTGCGGAGCTGGCGTGCGCGGTCACAGGGGTGCTCGGTGTTCACGGATTGCGGACACGCCTATCCGGACAGTCCGTGATCATCCAGCTGCATCTCGAGCTTGATGACGCGATGCCCCTGCTGGCCGCGCATCAGGTCGGGCTGGAGGTGGACGCGCGAATCCGCGCCGAGTTTCCGGACTCGGACATCATCATCCACCAGGACCCGGCCAGCCTCGGTGAAGAGGCGATGTCGCGCTGAAGGGCCTCGGCTCGGACGACGCCTCGTATGGCGCGACGGCACTGGCGATCGGATTGTAGTCAGCGAGACCGGATCGAGGCCGGCCGCCAGCGCGAGTCGGGGCGTATTCACGCGGGCGAGGCGAGCGTCCGGTGCAAGGCCGGTCGAACTAAGCCGAATTCTCTTGCCCTGGAGCAATGTTTCTTCGTATTACCAAATTCCGTAGCGTGGTACGATCTGCACCAACGTCTGCGAGAGGTAGCACCGATGACCAGCTTCAGGACGCGCTTCCTACTCGGCGTCGGTTTCGCGGCCGGGATGAGTGCCGCGGTCGCGCATGACCTGTGGCTCGAGCCCGAGGCGGCCGGTTATCGACTCCTCTACGGCCACCACCCCCGCGTGTCCCACGAGGGGACGCGGCAGATTGCCTACGCCCCCGACATCGTCAAGTCGGTCGTCTGCCTGGACGCGGCCGGCGGCCGCCTGCCCGCAAAGATCGGGGACGCCTCACCCGTCAAGATCGAGGGCGACTGCGCCGTCCTCTACGTGCTGACGTCCAGCGGCTACTGGACAAAGACCACGGCCGGCGCCAAGAACCTCAAGAAGACCGAAACCGCCGCGCCACTGGGCAGCTGGCAGAGCTTCGAGAGCGTCAAGCACATCGCCCGGTGGGGATCGGGGGCGGCCAGTCCCCTGGCGCCCCCTCTGGAAATCGTACCCGCGGAAGATCCCCTCGCCCTGAAGGATGGCGACAAGCTGACCCTGCGCGTGCTCGCCAGCGGCCAGCCGGTGGCCGACGCCACGGTGAGCTACGACGGCAAGCCACGCGGCCAGACGGGCACCGACGGCGCCGTGAACATCCGGGTCAGGCACGCTGGCCTGCAGCTGATTCAGGCCTCGACGCGGATGCCGCACGCCGGCCCCGAGGCCGACGAGGTCGTCCACACCACGGCCCTGACCTTCGCCCTCGGCGCCGGGCAGTGAGGGCCCTCCTCGCCCTGCCGGCGGCGCTGGTCGCCGGGACGCTGAACGCGCACGGCCTGAGTTATTCGGCGCAGCCCGGCAGCGCCGTCATCCTCGAGCTGCGCTACGCGGACGGCAGCCCGTTCAGCTACGAGTCCGCCGAGGTCTATCGGCCGGCCGAGACCCTGCCCTTCCTCACCGGGCGCACCGATGCCAACGGGCGGCTTGCGTTCGTGCCCGACCGCTCGGGTGACTGGCGCGTGCGCGCCTTTTCGGAGGATGGCCACGGTGGCGATTTCACCGTTGCAGCGGCCCCCGACAGCGGGTCGTCGGCGCCTTCGGCCGGGCTGGGCACCGTCGGCGGCCTTGCGGTCGGCCTGTCGGTCATCTTTGGCATCTTCGGCATCTGGTCACTTTTCTTCAGGCGAAGAGCATGAAAAACTGCAGCCTTGCACTCGGCATCGCGTTCGCCTTGGCGGCGCTGCCAGCATCCGCCCACCATGGTGTCGCCGGTCTCGGCGCCGCCTCGCTCGAGGGACCCGGTGCGCCCCTCGAGCAGTCCTCGTCGGCCACGCTGCCCAAGGGCAAGGTGTTCACCTATTTCAAGGTGGACTACGCAGACTGGAAGACCTACACACCTGAGACCGACGACGAGGCCGACTACAGTACCTTCTGGATGGCAGGGCTCGGCTACGGCGTGACGTCTTGGCTGTCGCTTTATGCCTTTCTTCCCTACCACGACAAGGTCGACGAGGACGGCGTCTTCAACACTCACGGCTGGGCCGACGCCGCCCTCAACGCGACGCTCGGCTTCAAGTACGACGACGGATTCAAGCTCGTCCCGGAGCAAGAGAGCCTCGACGACTTGGAGGACTGGCACTTCACGGTCTATGCCGGGGTGACGCTGCCGACCGGCAACCCGAACCTGCGCGACCGCGACGGCAACATCGACAAGGGCAAGTCAACCGGCTTCGGCGAGCCGACGTTTACGCTGGGGGCGACAGCCAGCAAGATGCTGGGTGAGCGCTGGACGCTGAACTTCGACATCGCCAACCTGTGGTTCCGGGAGAACACCTACGACGCCGATCCGGCCCACGGGGGCGAGGAGTTCACCGGCCAGTTCGGTGACGAGCTCCGCATCAACACCGCCGCGATCTACAAGGCCTACACGAACCCGGAGCAACGTCTCCGCCTCGACCTGCTTGGCGAGCTGAACTATCTCCACCTGGGGCGCGACAAGGAGGACGGGGTAGCGGAGCGCGGCACCGGTGGTCACATTCTCTACCTGACGCCCGGCGTCCGAGCCTATTGGAAGAACATGAGCTTGGCCTTTGGCGTGAAGCTGCCTATTGCCACGGACCTCAACGAGGAAGACGAGCAGCAGGGAGCGGAGGGCAAGGAGAACTATCGGCTGATCTTGTCGATCTCGGCGCTGTTCTGAGCCATGCACGTCCCCGACGGCTTTCTCTCGCCACAGACCTATCTGCCGGCCTATGCGCTCGCGGCCGGGGGATGGGCCTACGCGGCTCGCGAGCTGCGCCGCCGCGTCGACGAGACACTGCTGCCGCGGCTCGCCGTGCTCGCGGCCCTTGCCTTCGTCCTCATGTCGGTGATGTTGCCGCTGCCCGGCGGGACGTCGGTGCACGTCTCCGGGATCGGCATCCTCGCCGTGGTGTTCGGTCCCTGGCTCACCTTCGCGGTCGTGTCGCTCGTCCTGCTGCTGCAGGCGCTGGTGCTCGGCGCCGGCGGTATCACCGTGCTGCCCGTCAACGCGCTGGCGATGGGGCTCGGCGGCTCGGTCGCGGCCTGCCTGGGGTACCGGCTGTTGGCGCCGCGCTGGGAGCGGGCAGGCCTTTTCGCTGCAGGATGGCTGGCCAGCGTCGTTCCGGCCGCCCTGATCGCGGTGGTGCTCGGCCTGCAGCCGGCGCTCGCGCACACGACCGACGGCCAGCCTCTGTTCTTCCCGTTCGGCCTGTCGGTGACGCTGCCCGCCATCCTCGTTCCGCACGCCGTGCTCGGGCTCGGTGAGGGATTGCTGACTGTGCTGGTCGTCAGCTTCCTTCGCCGTCGCTAGGAGCGAAGCGATGAAGGATCGGCTGCTGCTGCTCGGCTACGCCATCGCCGTGCTCGCGGCAACCTCTGTACACCATCCGTCTTGGCTCGCGGCCGGCCTGCTCGTGGTTGCTGCGTTGGCGGGTCGCCAGGCGCCGACGATTGGCTGGCGAGCCTTGCGGGCGGTACTGTTCTTCAACCTCGTGATCAGCGTCGGTTACTCGGCGAGCGCCCTGTTCGGTCAGGCGGTCAGCGTCGACTACCTGATACTCGTCAACATCAGGGTCTATCTCCTGATCTTTCTCACCTTCACCCTGGCGTCCAGGATCGACATCTTACGCGCACTCAGCTTCTCTCGGGGTCTGACCTACCTCGTGACGCTCGTGTTGAGCCAGATCATCTCCTTCCGCCGCTTGTTCGGGGACCTGCGGCTCGCGGCCGAGAGCCGCCGGCTCCGCCGGCTGCAACTGCGCGAGCGCTATCTGCAGAGCGCCGCTGCGGCGGCCCACCTCTTCGACCGCGCAGAGCACGACGCGCGCGAGATCGCGCTCGCCATGAGCTCGCGCGGGTTCTTCCAGCGGGACGCGGCAGACCATGCTCAACGCGATTGAGGTGAGTTGTCGCCATCCGGACGGCCAGGAAATCCTCTGCGCGGTTGACTTCCGGCTCGGGCGCGGAGAGAAGGTCGTCCTGCTCGGCGCCAACGGCACCGGAAAGAGCACGCTGCTCAAGGTCCTCAACGGCCTGCTGCCCCCGACGACCGGGACAGTCTCCTACGACGGCCGGGTGGTCGACCGCGCGGCATTGCGCGAGGCTGCATTCCACCAGCGGTTTCGCCGCGAGGTGGTGCTGCTGTTCCAGAATCCGGATACCATGCTGTTCAACCCGACCGTGTTCGACGAAATCGCCTTCGGGCCGCGCCAGCTCCGTCTCGATGGCGTGGATGGGCGGGTGCACCATTGGGCAGGCGAGCTCGGGGTGGCACCGCTGCTCGACCGCACGCCTTTCGGGCTGTCCGGCGGCGAGAAGCAGCGCGTCTGCCTGGCTGCACTGCTCGTCCTCGAGCCGAAGTTCCTGCTATTGGATGAACCGACCGCGAACATGGACCCGCGCAGCACCGGGTGGCTCGTGGACTTCCTCGCCGACCTCAACCAGACGACGCTGGTGACGACGCACAATCTCAGCCTCGCCGCCGAGCTCGGCGACCGTTGCCTGGTGCTCGGCGAGGACCATCGGCTCGTCTACGATGGACCGGTCCAGGATTTTCTCAGCGACCACGACCGGCTCGCCGCGGCCAACCTGGTGCACCGGCACCGGCACCGCCATGGGGACGCCGAGCGCGGCCGTTTCCACACCCATGATTGGGACTAAGCAGGACAGAGACAGCCGACACCATCCGCTTCGCCGACTCTCTGCCGGTGATGAACTCTGTGCCACCATGGCGGTCGCGGACGTTCACCCTTCATCCTTGCCGCTGACACCGCCCGCTGCGCCGTCATGGGCCACGGCCACACCGCTGCGGGGCTGTCCTTTCCAGGTCACGAGCAGCCGCAGCTTGTCGTTCCGCTTGAGTTGGAAGGGATCGACCGCAGTGACCAGCTCCAGGCCATCCGAGATCAGACCGGAGAGGGCCGCCGACCATGGTTCCATGCGTTTGACGCCTTCGAGCGACTGCCAGCTGCGAAGCGCCCCGACGACCTGGTCGCGCGGCTGGTTGCGGGCACCCGGCAGGGCCTGCATCCAATGCCCTGAATCGGCTTCCACGAACACGGCTGTGCAGGGACCGGGTATCCGAACCGGGTACGACTGGCTTGGTGTCACCGCCGCTGCGTGGCCGTTGCCGGTCAGGCAACCCGCGCGCTCCACGATGGCGGGGTCATAGGGGACGCCGGCCTCTCCCTGATGCTCGGAATAGCGCTGGCCGCGATCGAGGAGATAGTCGTCCCCGTCAGCCTCGAACCAGTAGTCGTGCGCGTCGACGCAAGCCGTGAAGCGGAGTCCTACCGCCGCATTCAGGGCGAGCGCGGTTCGAAGCATGACGGCCACTGCCTTGCATGATCAACGAAACGTTCGTCCTACTTTGCCGAGGCATCCGGGGCGACGCAACCCTCCTCGCACGCAGCGGAAAGGGCGGGCTAAGGTCCGGGAACGCGCCAGGACCAGCTCACCCCGAGATGTTTTCAGCGACAGTTCAGCTTGCGCGGTCATACTCCTGGCGAGGCTCGAGCAACGGAGGGGACCGATCCGATGTCAATCGAGGTCGAGCGCTCCCGCCATTGCCTCGGTCGGAGCGCGCGCCGCCGTTCAGTCGGCTGGCCTCGCACCGACCAGCAGCCGCCCTTCTCAAGCGGATCGAGGGTATGAAGACACTGAACCTGATTGCAATCGCGAGCCTTGGATGGCTGCTGGTCACATGCGGCGCCTGGGCCGGTGACCGGCTCGACCACGACGAGGTCAAGCAGCTGCGCGAGGCCGGGCAGATCCTCCCGATGGGCGCGGTCATGGCCGGCGCCCAATCCGTGCAGCCGGGGCAGCTCGTGGAGGCCGAGCTGGAGCGCGAAGACGGGATCTATCTCTACGAGATCAAGATCCTGGCCGCCGACGGGAGTGTCCACGAGCTCTATCTGGACGCCTCAACCGCTGAGGTGATCGAGCGCAAGGACAGGTAGGTGAGACTGCTGTTGGTCGAAGACGATGCGGGGCTGGCGGCCGAGCTGCAAAAGGCGCTCAAGTCCGCTGGTTTTGTCCTCGACCGCGCCGGTGATGGAATCACGGGGGAGGCACTCGGGGCCGGCGAATCATATGACGTCATCCTGCTCGACCTCGGGTTGCCCGGGCGACCCGGCCTGACGGTGCTGCGGAATTGGCGCGCCCGCGGGCTGACCACGCCTGTCCTCGTGCTGACCGCGCGTGATGCCTGGCATGAGCGTGTCGATGGACTCAAGGCCGGGGCGGACGACTATCTCGGCAAGCCATTCCACATCGAGGAGCTCGTTGCTCGCGTCAATGCCTTGACGCGGCGAGCGGCCGGCAATCTGCGCCGCGGACTGGAGGTTGGCGGACTCTGTCTCGATGAGGATCTGCAGCGGGCCATCCGGGACGACGGCACGGCCCACGAGCTGACCGGTACCGAGTTTCGCCTGCTCCGTTACCTGATGCTCAATCCCGACCGGATCCTCTCCAAGGGCCAAATCATGGATCATGTGTACGAGCTGGAGGCCGATCGCGGCAGCAACCTGATCGAGGTCTATGTGCGGCGCCTGCGCGAGAAGATCGGCAAGGATCGGATCCAAACGCTGCGCGGTCGAGGCTATCTCTTCCCGCGCCGATGAGATCCCTGGAGGCGCGGTTACAGGTCGGTTTGGCGGGCAGCCTGGTGCTTCTGATCGGAGCGGTCTGGTGGATCGGCCACGCCGCCCTGCACCGCACCGCGGATGCCTTCGTGCTGTCGCGCCTGGAGCACGACGCGGAAGGGCTGGTCGGGGCCCTGGTCAAGCATCCCGACGGGCGTCTGGAGGTCGGGGAGCAGCGGCTGACGCCGGTCTATCACCAGCCCTATTCGGGACACTATTTCGTCATCGAGACGCGCGACCGACAACGCATCCGCTCGCGTTCACTCTGGGATCAGGATCTGGCCGGCCGTCCTCTGCCCCCGGGCGCATCCGAGCACTGGCGCGCCGTCGGTCCGAACCAGCAGCGACTGCTGGTCTGGGGCGGCGGTTATCAGTGGGATGGCAGCCACTTTTCGCTCGCCGTCGCGGAAGACGTCTCACCGCTTGACCGGGCACTGGTGTTCTTCGAGCGGCTGTTTGCCCTGATGGCGGTCGGCGGCTTTCTCCTGATGCTGCTGGTACAGCGCTTCGTCGTGCGACGGGCGTTTGCGGCGTTGGTCCCGGTCTATCATGACATCAGCCGTTTGGAATCCGGCCAGACGGTCGCGCTCACCGAGCGTGTCCCCAGCGAGATCCTGCCGCTGGTGCGCAAGCTCAACCGGCTGCTGATGCTGTTCACCCGGCGCCTGGAGCGCTCGCGCACCGCCGCCGGAAATCTGGCCCATGCGATCAAGGGTCCGCTGAGCCTCCTCAATCAGCAACTGCAAGATCCCGCCCTGCCGATCGATTCGGCGTCGCGCCAAGCCCTGATCGAGCAGGTCGAGCGCCTGCGCCGCCTCGCCGAACGCCAGCTCAAGCGCGCGCGTTTGGCGGGCGCCGGCGGGGCGGGCCTGCGCTTCGACCCGGCTGAAGAGCTGCCGACCCTCGCCAGGCTCCTCGCGCGCATCCATGCCCCGAAGGACCTCGACATCCATCTCGACATCGGTACCACCGGTCCACTGGATGCCGACCGCGAGGACATGCTGGAGCTGCTCGGCAATCTGCTCGACAACGCCTGCAAATGGGCCCGTGCGGAGGTCCGGTGCAGCGTGACTTCCAATGGCGACGAGCTGGTCTTTTGCGTCGAGGACGACGGACCGGGTTGCGCCGAGACCGAGATTGCCGCCATCACAGGGCGCGGGGTGAGACTCGACGAGGACGTCAGCGGCCATGGGCTCGGCCTGGCGATCGCCAAGGAGATCATCGAAAGCTATCAGGGTCGGATCGCCTTTTGCCCTTCGCCCGAGCTCGGCGGCCTGTGCGCTGAGGTCAGGCTGCGCGTGAGCGGCGGCTGACAGCCGGCTCGAGGACACGCGCGGCCGACCCGAGATGAGATGGGCACGGATTCAGCATCGATTCAGCTTGACCCCTTAGGCTTTCCCTCGTCCCCATCTCAAACAGGCCTCGATCGGACCCATGCCCCGTTCTCTGCTCATCCTGCTGCTGACCAGCCTGACGTCGGGCGGCGCCCATTGCGACAACGCTGCTGCGGCGACACTCGGCGAGGCCGTGCACGCGGCGCTGGAGATCGCCGAGCAGGCATCGCGGGTCACCGCCGCGCGCCGGGAGGCGGATGCGACGCGCGCGCAGGCCGGCAGCTTGGTCGCTGAAGATCCCGCACTTCGGGTCAAGTACCTCTCCGATCGCCTGACCGAGGATCGCGGGGCCACCGAGTGGGAGGCGATGATCGATCTGCCGCTCTGGCTGCCGGGTCAGCGCGGTGCCCGGCAAGATGTCGCGGGGGCGCTCGACACCCAGGCAGGGGCGCTCGAGCGTCTGATGCGCTGGGAGATGGCGGGGCGCGTTCGCCAGGCGGCCTGGCAGGCGGCCATGGCCGAGGGACGCCTGCGCCAGGCCGAGCTGGCCCTGGAGGCATCGCGCGCACTGGAGGCGACGGTGGCCAAACGGACGAAGGGTGGGGAGCTGGCGCAGGTCGACCTGGTCACGGCCAGTCAGGAGACCCTGGGTCGTGAGGTGGAGCTGCAGGCCGCACAACTCGACGCGCAACGTGCGCGTGACGCCTATCAGCGCCTGACGGGGCAAGGCGACCTGCCCGAGCCCTTGACCGAGCCCGCCCCGGATCCGGCGGAGACTCCCCGCGCGCTGCCGCCTGACCATCCGCTGCTGATCGATGGCGACGGTGCACTCGAGCTCGCGCGCGCCGAACGCTCACGCGTCGTTCAGGAGCGCCGCGGCCACCCGATCCTGAGTCTGGGCGGCAAGCGCGCCCGTGACCTGCGGGGCGAGGATACCCTCGACTCGCTTCAGCTCGAAGTCAGTGTCCCCTTCGGTCTTTCCAGCCAAACGGCGCCTGCGCTGGCGGCAGCCGAGCGGAGCTATACCGACCGCCTCGCGGAGCTTCATCGGACTCGGCGCGAAGCGGAGCAGGCACTGGCGACGGCAGATCTCGAGCGTCTCGCTGCGGCCGAAGCCCTGACGGTCGCCGAGCGCCGACACGGTCTGGCGCGCGACGCACTGCGTCTGATGCGCCGCGCCTTCGATCTCGGCGAGAGCGATCTGGTCGACCTGCTGCGCGCCGAGGAGCGTGCACGCGAGGCGAACGTGGACCTCGAGCTGCGTCGCCTGGAGCAGGGAAGCGCGTTGGCCCGGCTCAATCAAGCCTTGGGAGTGATCCCCGAATGACGCTCACCCCTTATGCTCCGAAAGCCGGGGCCGCCATGGCACAGCAGACAGACAGCCGGGCGGTTGTTGCCGATCGCCCGCACCGAAAGGCCCGGGAGTCACGCACCGTGCATCTCGACGTCGCAGGGATGCGGAGCGCACCCGATGCGCGGGGCGCGAGGCGCCGCGGGCGGCGGCGCACGGTAATGGCGTTCGTCGCAGCTCTCGTGCTACAGGCCGCGGTCGTCTCCGCAGCGGACCTGATCGCGGTCGATGCGGACCAGCAGGCCGCTTTCGGTATCACGCTGACCTCCCCGAGCCCGGCCGCCGAGACCCACACCCGACGGTACCCGGCGGAAGTGGCGGTCCCGAATCGCCAGATGCGGGTGGTTGCGGCTCCTCAGAGCGGTGTGCTGGAGAGTCTCCTGGTGGCCGAAGGCGAGCACGTCTCTGCCGGGCAGGCCCTGGCCGAGCTCCGCAGTCCCGAGCTGGTGGACGCCCAGAGTCAGTATCTGGAATCCCTGACCCGCCTCGAACTCGTCGAGAGTGAGCTGGCCCGCGACCGCATGCTGTTTCGAGAAGGGGTGATCGCGGAGCGGCGGCTGCTGGAGAGTCAGTCCAAGCAGCGCGAGCTGACCACTCTGGTCGAGCAGCGGCTGCAGCTGCTCGAATTGGCGGGTTTCAGCGACGAGGACATCATGACCCTTGCGCGTACCCGCCGCCTCACCAGTCGGCTCCCGGTGCGTGCGCCGATCGCTGGGGTGGTGCTGGAGCAGATGGTCAGCACCGGACAGTCGGTCCCCGCCGCCGCGCCGCTCTACCGCGTTGCCGAGCTCAAGCCCTTGTGGCTGGAGATCCATGTCCCCGTCGACCGACTCGCCGGACTCCGCGAGGGTGGTCGCGTCTTGCTGCCCGGCGAAGGGATCGCGGGGACCATCGTGACCATCGGGCGGATGATCCACGCTCAGGACCAGGGCGTGCTCGTTCGCGCCGAGGTGAGGGAGGGGACGGAGCGCCTGCGTCCGGGTCAGTTCGTGGAGGTGCAGTTGAGTGTTGCGGCGGATGGCGAGAGCTGGCGGGTTCCGCTGGAGGCGCTGGTGCGCCACGGCGGTGACGCCTACCTCTTCGTGGCTCGGGAAGGGGGCTTCGCAGCGCTGCCGGTGCGGGTGCTCGCGGACGAGGAGAGCAGTGTTGTCGTCGGAGGCGGCTTGACGGCGGCCGACCGGCTCGCGGTCAGCGGAGTCGTCGCCCTCAAGGCGGCCTGGCTGGGTCAGGCCGAGTGATGCTCGCCCGCCTCATCCAGTTCGCCCTGACCCAGCGGCTCCTGATGCTGTTGGCCATGCTGGCGCTTGTCGGCGGCGGATGGAAGGCCTTCCAGGCGACACCCATCGACGCCTTCCCGGATGTCTCGACCACGCAGGTCAAGATCATCGTGAAGGCTCCGGGGATGACGCCCGAGGAGGTCGAGTCGCGCATCACCGGTCGGATCGAGGTGGAGATGCTCGGGATTCCGCGCCAGAGCATGCTGCGCGCCATTGCCAAGTATGCCCTGACCGACATCACCGTGGATTTCGCCGACGGAACGGACATCTATTGGGCGCGTCAGCAGGTCGCCGAGCGTCTCGCCGCGATCTGGGGGGATCTTCCCGAGGGCATCGAAGGCGGGCTCGCGCCCATGACCACACCCTTGGGCGAGATGTTCATGTTCACCATCGAAGGCGGGAGCTTGACCCTCGCCGAGCGGCGGGACCTGCTGGACTGGACGATCCGCCCGGCGCTGCGCTCGGTCCCCGGGGTGGCCGACGTCAACGCCCTCGGAGGTCTGGTGACCAGCTTCGAGGTGGTGCCCGACAATGCCCGCATGGCCTCTCGCGGCGTCCCGCTCGCGGATCTGACGGCTGCGATCTCGAACAACAACCGCAATGGCGGCGCCGGACGTCTCAGCACGGGGGAGGAGGCCTGGCTGGTCCGCAGCGAGGGTGCGATCCGGACCCTGGAGGACCTCGGGGCTGTCGTCGTGGGGGGCGACGCCCGTCAGCCGGTGCGGGTCGCCGACATCGCCGAGGTGCGCCTCTCGGCACTGACCCGCTACGGAGCCGTCACCCACGACGGCGTCGGCGAGGCCGTCGAGGGACTGGTGTTAGGGCTGCGCGGGGCGAATGCCCGTGAGGTCGTCAGGGGCGTCGAGGCCAAGCTTGCCGAGCTCGCGCCGGCGCTCCCGGAGGGCGTGAGCGTCAAGGTCTTCTACAATCGCGGCGTGCTGGTCGACAAGGCGGTGCACACGGTCACCAAGGCGCTGATCGAGGCCACCCTGCTGGTCTTGGTCCTCTTGGTGCTCTTCCTGGGCGATCTGCGCGCGGCCTTGACCGTCGCCTTGATCTTGCCGCTCGCGGCCCTGGCGACCTTCATCCTGATGCGTCAGTTCGGGCTGTCGGCCAACCTGATGTCCCTGGGTGGGCTGGCCATCGCGATCGGCATGCTCGTGGATGCGGCAGTGGTGGTGGTGGAAAACCTGGTGACCCAGCTCGGTCGCGGCGGGGCCGGGGGACGGCTGCCGCGCCTGCACATCATCTATCGGGCGACCCGCGAGGTGGCGCTGCCGGTCTCCTCTGGCATCATCATCATCATTATCGTCTTCCTGCCGTTGCTCACGCTTCAGGGACTCGAGGGCAAGCTGTTCGCGCCCGTGGCGCTGACCATCGTGTTCGCGCTGGCCAGCTCTTTGCTCCTCTCCCTCACGGTGATCCCGGTGTTGGCCTCCTACCTGCTTGGGAAGGCTGCCGGCGAGGCGCACGGAGAAGAGGGGCACGCCGAGCCGTGGCTGGTGCGCGCGCTCACGCGGATCTACCTGCCGGTGCTCGACTGGAGCCTGCGCCACCAGAGGCTTGTCATCGCAGCGGCGCTGGCCCTCCTGATCGGCGCCGGAGTCATCTACACCGGCGTCGGCAAATCCTTCATGCCGAGCATGGACGAGGGCGACCTGATCGTCCAGCTGGAGAAGCTGCCGTCGATCAACCTCGCCGAGTCCACCGCGATTGATCAACGTGTTCAATCGGCGATCCTCGCCGAGGTGCCAGAGGTGGCGTCAATCATCGCGCGCACCGGCTCCGACGAGCTCGGGCTCGACCCCATGGGTCTGAACCAGACCGATAGCTTCCTGGTGCTGGAACCCCGTGAGACCTGGCGCTTCGCCACCAAAGAAGGCCTGATCGACGCCATTCGCGGGGTATTGGAGCGCTTCCCCGGACTCGACTATGCATTCACCCAGCCGATCGAGATGCGCGTCTCCGAGATGATGACGGGGGTCCGCGGCGATCTCGCCGTCAAGATCTTCGGCCTGGATCAGGATCAGCTCAACCGGATTTCAGAGCAGGTCGTTGCGGTCCTGGAAGGCATCGAGGGTGCGCAGGACGTCTACACGTCGCGCAACCAGGGCGCCCAGTACCTGAGCCTCGAGGTGGACCGTCTGGCGCTGGGACGACTGGGCGTGGATGCCGACGCCTTGGCGGCGCTCCTGCGCGCCCAAATCGAGGGTTTGTCGGTCGGGACCGTTTATCTGGAAGGCAAGCGCCGCCCGCTGGTGGTTCGTGGGCCCGAGGATCTGCACGACTCTCCGGCGCGGTTCGCCGGCCTCCAGGTGTTGCCCCCAGACGGGCGCGCCGTGCCGCTGACCAATCTGGTGCGCATCGAACGCAGTGAGGGCCCGGTGGCCCTCACACGCGAGCGCGGTAACCGCATGGCGGTCGCCATCGCCAATGTCGCGGGTCGTGACCTGGTGGGATTTGTCGCGGAGGCGAAGCAAGCGGTGCTCGACCAGGTGGAGCTGCCGACGGGCTACTGGCTCGAGTGGGGCGGTGAGTTCGAGAACCAGCAGCGCGCGGCGGCGCGCCTGGCCTTGGTGGTGCCGGTCGCCATCGTGCTGATCTTCCTGGTGCTCTTCTCGACCTTCCGGTCGGTCAAGCAGGCCGTCCTGGTCCTTTCCAACGTGCCCTTCGCCCTCGTGGGCGGCGTCGTCGCCCTCGCGATCACGGGGGAGTATCTCTCGGTGCCCGCGTCGGTCGGCTTCATCGCCCTGCTCGGCATCGCGGTGCTCAACGGCGTGGTGATGGTCACCTACTTCAATCAACTGCAGGCGCTGGGTCGGCCGATGCATGAGGTGGTCGTCGAGGGCGCCCGTCGACGCCTGCGCCCGGTGCTGATGACCGCGAGCATCGCCGCCTTCGGGCTGATCCCGTTGCTTTTTGCGACGGGACCCGGGTCGGAGATCCAACGCCCGCTCGCCATCGTGGTGATCGGCGGATTGGTGTCCGCCACCCTGTTGACACTGATCCTGCTGCCGATCCTCTATCGGCGTTTCGGTGCCGAGCAGATGTGATGAAGCACGATCGATGCGACGGCGCTGATGGCGGTCATCTCGTGCCTTCTGCGGGTCCCCCGGCCGAATCGATGCCCGAGACCGAACGCGGGCCTCGCGGATCCGCCGGGCCCAATAATTCAAACCTGTCGCGGAGCCACACCACCATGCCGACGTTCATCCCGAATGCATTGGCAGCGCTGTCACTGATCGCCGCCATGACGATGTCGAGCCACGCCGGCGACCTCCGGGTGTCAATCGACGAAACGACGCCGGTGATCCCGACCGACGTGACATACCAGCGCTCCGCGGACGGGCTTGAGGTGAAGGGCTGGGTCAAGAAGCGCGAGCCGCACCGAGGCCGCATTCTGGGCCACGTCGAGATCCGGCTGCTCGATGACCAAGGCGCCGTGCTCGTCGAAAGGGAGGCGTATCTTCTCAATTACTCGCCGACGCGCCGTGATCCGGAAAAGGCCGGCTTCCGCACCGTCGTCCACTTCGTTCCGTCCGGAACCGTGGCCATCGAGGTGGCCCACCGGGTTGGCAAGCGGGCGGTTGGCCGCTGATTTTGAGATTCGGGTGCAAGCCGAGGCAGAACCAGCATGCGGGATGCGAACCGCAAAGGCGGGACGGACTCAAAGTTCTCGAGTGGCTCAGCCCCACGCGGACGGCTTTCGCCTGGCGACTCCCTGAGGCCGCCGTGTCGCCGGTCCCGGGCGGGGCCGGATCCTGTTTAACCTCCGGCGGCTGAGCCCGGGGAACAGCACGAGCCTCCGTCTCTCTTGGCGGTTCGCTCGTTGTGCGTCAACGGGGTGTTTCCGGAGCGGCGATCGAAAGGCCCGAGCATGCAGCACCATCTTCTGAACCTGATCGTCCCCCCGCAGGCCGAAGACGCGCTCGTGGAGTGGCTCCTGGAGCGCCAGGACGTTCCCGGTTTCACCACCAGCGCAGCGGCTGGTCATGGCTCCTCCGAGCGGTCAATGACGATCGCTGAGCAGGTGGCCGGACGCAGCCGACGGGTGATGTTCATGCTGCTTCTGCCGCAGGACACGGCAGAGGCGGTGCTCGCCTCCCTTGACATCGACTTCAAGGGCAGCGGAATCCACTACTGGCTGGTTCCAGTCATCGATCATGGCCGCCTGGTTTAGCCTGATCTTCCGGCACCAGGTTTGAGCGTTCCCGGTCATCGAAGGAGCCTGCCCAATGGCCTCCCACCAAGCCGCGATCCCCAGCGCAGCCTCTGACCGCCTCCTGCCCGTCCGCGAGGTGGTCCGCGGATGCCTGCGCGCTTTCGCACGCTTTGCAACTTCAGGGGCGGGAGGTGAAGGAGAAGCCACTGAAGACCGTCTCGACGAGGCTCGACTGCGTCTGGTCGCATGTCGATGAAAGTGCGGTGCTGCCGCCCGCGGCGTGCACCGGCAACCGATGAACCGATGGAGACGACCCATGAAGACGAAGATTCAGCGATCTGCGATTGGCCTGACCCTGACCATGGTCTGTGCCGTTTCACCGGCGCTCGCCCAGCCCGTGGGGCCCCCGGGGTTCTCGACGTTCGACCTCAACGGCGACGGGATCCTGACCGAACAGGAGTTTGGCGAGGCACGGGCCAACCGGATCAAAGAGCGTTCTCAACAAGGTTATCCGATGCGGAATCTGGCGACCGCACCGCCCTTCACCGCGTTCGATCTGAACAGCGACGGAGGGGTCACGCCCGAGGAATTCGCCGCCGGTCAGGCCCAACATCGCCAGCAGCGCATGCAAACGCGATGAAAAGGCTTGCTGCTGCACTTGGTTCGAGCGACGTCGCCCGCGTGTGCATCTCGACGGCATCCTGCGGCGCCCTGCTCCCCAGGGGAAGAAATGTGATGCACTGCACGCTTTCATTCCACAGATACGGGCTACGATGCACCAGAGCCCGTCGTTTGAGCTCACGCGGCGAGTCGGTCGGGAGAATCAGACTGGGTCGACCGTTGTGTGTCGAGCGACATTGTTCCGTCTACAAAATGGACTACCTGGAGATCAAGGATGTCTGTATCAGTCGCTGTGCCAACAATGCCGAATCCCATCCAAAGTATTTGGAAGAGGTTGCTCAGCTCGCTAATTGCCGAGGTGCCCTCCGAGCTTGCTCTATGTGAGTTTGTGTGCAGGAAACCGTCATGCTCGCAAGGGCAGTGGGAGGCATGCGAGCAGCGACTTCAGTACGCGATGCGGCAGGACGCGTCATTCACGCCTGTGACCGTACCCGGGTCAGGGGGTCACGTCGACCCGCCTGACCACCCAGGTGTGAACGCGTGTCCCGCGACCAAGCGCCCCGCATCTTCGAGGGGTCGACGTGGAAGATCGGCATCCAGCAGACCTGGTCGTGTTCCCGACACCGCATTGGCCTAGCTAGCGGCAAGCGGCGGGATCCATCCCTCTCACCAATGGATCTTTCGCCGCGACGTTTGCCTCTCGCACCCGATAGCGGCGTTGCGACTCCTCGCATGAGGACGCGCAATTCCGCGTCGTCGCGCCTTGATCTCGGGCAAGCGCGACCGTCACGCAGTCCATGTTGACGACCTTTCGCAGCCTCTAAATCCGGCGCCCCGGTTGCGAGCATTCTCGGTACGGTCGAACATGCGCGGGTCTGCAGCCTCGTTCGTCCCTCAGAGCCGCCTTCCTGTCCGGTGTTCCTTCGGTCGCGACGCCAAATGAGATCTAATCGCTTTCTGCGCACCGGCGCCGTGTCGAACCGTCGCCCACCCATGCTATCCTCGCGGCACGGCGCCGGGGTCTTTGGACGAACGCACGGGAGGGAACCGGGATGTGGCTGCCCAAACCAATCTACGCTGCTGCGCCCTACGCAGTCGCCGCTGCAGGGATTTTCGCCCTGATCCACTTGCCGACACTAGGCCAGGTCAGCGGCGCATTGCTGCTGGTTGCGGCATACAGCGTGTTCCGTTTGCGGCGTCAGGCCGCTGCCCCCCGCTCGGTCAGAAGGCGAAAGCCTTCGTCTCCGTCCCGGCGTGCTTAGCTGACAGCAGTCACTGCTCGAGACCGTGCTGAGG
>NZ_JAJDNA010000012.1 GCF_022340925.1 Thiocapsa sp.
TGGCCGAGGCGATGCTCGGCAAGGGCGTCGCGGTGGGCACCGTGCTGGCGCTGATGATGAGCATCGCGGCCCTGTCGGTGCCGGAGATGCTGATCCTGCGCAAGGTCATTCGCTGGCCGGCGCTGGCGCTGTTCGCCGGCGTGTTGGCGGTGTCCTTCGTCATGGTCGGTTGGGGCTTCAACCTGATCACCTGAGGTATCGCCCCGACGACGATGACGCTGGAATCGACCATCACCTGCCCGCGCTGCGGCTCGAGTCGGGGCGAGCGCAGGCCGACGGACGCCTGCGTCTGGCTTCGGGAATGCCCCGGCTGCGGGCTGGTGCTGGGGCCGAAACCCGGCGACTGCTGCGTCGATTGTCCCGATGCAGACACGCCCTGTCCGCCGATTCAGGCAGGCGACGGGGGGGCTGCTGCCAACCAACTCGAGAGGTCAATCCATGAAACAGATCAAGGTTCTCGGCTCGGGCTGCCGCAACTGCGAGATCACCGCCAACGCCATCGCCAAGGCGGCCCAGCAGGCCGGCGTCGAGATCGAGCTGGAGAAGGTCACCGACATCGCCGAGATCATGGGCTACGGCGTCATGTCAACGCCGGGCGTGGTCGTCGACGGCAAAGTGGTGCATGCCGGGGGCGTCCCGGGACCGGATCAGGTGCGTTCTTGGGTGGTTGAATGACCGTGACGGTCAGGGATGGCCGATCATCGGCATCGTGCGTACGGGGCAGGATGCCCCGCCATGTTCGGCCGCCTCCAGCGGCGGAAAATGGAGGCATTCGGAAATCGCATTTTCGAATGCCGTGCCGGTGTTGGCCAGGGATGGCCAATCATCGGCATCGTGCGTGCGGGGCAGGATGTTCCGCCATTTTCGGCTGCCTCCGGCGGCGGAAAATGGAGGCATTCGGAAATCGCATTTTCGAATGCCGTGCCGGTGCCAATCATCGGCATCTCAATCAGCGCTCCCCGAGCACGCGGAGAAACAAGGTCTTGAGATAGGCCGTCTCGGGGATCGCCGGATGTACCGGGTGGTCGGGTCCCTGCTGGCCGGTCTCCAGCAGCTGCAGGCCGCGCCCGGCACGGCGCGCCGCTTGTTGAACGGTGCGCACGAAGGCCTCGCGGCCGAGATGGAAGGAGCAGGAGGACGTCACCAGGATCCCGCCCGGCTCCAGGACCTCGATGCCGAGCCGGTTGAGCCGCTGGTAGGCCTGGATGCCTTCCGGCTCGTCCTTACGCCGCTTGATGAAGGCGGGTGGGTCGAGGATGACGGTATCGAAACGGGCGCCCTCCTCGCGGAGACTGCGCAGCACGTCGAAGGCGTCGCCGTGTCGGGCATGGATCTGTCGCTCAAGACGATTGCGCGCGGCGTTTTCGGCCATCCGCTCCAGCGCCGGAGGGGAGCTGTCGACACAGGTGACCTGCTCCGCCCCGAGCGCGGCGGCCCGCAGCCCCCAGGCCCCGATGTAGCTGCAGACGTCGAGCACACGCCGTCCGACCCCGTAGCGTGCCAGGCGCGTGCGGTTCTCGGCCTGATCGAAGAACCAGCCGGTCTTCTGGCCGGTGAGGGGGGAGACCAGGAATTCCAGGCCGTTCTCGACCAGCGTCAGGGTCTCAGCCGGTGTCCCCAGCACCACCTCGACGCCCTGGGCCAGACCCTCCAGCTCGCGGACGGCATTGTCGTTCCGCAGGACGATCGAGCTTGGGCGCAGCACCTGCTCGAGGCCGGCCAGCAGCTCGCCGCGCACCCGTTCCATCCCGGCGGTGGTGATCTGCACGGCCAGCAGGTCACCGTAGCGGTCGACGATCAGCCCCGGCAGAGCGTCGCCCTCGCCGAAGATCAGACGGTAAAAGGGGCGCTCGTAGAGGCGCGTGCGCAGCGACAGGGCCTCGTGGATGCGTCTGAGCCAGAGGGCCGGACTCAGGGGTTGGGCGCGGTCGCGGCTGACGAGGCGTGCGCAGATCAGGGAACGCGGATTCGCATAGCCGTGGCCGATCCAGCGCTCATGGTCGCTCAAGATCTCCACCGGCTGTCCCGCCTCGAGGTCTTTCAGCGGCGTCGCCCGGGTGTCGACCTCGTTGCTGTAGATCCAGCAGTGACCGGCCAGGAGGCGGCGTTCCTGGTCCTTGCGCAGCAGCAGTGGCTTGGTCTTCATGATGGCGGGTCCTCGGGTCTCTCGGCGCCGCTGGTCGTTACGGAGGCGATCAGGCGCCGGACAGGCGGCCTGGCCATGCTCAGCCGTCATCAGCGGCGAAAGACGAAGGGAAGCGAAGACGGCGTGTTCGTTTCCCCAGCCGACGGTTGCCGGGGACGGCACGTCGTCAGCGTGCTCGGTGCTCAAGCCGTCACAGACTAGCAGAAGTGCGGTCATTCGGGCGGGGGCATGGAAACCGGCCTGGTCGGGACCCATCCTGTTGAGGAGATGCAAGCCGTGGGGTGGTCCGCTTGACCTGACGGCGCTGCTTGAGTCACCCGAGCGACCGGTCCGCTCCGCGATGCGCAAACGGCGGCCCGGTCCCGCCGCTGCTCCGATTCGCTCGACGACGAATCGCCGGCGTTTCCCGGCCCACTGCCCTCAGGACCCGACATGCCGACCGCCCACACGTCCACGACCGGTCATCGCAACCGGCTCGCCGCGACCACCAGCCCCTATCTCCAGCAGCATGCCGACAATCCGGTGGATTGGTGGCCCTGGTGCGACGAGGCCTTGGCGTTGGCGCGGGACACGGATCGGCCCATCCTGCTCTCGATCGGGTACTCGGCCTGCCATTGGTGTCATGTGATGGCCCACGAGTCCTTCGAGGATCCCACCACCGCCGAGCTGATGAATCGACTCTTCGTCAACATCAAGGTCGACCGCGAGGAGCGCCCCGACCTCGATAAGATCTATCAGACCGCCCATCAGCTCCTCGCCCAGCGCGCCGGCGGCTGGCCGTTGACGGTCTTTCTGAGCCCCGCGGATCGCAGGCCGTTTTTCGCCGGAACCTACTTCCCGCGGGAGCCGCGGCACGGACTGCCCTCGTTCAAGCAGCTCCTGCAAGGCGTGGAGCGCGCCTACCGCGTCCAGAAGGAGGCGATCGAGGCGCAGAACGAAAGTCTCATGGAGGCGCTCGCGGCCCTCGAGCCGCGCACGTCGGGCGCGCTGCCAGAGCGCTCGGTCCTGGATGCGGCCCTGCGTCAGCTGGAGGAGAGCTTCGACGCCGAGCACGGTGGGTTCGGCCGCGCGCCCAAGTTCCCGCATCCGACCAATCTGGACCTCTTGCTGCACCAGCACGGGCGCAGCCTTGCCTCCGGCCGGCCCGACCAGGCATTGCTCGAGAAGGCGCTCTTCACACTCGAGCGCATGATTCGAGGCGGCCTCAGCGATCAGCTGGGCGGAGGCTTCTGCCGCTATTCGGTGGATGACCGGTGGATGATCCCGCACTTCGAGAAGATGCTGTATGACAATGGCCCGCTCCTGGCCCTGTGCTGCGACGCCTACGCCTTGACCGCGGAGCCCTTGTTCCGGGAGGCGGCGGTGGCGACCGCGGATTGGGCGATGCGCGAGATGCAGTCGCCCGAAGGGGGGTATTACTCGAGCCTGGATGCCGACAGCGAGGGCGACGAGGGCAGGTTCTACGTGTGGGACCGCGAGGAGGTCCGGTCACTGCTGTCGCCGGGCGAGTACGCGCCCTTTGCGGCGGTCTACGGTCTGGACCGCCCGCCGAACTTCGAGGGCCGGTGGCATCTGCACGGCTATCGCACCCCGGAGGCGGTGGCCGAGGACCTCGGGCTCGAGTCCGCCGAGGTCCAGGCGCTGCTCGCGGCAGCGCGAGCGACCCTGTACGCGGCCCGTGAGCGCCGCGTTCGCCCCGGCCGTGACGAGAAGATCCTGACCGCTTGGAACGCGCTCATGATCAAGGGGATGGCGCGGGCCGCCCGCGTCCTCGATCGCCCGGACTATCTGGAGTCGGCGGAGCAGGCGCTGGGCTTCATCCGTCAGGCGCTGTGGCGCGATGAGCGTCTGTTTGCCACCTATCGGGACGGGACGGCCCACCTGAATGCCTATCTGGACGACTACGCGAACCTGCTCGACGCACTGCTTGAGCTGTTGCAGACGCGCTGGTCGCGGGCAGACCTGGACCTCGCGGTGGCCCTGGCCGAGGTGCTCTTGGACCAGTTCCAGGACCCCGTCGACGGCGGCTTCTGGTTTACCGGCCGCGACCACGAGGCGCTGATCCACCGGCCCAAGCCGCTCAGCGACGAGGCGATCCCGTCAGGCAACGGGGTCGCGGCACTGGCGCTGCAGCGGCTCGGTCACCTGATCGGCGAGCCGCGTTACCTGGAGGCCGCGCAGGCGACGCTGAAGCTCGCAGCCGATTCGATCCGCAGCATGCCCTACGCTCACGCCACCCTCCTGCTCGCACTCGACGAGCTGCTCGACCCCCTCGAGACGCTGATCATCCGTGCCGGCGACGACCTGCTCGATCCCTGGCGCCGGGCGGCTCAGCGCGGTGCCGGGGCGTGCCGGCTGGTCCTGGCGATCCCGTCCGACGAAAGCCATCTGCCCGGCACGCTCGTGGCCATGGTCGCAGGCGAGCGCCCCCGGATCTACCGCTGCCGCGGCACGCAGTGTGACCCGCCCTTGGAGTCGCTCGCCGACCTGCAAAGCGGCTCCTAGGAGCCTGCGAGGCGCAGCGCGTTCAGCCACGCCTACCGCCAAACGGCAGGCCGCGCCCGCCCGCCCCTGCCCGCGGCACGCCGTTGTCCGCCTTTCTCTCAGAATGATCACAGGTTATCCCGATGTCGCCGCCCCGGCCGTTTAGACGGTATCTCAGCTATCTTGATTGGCTCTACAACCCCTTCAGGTCGTGGGATGTCACGCGGGTCTACGACCTCTTGTCGACCGATGTCGCCACTCAGTCCGCCCTCTATCTGAACCTCGGGTACTGGACCGGCGAGGAGACGTTGGACGAGGCCTGCCACGCACTCGCTGATCTGGTGGCGGGGCGTGCGGCCATGGGGCCGGGCGACCGGGTGCTGGACGTCGGTTTCGGTTTCGCGGATCAGGATATCCGTTGGCTGGAGACCTGTGGGCCCACGCACATCCTGGGCTTGAACATCACCCGCTCGCAGGTGGAGGTCGCCCGTCGCCGGGTGGATGAGCTGGGACTGTCCGATCGGATCGATCTGCGCGAGGGCTCGGCGACCGAGATGCCGCTGCCGTCCGCGTCGGTCGAGAAGGTGATCGCCCTGGAGTGCGCCTTCCACTTCAGGACCCGCGAGCGCTTCTTCGAGGAGGCCTTTCGGGTGCTTCGCCCCGGCGGTCGCCTGGTCACGGCCGACATCATCCCGACACCCCCGGCCGAGGACTGGCTGTCCCGCCTGAAGCAGCGCTGGTCGTGGCGGTTGGTCGCCGGCAAGTTTGCGATCCCCGCGGCGAACGCGTACACGCGTGCGGAGTACCTCGACAGGTTGGGGAAGTCGGGGTTCGTGTCTGTCCAGGTCGAGTCCATCCGTGACCGGGTCTACGTGCCGCTGCACGAACACCTGTCGCGGCATCCGGAGGTCGTCGAGCGCCTCCATCCGGCGGCGCGTGCTCCCGCGAGACTCGCGCTCGGCCTGAGCGCCCGAACCCTGTATGCCGGTCTGGACTACGTGCTCGCCGTGGCCGATAAGCCCGGTTGAGCCGCATCGGGGTTGAGCCGTGACTGTCGAGCACCGGACCCACCGATCCGAGAGCCCCTGGCAGGATGCGGTGCTGATTATTTCGCCGGGACGGCCAAGGACCCAGCCTCGTCTCAGTACACCCAGGGGATGAACTTTCGAACCTGCTTGGCGTAATCCGCGTACTCCGGATGGCGCTCGGTCAGCCAGACCTCCTCTTTGCCGGCCTTGTAGTCGAAGAAGAAGAAGCCGATGACCAGGACCGCCAAGTGCGTGAGGCTGAAGGTGAAGAGCACCCAACCCGCCGCCGCAAAGAGCTGGCTGCTGTAGAGCGGGTGACGAACCCAGGCATAGACGCCGTGCTTGACCAACTGGCTGTGATCGACCGGGTAGGGCAGGGGGGTGAGATAATCGCGGATGTGGACCGAGCCCAGCCCGCCGAGCAGCAGGGCGATCACCCAGAAGGCTACCAGCATCGCCCATCGAACGGGTGCGAGCGCATCCATCAGCGGGCCAGGAACGAGCGGGTTCCAGGCCGGAACGAAGATAAACCCGAAGAAGAGCACGAATTGCAGCACGACGAGGTGCTCGCCGCGCTTGCCCTGCAGGAAGGAGAGAGGCGCCATGGTGTGGTCCTTGTCAGTGTGGGGTGTCCGCGACCCGGGGGAAGCGCCGATCATCGCGGCGCATCCTGCGCCGCACGGATGGACCGAGCTGAGTCCCGACCGGGATGGCCGATCCATCAGCGTCTTACCAGGTGCGATCACGGGCTATGTCGGCTGGGGTGGAGATGGGGTCGAATCCCAGCCGCGCACAAGGCGTCCGCTCAGGTCGGATCGGGCGCGCGCCCGCTCCGCGACCTCGCTTTCGCACCGAGGACACGCCGGAAGCCGACGCGCGGCCGCGCCTGGACGGGTCGACGCATGACGCTGTGCCTCGGCGCCGAACGCGAGCCAGGGATGCTCGGGGAGCCGGTTTCCGGTACACTCCCCGGCTTTTGATCATACCCCGGGGCAAGGGCCGCCTGCTCAGTGCCGAGATCCAGCGTCCCCGCGTTGCCGACCTTTGTCTGGCCGGTGCGCGTCTACTACGAGGATACAGATGCCGGCGGCGTCGTCTTCTATGCCAATTACCTCAAGTTCATGGAGCGAGCGCGAACGGAATGGCTGAGATCCTTAGGTTACGAGCAGGACATGCTGCGCCAGCGTGACGGGATCCTCTTCGCGGTGCGGCGGGTCACCATCGACTACCTGTCGCCTGCCCGTTTCAACGACTGCTTGAGCGTCACCTCGAAGCTCCACCGCGTGGCCGGCGCGAGCCTGGAGTTCGAGCAGACGGTGCTGCGCGAGGACGACGCCGCCTGTTGTTGCCGGGCCGGCGTCAAGGTTGCCTGCCTGAATGTCGGCACCTTGCGCCCGACCCGCCTGCCGGCCGATCTCTTGTCCAAGCTGCTGCCCTTCGTGAGCGGTCCTGCGGAGACCCTGTCATGACGTCCGACCTGTCATTGTTTAACCTGATTCTCCAGGCCAGCCTGGTCGTCCAGCTGGTGCTGGTGGTCCTGGTGGTGGCTTCGGTGATGTCCTGGACCATGATCCTGGATCGCGGGCGCGTGCTGTCCAAGGCGCACAAAAGCGCCATCGCCTTCGAGGAGCGGTTCTGGTCCGGCGGCGATCTGAGCGCGCTCTACAAGGACCTGAGTCAGGACGACAAGGGCAACCAGGGCCTGGCCTCGATCTTCCGTGCCGGGTTCAAGGAGTACGTGCGGCTGCGCAAGATCGAGGGCAATGACCTAATGGCCGTGCTGCAGGGCACCGAGCGCTCGATGCGGGTTGCCCTGAGCCGTGAGATGGACCGCCTGGAGACCAGCCTGCCCTTCCTGGCGACGGTCGGCTCCACCAGCCCCTACATCGGGCTCTTCGGCACGGTGTGGGGCATCATGCATGCCTTTCACGCCCTCGGGAACGTGGAGCAGGCCACGCTGGCGCTGGTCGCGCCCGGCATCTCGGAGGCACTGGTCGCGACCGCCATCGGTCTCTTCGCCGCCATCCCCGCCGTCATCGCCTACAATCGGTACGCCAATCAAGTCGAGCGTCTCAGCAGCCGCTACGAGGAGTTCATGGAGGAGTTCTCGACCCTGCTGCAGCGCCAGGGGCGCGCCTGAGCGTCCGAGGACGGCACCCCATGCTCAAGCGCACCCGCACCCGACAACGGCGCCGACTGATGGCCGAGATCAACGTCGTGCCTTATATCGACGTCATGCTGGTGCTGCTCGTGATCTTCATGGTGACGGCGCCGCTGATCACCCAGGGCGTGAAGGTCGCCCTGCCGCAGGAGCGGGCAGGGGGAATCCCCAGCCCGACCACCGAGTCCGTGGTCATCACCGTCGACGAGTTCGGCGACTACTATATCGATGTCGGAGAGGACAAGAATGCCCCGGCGAGCGAGCAGATCCTGCTCGAGCGCATCGGTGTCGTGCTTGAATACAAGCCCGGCACGCCCATCCTGGTGCGGGCCGACCATCGGGTCGACTACGGGCGGGTGATCCGCGCCATGGTGATCGCCCAGGCCGCGGGGGCGCCGGAGATCGGTCTGGTCACAGTGCCGCCGGAGCGCCGCGAGCGCTAGCGCAGGCCCCGACATGTGGCAGATCCTGCGGCGCAACCCCAAGGCCTTCTACTGGTCCTTGGGTCTGCACGTCTTGTTCGCCGCGCTGTTTTTTGTCGGCGTGCAGATCGAGCGACCCGTCACGGAGGCGGGGAGCAAGGCGCGGGTGGTCCAGGCGACCATCGTCAGCGATGCCGCGCTCGAGGCAATGGTGGCCGAGTCTCCTAGCGAGCAGGCGCGGCGCCCGGCCGACCGGGAGCTCGCGGCGGAGGAGCCGGAGCCAGTCCCCGACACCGAGCCCGAGCCGGAGAAGGCTCCGGAGGCCGAGGTCATGGATGAGGCCGAGGTCGCGCGACGTGAGGCCGAGCGGTTGGCGGCCGAAGCGGAGCGCGGGCTGGCCGCCGCCCAGGCCGAGGCGGAGCGCCGGGCCGCAGCCGAGCGCCAGGCCGAAGCGGCGCGGGCGGAGGCGCGGCGTCTTGCAGAGGCTGAGCGAAAGGCGGCCGAGGCGCGACGGCGTGCGGAGGCAGAGCGACTGGCGGCGGCGAAAGCGGAGGCCGAGCGCAGGGCCGAGGCGCAGCGTCGCGCAGAGGCGGAGCGCCTGGCGGCCGAGGCAAGGGCCCAGGAGGAACGCCGTGCGGAAGCAGAGCGCCAGCGCAGGCTCGCGGACGAGGCCAGGCAGATGGCCGAGCTGGAGGAGCGGCGCCTGGTCGAGGAGCTCGCACAGGAGCGCATCGAGCAGGAGGCCAGCCAGCTGGCCGCCGAGAAGCAGCGCCGGCTCGCAGCCGAGCAGGCACAGCGAACCCGGGATGGCGATCCGCTCTCTGACAGGGCATCGGAGCAGCTTGCACGCGAGGCCAACCGCTACATCCCGGTCATCCGCGACCGGGTGCGTCAGTTCTGGGTTCGGCCGCCGGCGACCGGTCGTGACCTGGCGACCATCGTCTCCGTGCGGCTGATCCCGGGCGGGGACGTGGTGCCGAACAGCGTGCGCGTGGTCCAGACCAGCGGCAATACCGCCTTCGATCAGTCGGTGGTCGCCGCAGTCAATCAGGCCTCGCCGCTACCGGTGCCGTCCGGACCCGTTTTCGAGAGCTTCCGGGAGTTCACCTTCACCTTCAGGCCCTAGGCAGGATAGACCGATATGAGCCGAGACCGCCGCTTGCCGCCCATCCTCGCGACCTTCGCCCTGGTCTGGCTCGGACTTGGGGCTGGGCCTGCAGAGGCGCGGCTGAACATCGAGGTCACCGGCGGTGTGGAGGCCGCCCAGCCGATCGCCGTGGTGCCTTTCGGGGTGAGCGACGGGTTGATCCCGCCGGTGGACATCGCCGCCGTCATCAGCGCCGATCTGGCACGCACGGGCCGGTTTCGGCCGCTGCCGACCCGCGACATGCTCGATATGCCGAGCCGCCACGAGGAGGTGGATCTGCGCGACTGGAGCCTGCTGGGGATGAACAGTCTGGTAATCGGTCGGGTGGAGACCGAAGGGGGGGGCTTCCGGGTCAGCTTCACGCTCTACGACGTCTTCCGAGGCAACCAGCTCGCGAGCAGCAGTCTGGTGTCCACCAAGGCGGGGATGCGCAACACCGCGCACCGCATCGCCGACCTCATCTACGAGAAGCTCACCGGTCAGCCCGGCGTGGCGGCGACCCGCATCGCCTATATCACCGCGAGCGGACCCGGCGAGGGCCAGACCGTCACGCTGCGCGTCTCGGAGGCGGACGGGTACGACGCCCAGACCATTGTCTCCTCCGGCGAGCCCATCATGTCGCCCGCCTGGTCGCCCGACGGGCGACGCCTTGCCTATGTGTCGTTCGAGAACAGACGTGCCGCCATCTATATCCAGGAGCTGGCCACGGGCCGTCGTGATCTGGTTGCCAGCCATCCCGGGATCAACGGATCGCCCGCCTTCTCACCGGACGGGCGCCGGCTGGCGATGACGCTGTCCAAGGACGGCAACCCGGAGATCTATGTCCTGAACCTGGTCAGCCGCGAGCTGGTTCGTCTCACCGACCATTTCGCCATCGATACCGAGCCGGCCTGGTCGCCGGACGGCCAGCAGATCATCTTCACCTCGGACCGAGGCGGCAGCCCACAGATCTACCGGATGTCCTCGGGCGGCGGGCCCGCCCAGCGCATCAGCTTCGAGGGCGACTACAACGCGCGTGCCTCCTACTCACCGGACGGACGCTCCATCGTGCTGGTCACGCGTGTGAACGGCCAGTTCCGGATCGCCCTGGTCGATCTGGATCGCGGCTTCACCCGACTGCTCAGCAACGGCAGCCTCGACGAGTCGCCGAGTTTCGCACCGAACGGCAGCATGGTAATTTACGCCACGATCCACGGCGGGCGCGGGGTCCTCGCGGCGGCCTCGGTGGACGGGGGCGGCAACCAGCGTCTGTCGCAGGATACGGGCGAGGTCCGCGAGCCCGCCTGGTCCCCATACATCAATTGATCCCAGGAGTCCGCCGTGGAACCCAGCCTCCGACTCACCACCCCGGGCACCAACGGGACGGGCCTGGCACAGCGTCCTCATCTCGCCTCCGACCGCATCATGGACGCCCGAGTGACGAGGTCGCCTGCGCACGGCACCCGAAGACGCCTCGCCGCGCCGGGCCTGATGTGCCTTGCCGCGGTCCTCGCCGCCGGCTGCGCGAGCGCCCCGAAACCGGCGCCTGAGCCGGTCGGTGCGGGGACCCGCCCGGCGCCGACGACCACGCGCGGCCTCGAAAGCCCGCGGCCGGTCTATGCCGGCCCCTGGGAAGACCCGAGCAATCCCCTCTACAACCGGACCATCTATTTCGACTACGACACCGCCGAGATCAAACCCGAGTACGTGCCCCTGCTGCAGACGCATGCCCGCTATCTGGGCACCAACACGGGGACCCGGGTGACGCTCGAAGGCCATACCGACGAGCGTGGCACGCGCGAGTACAACCTGGCCCTCGGCGACCAGCGGGCCGAGGCGGTGCGGCGGTTCATGATCGCCGACGGGGTCGTACCCGATCAATTGGCCACCTTGAGCTACGGGGAGGAGCGTCCCGCCGATCCCGGTCACGGCGAGCAGGCCTGGCGATCGAATCGCCGGGTGATCATTCAGTACTAGGAGACGCTTCGATGGACCCCCGACCGAACCGTGTGTTCCTGATCGCTGGCCTCGTCGCCGCAGCCCTGCTGTCCGCGGCCGCGGTGGCGGACCCCATGCTCGAGGGGCGTCTCGCCCGCGTCGAGCGCATCCTGGAGAGTCAGGCGGGGTCCGATCTGCTGCTGCAGATGCAGCAGCTCCAGGCCGAGATGCAGGAGCTGCGCGGTCTCGTGGAGATGCACCAGTACGAGATCCAGAAGCTCCAGCGCCAGCAGCGCGATCAGTATCTGGATATCGATTCGCGACTGGGCGCCGACCGCCCCGGTGGGCCGGGAGGCCCCCCCGCGCCGGGCGGAGCAGATACCGCCTTATCGCGCGGCGGGATCGATCTTGGCGCAGGTGATCTCGCGGCGCCGGCGGGGACACCGGAGCCCCTGCCTCCGGTCGGCCCTCCGACCGCGTCGTCCACGGGTGGCATGGGCATCCCGTCCTTGCCCTCGCCCGAGACCACCGGCGGGAGTGAGCGCGATGCCTACTCCGCCGCCTTCGAGCTGCTCAAGGATCGCAAGTACGACGAGGCCAAGGACGCCTTCAACGAGGTCCTGCGGCGTTATCCCCAGGGGCAGTTCACGGACAATGCGCGTTATTGGCTGGGGGAGACCTACTACGTGCAGCGGAACTACCCCGCTGCCCTGGCAGAGTTCGACCGCCTGGTGCAACTCCATCCGAACAGCCCCAAAGTCCCGGGCGCCATGCTGAAGATCGGATACATCCAGTACGAGCAGAACGCCTTCGACCAGGCCCGCGTCGCCCTCGAGCAGGTGGTCAGCAGCTATCCGAACAGCACTGAGGCCCGCCTGGCCCAAAGCCGCCTCGACCGGATCCGGCAGGATCGGCGCTGAGCCGCATGTGCCGGTTGGCGGCTGGCCGACCCTTCAAAATGGCATCATCTCCTCTTATACTGAGCGCCCTTTAGCGCCCTTAGCTCAGTTGGTAGAGCATCTGACTTTTAATCAGGTGGTCGCTGGTTCGAGCCCAGCAGGGCGCACCAATTTAAACAATGGCTTAGCCTCAAAATGGGGCTGGGCCTTTTTGTTTAAGTCACCATAGAGTCACCACGTCGCGCGGGTCGGCTTTGTGTCTCGCGGTGCCTCAGGGGTCAGGTGTCCCTGTTTAGTGTCACCTGCCGGCAGGGCCGTCGTTAAAACGCCAGGGATCGGGATGTACGGTAGGTGAGGCAAAAGGGCCCCGAGCTGAGTCGGGCCCTGTAGGCAGGAAGCACGGGAAAGGGGCTCCCCAGCTGCGCACCGGAAGGAGCAGTCCGGTGCGCTGCCCACAAAAACCCGGCACCCTTCCCGTCAGACAACCGCGCGTCAAGCCCCCGTGTCTAAAGACACCGGGAAATCGTAGACAGGGAGGGTCAGATGGCGCTGATCCCGTGCTCGGAGTGTGGCAAGAGCATTTCTTCAGCTGCTGTCAGCTGTCCACACTGTGGAGCACCTGTCCCGAAACCTCCGAGTGCCCTCAAAGGTTGCCTCTTTTGGATTCTTGTCCTGTTGTTTCCAACAGTGTTTCGTCACGGATTTCTAGAATTCGCCCAACTCGCCATCGGCTGCCTATCCTGCGATGGGACACTGCCCAAGGAATCTTTTCAAGGTCTGAACTGGCCGAAGTACGTCCTCATCCCGAGACGGACAGCAATCGTTCCGTTGCCGCCGTCCGAGGTGCCTCGGATCTCCGAATGCGCGCCAATCTCGAGCGCCGCACGCGGGGTCAGGCCCGGGGCCCCCCGAGTTCGACACTTATAAGCGTAACTAACTGATATACCGAGAATCG